>DATCOZ010000021.1:0-3295 GCA_036564345.1 Candidatus Dormiibacterota bacterium | reverse complement strand
CTCTGTGCGATCTCGGTCTGCCCCAGCGGCGACCTCTCCGAATGGGGCTGGGGCGACGAGGGGAGCGACCCGCTGGCAACCTGCCGGCCGCTGGGCGTCGAGGTGTTCGACCTCGATCCGGGCCTGCTCGAGGGCTGGACGCCGCCCTCGCCGGTGGCGCTGGGGTCGATCTACGACCGCGGGTCGAGATCGCCGGACGTGCCGCGCTGATGGCCGGGCGGCGGCTGGACCGGCCACCAGCCGACGAGGCGCCAACGCCTCGGCTGCGCCACCTGCTGCTCGCCTTCCCGATCGGCGTGGTGGCGGCTGCGCTGCTCTGGATCGGCGACATGCACCTCGTGCACCGTGACTGGCCGGCCGGCGCGGTTGTCTTCTGCCTAGGCTTGCTCGGCACCGGGCTGACCGTCCGCCAGCTCCGTCGCGCCGGGCTGGTTCGCTGACCTGAACCGGACCGGCCTGGTGCGCCTGCTCATCCTCGGCGCCGCGGTCCTCTGCGCCTTGATCGGGTTTCGCGTGCTCCCCGCGGTCTCGGCACCGGCTGACCTCGGTCCGCGCCCCGCTGTGATCGTCAACGACAGCCAGGCGCCGGTGCAGGTGGTGCGTTGCGCTGGACCCTGCCCGGCAACCGGAGGCGTCACCCTGGCGTCGGGGCAAGAGCTCCGAGCAGGCCCGCCGGGCGCGCGCTGGCGGGTCGAGGACGCGCTCGGCGCCCCGCTCGGATGCTTGGTCGCGACGTCCGCGGGGCAGCGACTCCTGGTGTCGCGCGCCAGCCCCTGTGCAGTCTGAGCCTGCTTGACCGGCTATCCGAGGTGAAAACGGACGAGCTCGGAATGAAAGGAAGGACCGCGGAAGCGAACCGCGGTCCTTCGACAGGAAAGAGGTTTACGTTCGAACGGCGCTAGTCGTCGCCGCCCCCGTCGTCCGAGCTGTGGCCACCCGAGCCAGAGCCACCCGAACCGCTGCCATCCTGCCCCTGGTCGTCATTTTCGGGTTGGCCTGCGGGAGTGCCGGCAACCCCTCCGCCGTTGTCATCGTTCACGTCGTTCGGATCTGCCGCCTCCGCCGGTTCCGCGGCGTCGTCGGCGTCCTGCGCGTCTTCGACCGCTTCGTTCGCTTCCTCGTCCGGCGTCGGCGTGACCGCAGGGACGATTGCCGGCGCAACCTCATCAGGCGAGGTCTCCGGTGAAGGCGACATCTCAGGCGTCGGCGACACCTGGGCCTGGTCATCCGACGCATGCGCGCGGACCGAGCCATTCGGGCTCTGGAGGGCGATGAGGTGGCCACCGGTCCCGGTGGCAAGCAAGACGGCCCCGGCGCCGAAAGCCGCGGCGGCGATGTACTTCAGTCGTTCTTTGACCATTACCGTGGTGATTCCTCCGTCGGCTGTTGCGGCCCGTCTCAGTAAGGCCTTGGGCTGTATGAAGAGAGAACGTCCGAGGGTTGAAAAGTCGGCAGCTGACCTAACGCTCGGGTTCGTCTGACGCGGCTGGAGTTGGGCTCGGGCCCGGTGAGCCATGCTCATCTGGACCTGCCGTCGTTCCGTCGCTGCCACTGGACCCGTGGTCGTCCGGCGATTCTGTCGGCCCGGGGGTGGACATACCATCGTCGCCGCTGCTCGGGACCGAAGCCCCATGGTCATCCGAGCTTCCCGCGGACGAACCGTCGTCGTGACCGCTGGGGCGAATCGCCGGGATGGCGACGCTCGGACCTGCGCCTGCACCTCCGCTCCCGGACGGTGCCGGCGACCTGGGACTCGGCGTCGGGGGCGCCTCCGGCTCGGTCAGTTGAGTAAGCGCGGATGCCACCCGCACCGTCCAGACGCGTGGGTTGGTGGAGCCGGTCTCGGCTGAGAGCGCCGCGGCTGCGACAACCGCTCCGGCGAGGAACGCGCCTCCCACTCGGAGCACGCCGACAACCTGGCGGCCGGGACCTCGAACAGCGAGGCGATAGCGGGCCCCGGCTGGGTGCTGCGAAGCGAGCCTCGGACGTTCGAGGTCCTCTCGCAACCGCTCCGCAAGCCGATCTTCAAACATCTCTGATCCTGGACTTCCCCATAACTTCAACGTTCGACCGCCCCGAAGTCGGAAGCTCCCCCCAGTCGGGGCCGAGCCGGGCTCGAAGCGCGGCCTGGGCAAGGGCGAGCCGCGAGCCGATCGTCCGCTCAGAGACGCCAAGGGCTTGGGCAAGCTCGCGGTTGCTGTAACCGTGGTAGTGGCGGAGCACGATCGCCGCAGACTGCGGCGCCGGGAGCCGGCGCAGGGCTTCGACCAGGTCCGACCTCTCCGCTACGAGGCTCGGGTCTTGTCCAGCCGCTGGACGGCCCAGCCTTCGCACCAGCTCACCGACCTCGCGCAGCCGCAGCTTCCGGCGGTGCGTGACGGCGAGATTGATCGCTATCCGGTGAAGCCACGCTTCAGCCGGGGCATTCGGGCGCCAGCTCGGCCAGGCCTGGAACGCCTTGAGGAAGCACTCCTGGACGCAATCCTCTGCCGCCGCCGGGTCGCCGAGGACTCCATACAGGGTGCGGAACAACCTGGGATAGCTTTCCCGGTAGAGCCGATCGAAGTCCTCTCGGTCTCCCGGTCTAAATTCCTGGCTGGGCTTGTTCAAGCCATCCGTCATACGCGATCGGCGCGGCCGCTTGATCCATTTGGCAAGCCGCTTCGAGGAACGAGACGAACGGCGACCCGGTGCCCACGGTCGGGCGCGACTGCAACACGGGGTGCATACGGCGCCGGGTTACGGCTGATCGAGCCTGCCGAGTCTTCCAGTGTCTGCTCCAAGTGCCTCGAATTTGACATCAAGCCAAGGCGTCCGCACAATCGACGGACGGCTTGGGGGCAGCGAGAGCTACCGTGCTGCGAATAGGGGGAATCTCATGAGATCTACTAGCCTCGTGGTCAGCTTCGTGGTGGCCGCAGTTGCCGCCGCCCTACCGCTTGGCGCGGTCGCGACGGGACCTTCGGCGGGCGCGAACAATCGGGTCACCCGCGACCAGGCCGGCAGCTACGTGAGCGCCGACGCCATGGGCGGGACCGGCAGCTACACCGACACCACGCTCCGGACCTGCGGCACCGACCGGAGGATGCAGAACGAGCCGACCATCGCCATCGACCCGCGCAACAAGCTGGTCGAGACGGCCGGCTCCAACGACTATTGCACGGTCGAGACCAACCATGATGCCTGGGCCGGCTTCTACCGGACCACCGACGGCGGCTCCGGCTGGACTGACTCCCTCTTGCCCGGTTACCCACTCGACGTCTCGCCCCAGGGGCTTGCCAGCCCGATCCACCAA
>DATCOZ010000010.1:0-20402 GCA_036564345.1 Candidatus Dormiibacterota bacterium | reverse complement strand
ACCCGGAGGAGCTCGGAGACTGTCATTTTCCGGTTCTCCAAACCACGGGTGAAGCTTACCCACGAACTGTGAACCCTTCAGTAGAATTGGCGCCGCCATGAGGGGCCGCGGGCTCAGCCTTCAGCTTGCCCTCTTCGCGGGGGCCGGCCTGGCCGTCCTCGCGGGGGCAAGCTTCAACATCCAGGGATACCGGGGTGAGACGGCGCTCCTCGCGATCCTGGCCGGGGTCGCCGCCTGGGCCGGCGGCCTCCTCTTCCGGCAATGGAAGGTCGCCGTCAGCCTCGGCCTGCTGGCGATCGCCTTCACGGCGATCGAGGTCCACTTCGCCCCCCTTGCCTTCTTCGCCATCAACACCGTCGGCCTCCTCCTCCTCGGCCTGGGCGGCGTGCTGACGACGCTCGGCTACGAGCGGGTGACGGAGGCGATGCGGACCCGGGTGCGCGAGGTCGAGGCGCTGAACGACGAGCTCCAGGAGCAGCACCGGATGTTCCTCGCGGCGACCGAGGACCCGGGCATCAACTTCAGCGACCTCGGCGCGCTCTCGGCGGCCACCGCGCGGCAGGTCGGGGCCGACTTCTGCATCTATTACCTGTCGACGGGCGACGGCCGCCAGTTCGTGCCCCAGCTGCCCGGCTTCGGCTTCACCAGCGGCCGTCCCCAGCCCCTCCTTCCCCGCAAGGAGGGCGGCGATCAGCTCATCAACCCGCTTGCCGCTAACCAGGAGTTCTACGCCGAGGATCGGGAGCGGATCACCCACGTGGCGCGCCTCTTCACACCCGGGCTGAAGCTCTCCAACGTGCTGGTCGAGCCGATGCTCATGGCCAGCCGGCTGGGCGGCTTCCTGGTCGTCGGAAACAAGCGCGGCGGCTTCGACCCCGACGATCGCCGGCTTGCCCAGACGCTGGCGATCCGAGCCGCGATCCACTTCGGGAGCCAGCACGCCGTCTCCCAGACCAAGGAGGAGCTGGCGCGCTACTCGCTCCTCAACGAGATCGCGAAACAGGCTTCCGGCCTGCCCTTCGAGGATGTCATGAAGCTCGTCGTCCAGCGCGCCAACGAGCTGGTGCCGTACGACTCGGCGCGGGTGGCGACCTTCGAGCCCAACGGCACCTACCTGATCGTCGGCGGGTCGGCCGTCGGCTCCGACCTCGAGAAGAGTCCCCTGGCGGAGGTGAAGAACGAGGGCAAGACCGTGATCCGCCGGCTGGTTACACGTTCCGACGGCCTCTTCAGCGGCGTCGATCCCGGCTCGGAGACGGCGCAGGTCGCCGAGGCCCTGGCCCCGATCACCGGGCGGGAGGGTGTCTTCGGCGCCCTCTGCCTGGGACGCAAGGGAGGCATGGGCTTCGGCGACAAGGACATCCCTGCGCTCCAGGAGCTCGGCGCCATCGCCGGCGTGGCGGTGGAGAACTCCCGGATCCTCAAGAAGGTCTCCGGGCAGGCGGACAAGGTGACGTCGGCGCTCGACTCGCTGAGCGAGATCTCCCAGGCCCTGACCACCACCACGCAGGGGACTGCCGCCCTGGAGCAGAAGACCCTCGAGGTGGCGGCGCGCCTGGGGGGCGGAACCCACGCGCTCCTCACCCAGGCGGTCGGCGAGGACCGCAACCGCATCCTCGCCGTCCTCGGGTTTCACGCCGCCTTCGTGGGCAAGGAGATCAGCAATGGCCAGGGCGTCATCGGCGCCGTTGCCCTCAGCCGGCAGCCGCTCGCGGTGACCGACGTCGCCGACTCCTTCGACATGGCGGCAGGACCCCCAGACCTCAACGCCGCCGGCCTCCGCGCCGCGCTCTGCGTGCCGATCACGAGCCAGCGGGCGTTCTGGGGAACGCTGGCCGTCTTCTGCCCCGAGAAGCGCGAGTGGAGCGCCGACGACACCCGTGTCCTCTCCACCCTGGCCAACCAGGCAGTGGTCGCGCTCAACAACGCCGAGCTCTTCGACTCCAGCAAGGCGATGATCTGGGAGCTGGGCAACCTGATGGACGGCCTCACCGCCGTGACCTCGACGCTGGAGATCGACGAGGTGCTCAACCAGGTGCTGGCATCTGTCGGCAAGGCCGCCGAGGCCCAGATCGGGGTCCTCGCGCTGGAGGACGAGGAGACCAAGGAGCTGGCGGTCCGCGCGGCGACCGGCACCGACCGCGACACCGCCCAGCGGCTGGCGCTCGACCTCGGCGGCGAGATCTGCCAGGAGGTCTTCGCCAAGGGCACCGCCTTCATGCACTACACCGACAAGCCGGGCGCCGCGTCGGGTCCGCTCGACCCGCGGGCGGTCCTCTGCGTGCCGCTGATGCTGCGGACCGTTCCGATCGGCGTCCTCTTCCTCGCCAACTACGTCGAGGGCAAGCCGTTCACCGAGGACCACAAGCGGATCGCCACCGAGCTCGGCGCGCAGGCCTCGGTGGCGATCGACAACGCTCGCCTCTTCCGGGAGCGGGAGCAGGTGGTCCTCGAGTCCCTCAAGGCGATGGCACAGCTGGTGGACGCCAAGGATCCCTACACCGCCGGCCACTCCAGCCGGGTCACCGAGTACTCGCTCACGATCGCCCGGGAGATGAATTACGCACCCGGCGACGAGGGGGCCTGGAAGCGGCTCGAGCAGGGCGGCCTGCTCCACGACATCGGCAAGATCAACGTGCCGGACGCGATCCTCGGCAAGCCGGGCAAGCTGACCGAGGCGGAGTTCGACATCCTCAAGCGCCACCCCGTGGTGGGCTACGAGGTCCTGAAGAACCTCCACATGCTCACCGACGAGCTGGTGATCGTCCGCTCCCACCACGAGCGGTTCGACGGCAAGGGCTACCCGGACGGCAAGAAGGGCGACGAGCTGGCGATCCTCGCCTGGATCGTGGCCGCCGCCGACGCCTTCGACGCAATGACCTCGGACCGCCCCTACCGCAGGGGGATGTCGATCGAGCTGGCGCTGGGCGAGATCAGCAAGTGCCGCGGCGCCCAGTTCCACCCCGCGGTCGCCGATGCCGTCCTCGAGGCACATGAGAAGGGCGCGTTCAAGATCATCCCCCAGGAGTCGCTCTACATCGACGCTCCGGTGGTCGGAGCCTTCGAGAACCCGACCGCCTAGGGCGGCGGCACCGCCAGCCAGGCGCAGAAGTCGGCTCCCGCGTTGACCCACCGGCGGGTTACCCGGTAGCCGGGCGGGATCGGGGCCGGTCCCTCGCAGTAGTCGACCGCCAGCACCGGGCGCGGTGGCGAGGGCGGGTAGGCGAGCCCGGCCGGCATCGCCCAGAGTCCCACGTGGTCGACCGGCGGCGGGTTGAAGGCGAAGGCCTCTCCACCGGGCGCGTAGTACGCCGCCTGGGGCGCGAAATGGCGGTGGCCGATGACGTACTCGGCGTCTGCCGCGCGGGCGGCGGCGAGCAGCTCCGGGGTCGGCGGCTTGAGGGTGTCGTAGCGGACGTCGAGGTAGCCGACCAGGCCGAGTGAAAGGAGCAGCGCCCCGAGGGTGGCCGGGAGGAACACCGGCCTGGGCAGGGAGTCGAGCGCGATCGCCAGGCAGAGCAGCAGCACCGGGGCCATGGCGGCCAGGTAGCGGGCGGTGAGGGTCGCGCTGAAGATGCCGATCAGGAGCGGCAGGCCGGCGCCGCAGGCGAGCAGCAGCTGGACCGCGCGCGGCGCCTTCAGCACCCCGTAGGCCGCCGGGAGGGCGAGCAGCAGGGCGATCCTGCGGCCGTAGGGGTCGTACTCGGCGCCACCGAAGAGCATGCCGGTGATCGTGTTGAGCCCGTGCGTCGTCAGGCGCTCCTGCCAGGACTGGGTCGGGTAGCGGAGGATGACGGCGGTCTGCCCGATCATCAGCAGCAGCCCGGGCAGGAAGAGCAGGCTGGCGACGAGCACCACCTGGACCGCCAGCGAGAAATGACGGCGGAGGAGCAGCACGGCGATGACGCCGAGCGCCGTGAAGGCGGCGAAATAGTGCAGGTACATGCCCGCCGCCAGGAGCGCGCCCAGGCCTGCCGCCCACCTTCGGCCCGGGCGTTCGGGGAGGGCGGCCACCGCGAGCAGGGCCGCAGCCCCGAAGAGCGCCAGCCAGGAGTACATCCGCGCCTCCTCCGCCTCGTAGGCGAGGAACGGCGAGCAGGCGACGAGCAGGCCGGCCAGCCACGGCCGGCGCAGGCCGAGCCGGGCGCCGGCAAGGGTGACCACCGGGATGCAGGCGACCGCCGCGACCCAGCTCAGGAGCCGTGCCTGCAGCAGGCTGTCGTGGGGCCAGGCCCAGAGGAGCAGGAAGTAGCCCGCCGGGAGGACCTCGTGGCCCGCGAGCAGGGAGACGAACCGCTCGACCGGCTGGCGCACGAGGAGCAGGCTGACGGCCTCGTCCCGGCCCGCCGGATGGGCGTTGATGCCGGCCAGGAAAACCGCCGCGCCGAGGGCCGTCAGAAGCGCAAGGACGAGGGGCGAGGGCGCGAGCGCGGAGAGAACGGTCCGTCGCTCGACCGGCCATCCCACCCGAACCCCGCTCGCCGCGGCCTCCACGGTCCGCCACAGCGACCGGGACCTCAGCTCGGACATCTGTCTTCCAACTCTAGGGTCCTGGAACCGAGGTTCGTTGCAAAATCGCCGCCAGGGGCGTCGAGAACAAGGAAGCTTCGATAGGGGGCCCCCGCCCGCAGGGTGGGGAATGCGGCCGAGCAACGGAGCGCCCGGGCCTGAGGGCCCGTAAGCGACTTGGATAGGGGGCCCCGGCCGCAGGCTGGGGAATGCGTACGGAGAAGCTGACGCCGAGATCGGCGTCCCTGGCGGATGAGCCCGAAGGGTCGGCCGGCCGTCGCTTGCGACTGCCCAGACATTTGCAGGGAACTTCGGTTCCAGGACACTAGGCAGAATGGTCGTTAATGCAGGGTTCAGGCTTAACGTTGTAGGTTCGGGGTTCAGTGCGATCGGTTAGAGCATCCTTCCGCGTCTTTCCACTGGCGCTCGCCTTCCTCATGGTCGGCGCCACCCAGACGCCGACCACGGTCCCGACCCGCGTCACCCACCCATTGGTCGGCTTCACGTTCCTTCCCGCGCGAGCCACCGACGCCGGCTACCTACCCGCCGCGGCGCTGGCCCAGCTGCTCCGGCAGCTCCACCCGGACCTGGTCCGGATCCCGGTCTACTGGAGCACCGTCGCAACCAGCGCGGATGAGCTCGACTTCACCGCAGTCGACGAGCTGCTGGACACGGTCGCCGCCTCCAACTCCCATCGCCACGCTCGTCAAGCCCAGGTGATCCTCGTCGCCGGGGTCCGCAACCTGGCCTACCCCGAGGTCCACGTGCCGGACTGGCTGGACACCGGGACGAACCTCGACCTGGCCCAGATCACCTCCTCCGACGCCTACCTCCGCTACCTGACCGGCTCGTTCGAGCGCTACGCGGCGAACCCCCTGCTCTACGCCTGGCAGGTCGAGAACGAGCCACTCGACAACACCAACGAGAACCTCGGCGAAGTTGCCCTGGAGGGCGCGACAGTGGCCGACGAGGTCGCCCTCCTGAAGAGCATCGACCCGGTCCACCAGGCGATCGTGACGACCTACAACTCGTCCAGCGTCGCGCTCGACATGCAGGCCGCCAGCAGCTTCTCCTGGTTCTTCAACCTGCTGCCCGGGCCCAAGCCGGTGGGCCACCCCCAGCCCGCGCTGCTGCTGGGGGACATCCTCGGGCTGGATGTCTACGTCGCCACGCCGTCAACGCCGCTGAAGGACGCCGGCGTCACCGAGCGGATCGGCTGGAAGGCGGCGGCGCTCAGCTACTGGGCCAACCAGGGCGCGGAGAACGGAAAACAGGTCTGGATCACCGAGATGCAGGCCTTCACCTGGAATGACGAGCCCAACTTCTCGCCCGACGACCTGCTGGAGAGCGCCCAGCAGTACTCGGGGACGGGCGTTTCCGCGGTGCTGCTCTGGGGCGTCGAGGACTGGCTCAGCTCGCCCGACTGGATGACCGCCGGGAAGACGGCGTTTCAGACCCTCAGGAATTGACGGCGCGGCGGTCCAGCACCGCCGTCATCATCGGCGTGGCGGCCGTCGCCGCCCTTCTCGCCGGCTGGGGGATCGGCTTCGGCCTCCCCTTCGACTTCCGTCCTGACGAGGAGCTGTTCACGGGGAGGGCGGTCCAGATGGCGGTCGAGCACAGCCTCGATCCGCACTTCTACGTCTATCCCCCGCTCGGCCTCTACCTCTTCGCCCTCGCCGAATGGCTTCTGGGGCTTGTCGCACCGTCCCACCTGGGACCGGCGACGGTGGTCGACCCGACCTGGGAATACCTGGCGGTCCGGCTCGTCTCAGCGGGTGCCTTCTCGGTCACCGCCGGCCTGCTCGGCCTTGCCGCCAGGGCGGCCTACGGGGCGGCCGCCGGAATCATCGCGGCCGCCTGCTTCGCTCTCGCTCCCCTCGCGGTCCAGAACGCGCACTTCGGCCGGGTCGACCTGCTCGCTCTCCTGTTCATGGCCCTCGCGCTCTGGCTCGGCGGCCGGGCACGGGGTCGCGCCGGTTGGGCGTTCGCCGGTGTCGCCGCCGGCCTCGCCGCGGGGACCAAGTACACCGCGGGGGTGGTTGCTGTGTACCTCCTGCTGCTCGTCCTTCAGGGCGACGACCGGCGCGGCCGCCTGCTGGCGGTCGGTTCAGGGGCGCTACTCGCGTTCCTGGCGGTGCTCGCGCCGGCGGGGCATCCGCTTCAGTTCATAGACGGCTTCCGGTTCCTCGCCGCGCGCAGCGCCGACGGCTACGGCATGCCGATCGGCTTTGTCTACCACCCCACCGTCAGCCTTCCCGCCGGGCTCGGCATCGGCGCCTACGCGCTCTCCCTCGCCGGGATCGGGGTGGCGCTGTGGCGCCGGACCCCGATCGACCTGGCGCTGCTCGCCCTGGTCGCCGCCTACCTGCTGCTGGTCGGCTTCAGCCAGGAGGTCTTTCTCCGCTATGCCCTGCCGCTTCTTCCGCCCCTCTGCCTGCTCGCCGGCGGCGTGGTCCGCCTGGCGGGCGCCCGACGGCTGCCGGCGATCGCTCTTGCGGTCCTGGCGGCGGCCCTGTTAGTGCCCTCAGCGCTCACCTCGGTCCAGGGCGACCGCCTGCTCACGGCAACCGACACCCGCGAGCTGGCCGCCCGCTGGCTGCTGGCCAACGCTCCTCCCGGCAGCGAGGTCGTCGTGCCCAACTACTGGGGCGAGCTCTTCTACGACGGGGAGGCGATCCGAACCCGTCCCCTCCACCCCCTCTACCTTGCCGGCGACCCCCTGCCCGACAGCTTCCAGCTCGGCCGCTACACCGATCGCTTGGTGGTGAATCGCCCGGGAGGCTCGAGCTGCTACCAGGTCTACGAATCGGGGCCGCCCTGGCAGTCGGGGGTGGCGATCCCGATCGGGGGGATGTCATCCCAGGTCTTCACGCCCTACTCGGGCTCGGCTCCGACCGGCGCCGTCTACGACCCGCTCGATTCCTTCTACCTGCCCCTGGCGGGCTTCGGGAGCATCACCCGGCCGGGGCCGAGCATCGTCCTCACCGAGGGCTGCTCTCAGTAGCTCCGGGCGAAGATCACCACCGTGGTCGCGGGCTGCCCGCACCAGATGCAGCGGTCGCCGTGCTCGCCCTCGACCACGAAGGGCTTGTTGCGGGCGGTGACGCCGAGCTCGGCCTTGATCTCCGCCTCGCACTCCCGGCGATCGCAGTAGGCGGCCCAGGCGAAGCCGTTCCCCGTCCTGAAGACCTCCCGCAGCTCGTCCTTCGAGCGCGGGTGGAAGGTGTGCTCGGCTCGGAAATCGAGCGCACGCTGGAAGAGCCGGGCGTGGAACTCTTCGAGCAGCCCGGCAAGGCGATCGGCGAGGCCCGCCACCGGCAGCGGCGTCTTCTCCCGGCTGAGCCGGTCGGCGACCATCACCTGGCCGGCCTCGATGTCGCGCGGACCGACCTCGACCCGGAGCGGCACGCCGCGCACCTCCCAGTGGGCGTACTTGTTGCCCGGCCGCTCGTCCCGCCAATCGACCTTGAAGCGGACCCGGCCCTTGAGCTCGGCCGTCAGCGGCTTCAGGAACTCCTCCACCGCCCGCCTCGAGTCGTCGTCCCGGAAGATCGGCACGATCGCCACCTGGACGGGCGCTATGCGGGGCGGCATGACGAGGCCGCTGTCGTCGCCGTGGGCCATCACCAGCCCGCCGATCATCCGGGTCGACATGCCCCAGGAGGTCGTGTAAGCGAGCTCGCGCTCGTTCGCCCGGTTGGTGAAGGCGATGTCGTAAGCCCGGCTGAAGTTCTGGCCGAACTGGTGCGAGGTGCCCGCCTGGAGGGCGAGGCCGTCCCGCATCATCGCCTCGATGCTGGTCGTGTACTCGGCGCCGGCGAACTTCTCGCTCTCCGTCTTGAGGCCCATGACGACCGGCATCGCGAGCCAGTCCTCGGCCAGTGAGCGGTAGTTCTCGAGGATGGCGTGAACCTCCTCGTCGGCCTCCGCGTGACTGGCGTGGAAGGTGTGGCCCTCCTGCCAGAGGAACTCCGAGGTGCGCAAAAACAGGCGCGTTCGCATCTCCCAGCGGAGGACGTTGCACCACTGGTTGAGCAGCTGGGGCAGGTCCCGATGGGACTGGATGTAGTTCTTCATGACCGGGCCGATGATCGTCTCGCTGGTCGGCCGGATCACCAGCGGCTGGGCCAGCCAGCCCTCCTCCTCCTGCTTCTTGTCGGCCTCGGTCCAGGCCGTCGGCGGCTTGAGCACGGGCCGGGGGCCGGCGTACTGGACCCAGGCGACCTCGGGGGCGAAGCCCTCGACGTGCTCGGCCTCCTTGCTGAAGTACTCGTAGGGGATGAGGAGCGGGAAGTAGGCGTTCTCATGCCCGCTCTCCTTGATCATGTCGTTGAACGCGCGCTGGATGTTCTCCCACATCGCGTAGCCGTAGGGCCGGACGACCATCATTCCCCGGACGCCGCTCCAGTCGGCCATCTCGGTGAGCTTGATGACGTCCGTGTACCAGCGGTCGAAGTCGGCCGACATCTTCGTCAGCTGCTTGGGGACTCCCTGCTCCTCGAGCTTCTCGGACATGGCCCCCTATTGTCGGGGAGATAGCTTCCCCGCCGCGAATGACACTGGTTTGAGAGTGCCGGCCGCCGGGTTGCCGCTTAGGCTGCGGCCATGGCACTGCAAGAAGACCTCAACCGCTGGGTCGCCGCCGGGCTGTTGGCGGCCGACCAGGCTTCCCGGATCCGCGCCTACGAGATGGCCCGGACGGACACGGCGCCCGCCGAACGGCGCGGGCTGGAGATCACCGCGACCGAGGTCGTCGCCTACCTGGGCGCGATCGTGGTCCTGGTCGGGATCGGGTTCCTGGTCGCCACCCAGTACCAACCGCTCGGCTCGGTCGGCCGCGACCTCATCCTCGGCCTGGTTGCCGCCGCCGCGCTCGCCTGCGGCTTCTTCATGGACGGCCGCAGCGAACGTCCGGCGGCGCGGCGGGCCCGAGCGGCGGGTTTCTTCCTGGGCTCGCTCGCGGTCTTCGCCCTGGTCACCCAGGTCCTGGTGGATGCGCGGCTGCTGACCAGGGTTGCCGGCGACTCCTACTACAGCTACGACAACGTCGGCGGAGATGTGATGGCCGGCGCCGCGGCAGCCTCCCTCCTCGCCGGCGCCCTGCTCTGGCGGACGAGGACGGGTCTGCTGGCGTTCGCCTTCGCATCCCTCGTCTTCACCGGGATCGGCGGTTTCGAGGCCTGGCAATTCGTCGCCACGCCTGACCCCCTGGCCGGTGAAGCGCCTTACCTTCTGGCTGCGGCCCTGCTGGTGGCGGCGTCAGAGGTTGTCGTCAGGCGGAGCCCGGGCGCCTGGGCTGCCGAGATCCTTCGCTTCCTGGCCGTGCTCGTCCCGCTCGTCAGCGCGCTGACCTTCTCCACCTTCGGTGGCGAGAAGATGGAGCTGCTGGCGGGCGTGCTGGCGCTGGCTGCGCTCGGGGCTGCGCTGCCCCGGCGGAGCGGCGGTTACGTGATCGCAGGCGGCCTCGGCCTCTTCATCGTCGTGATGGAGGTCGGCTTCCGCCACTTCGCCCAGACCCTGGGCTACCCGGTGGTGCTGATCGCCTCCGGCCTGCTGCTGCTCGCCATCGCGATCGCGATGGTGAGGGTGCTACCCCGGCTGCGCCGCGGCGGTCGCGGCTCCCAGCTCAGCGGCGATCGCGTCGACCTCGGCCAGGAGCACGGGTAGCAGCTCCTCCTGGGGCACCGTCTTGTACATCTTCCCCTTCCGGAAGATGACGCCCTTGCCCCGGCCCCCGGTCACCCCGATGTCGGCGTGGCGGGCCTCCGCCGGCCCGTTCACGACGCAGCCCATGACGGCCACCGTGATGGGGACCTTGAGGTTGGCGATGTGTGCCTCGACCGCCTTGACCATCGGCACCATGTCGTACTCCAGCCGGCCGCAGGTCGGGCACGCCACGAGAGTTGCGGACTCGTTGCGGAAGGCGAGCGTCTTGAGGACCTCGTAGCCGACCCTGATCTCCTCGGTGGGATCGTCGGTCGCCAGTGAGATCCGGATGGTGTCGCCGATCCCCTCGCTGAGCAGGATGCCGAGGCCGATCGCGCTCCGGATCGAGCCCGCCTGGACCGGCCCCGACTCGGTGACGCCGAGGTGGATCGGGTAGGGCCTCGCCTCCGCGAAGAGCCGGTTGGCGAGGATGTTGGTGAGCACGTCGGTCGCCTTCAGGCTGACCTTGATGTGACCGGGGCCGTAGTCGAGGTCCTCGAGGATCTTGCAGTGCCCGATGGCAACCTCGACCATCCGCTCGGCGGTCTGCTGGCGGTCGTCGCGGTCGATGCCGTGCGCCTCCCGCATCGACTTGTGGACCTCCTCCGGGAGGGAGCCCGCGTTGACGCCGATCCGGAAGGGGATGTCCCGCTCCTTGGCGGCGTTGACGACGCGGACCACCTTGTCGCGGTCGACGATGTTGCCGGGGTTGAGGCGCAGGCAGGCGACGCCGGCCTCGATCGCCGCCAGGGCGAGGGTGTGGTCGTAGTGGATGTCGGCGATGACAGGCAGCGGCGAGCGCTTGACGATCTCCTTCAGCGCCTCCGCCGCCTCGTGGTCGGGCACCGCCGGGCGGACGATCTCGCAACCGGCGTCCTTCAGCCGGGCGATCTGCTCGAGGGTGGCCTTGACGTCGCGGGTGTCAGTCTTGGTCATCGTCTGGACCGCGATCGGGGCCGCTCCGCCGACGACGACGTCGCCGACGCGAACGGGGATCGAGTAACGCCGCTTCTTCATGCCGGGATACCTACCTGAAAGCTGGGAACTGGTGGTTGATCAGGCGCTGGATGTCGAAGTAGGCGATCACCGCGACCAGCGCCAGCAGGGCGACCAGGCCGAAGCGCTGGAACTGCATCTCGCGCTCCCGGTTGAAGGCGCGACCGCGGAGCTTCTCGAGCAGCACCACCACGATCCGGCCCCCGTCGAGGGCGGGCAGCGGGAGCAGGTTGGCGAGGCCGAGCGCAACCGAGAGGATGGCGAGCAGGTAGAGCCACTGGAAGAGGCCCGCCTGGGCCGCCTGCGCGGTCAGGACGCCGATGCCGATCGCGCCCGTCGCGCCGTTCGGCCCGAGCAGCCCGCCGGGGATCTTGCCGCTGGCCAGCTGATACATGCCGTCCCCGATCCCGATCACCGTGTGATACGGGAAGGTGACGCCGTTGACGAGCGCGTCGGTGGGCGTGAAGAGGCCGTCGACCGCGACGCCGATGATCGCCCGCTTGGCGCTGGCGTCGTACTCGGGCAGGATGCTGAGCGTCACGACCGCCCCGCTCGGATGCCGGACCACGACGCTGACCGCCTGGCCGGGGTGCGCGGTGACCGCCGCGACGACGTCCTGCGAGCTGCGCGGGCTGTGGCCGTCGATCGACACGATCTGGTCGCCGGGCCGGATGCCGGCGCTGTAGGCGGGGCTGGGCACGTTCACGCTGAAGACCCGGCCGGGGACGCTGTTGAGCTGGGTGAAGGAGAGCCCCGTCGCGATCAGCGCGGCCACCAGGAAGTTGACGCCCGGGCCGGCGAGGAGGACCAGGATCCGCTGCCAGGCGCCCTTGGAATGGAACCCGTTGGGTGTCTCGTAGTCGCCCGGCTCCATCCCGCCGAGCCGCACGTAGCCGCCGATCGGCAGCAGGCGGAGCGCGTAGAGGGTGCCGTTGCGGGTCGCCGACCAGAGTCGGGTGCCCATGCCGAGGGAGAACTCGAGCACGTTGACACGGAACAGCTTGGCGAGGGCGAAGTGGCCCGCCTCGTGGGGGCCGATCAAGAGGAGGAACATGCCGATGACGGCGAGCGCGCCGACCAGCCAGCTCACCAACTGGGTCACGAGGAAACCTTACCCGCGATTCGTTTGAAGTAGTCCCGTGCCCAGCGGTCGGCGTCCATCACCTCTTCCAACGACGAACCAGCACCTTTGTATGCGCCCAGAGCGGAATCGACCGCCCGGACGATGCCCGGGAAGGCGATCTCGCCCCGCAGGAACGCCGCAACGGCCTCCTCGTTGGCCGCGTTGAGCACCGCCGGGTAGGGCGCGCCGGCGGCCGCCGCGGCCCGCGCCAGGCCGGGCGCGGGGTAGCGGCCCGGGTCGAGTGGCTGGAAGTCGAGGCGGCCCAGGCTTGCCACGGGCAGGGCTGCGATGACGCCCGGCAGGCGGTCCGGGTAGGCGAGCGCGACGGCGATCGGCAGCCGCATGTCGGGCTGCCCCAGCTGCGCCTTGAGCGAGCCGTCGACGAACTCGACAAGCGAGTGAACGATGCTCTGGGGATGGATCACGACCTCGATCCGCTCGAGGTCCACCCCGAACAGATGATGGGCCTCGATCAGCTCCAGGCCCTTGTTCATCAGGGTGGCGGAATCCACCGTCACCTTGGGACCCATCGACCAGCGCGGATGGTTGAGGGCCTCGGCCACCGTCACCTTCTCGAGGTCCAGCTCGGGGGTGTTGAAGAAAGGGCCGCCCGAGGCGGTGAGCACCAGCCGCCGGACGCTTTCCAGGTGCTCGCCCCAGAGGCACTGCCAGATGGCGCTGTGCTCGGAGTCGACCGGGCGGAGGCGGTGGTGGGCTTCGGCCATGACCAGCTCGCCGGCCATCACGAGGACCTCCTTGGTCGCCAGTGCGACGACCTTGCCGGCGCGCAGCGCCGCGAGCGTCGGCGGCAGCGCCTGGGCGCCGGGGATCGCGGTGACGACCAGGTCGCAGTCGGGGTGGGTGACCATCTCCTCGATCCTTTCCGCCGCCCCGAAATCGGCGGCGCGGATGGCGTACCGCGCTTCCCGCTGGAGCGGGCGTGCGCCGCCGAGCAGCCCGAAGACCTCGAAGCGGTCGGGAAAGCGGTCGATGACGTCCAGGGCCTGGGTGCCGATCGAGCCCGTCGCTCCGAGGATGGCGACGCGGAGCCGGGTCACCGGAGCAGGCCGCCGAAGAGGGCGTAGTAGTAGGCGAGGATCGCCGGGAAGAGGACCGAGTCGAACCGGTCGAGGACGCCGCCGTGCCCCGGGATCAGGTTGGAGGAGTCCTTCACCTCGGCGATCCGCTTCATCTGCGACTCGACGAGGTCGCCGATCTCCGCTCCCATACCGATGAGGAGGCCGATCGCAATCGCTTGCACAAGCGGGATGCCAAGGGTTACGAAGGCGCCGAAGATCATGACCAGGACGGCGGCGACAAGGCCCGCGACGGCTCCTTCGACCGTCTTCCTGGGGCTGATCCGCTGGAAAAACGGGGTGCGGCCGATGCGCGAGCCGACGAGCAGCGCCGCGACGTCGGTGACGACCGCCGCGAGGACGACGAAGACGACCCAGGCGATGCCCTCGCGGCCCGAGAAGTAGAGGAGCAGGTAGCAGTTCATCGGAAGCCCGATGTAGAGGGCGCCGGCCAGCCCCATCGCCCAGCGGTTGAGGCCCTCCCGGCGGCCGGGGATGAAGAGGAAGGCCATCAACCCGCCGATCAGCGCGATCGAGAGGATGAGCTGGAGCGAGATGCCGCGCAGGAAGGTGCCGCTGAAGGTGACGTAGGCGCCCAGCGGGTAGAGCAGCCAGCTCGGCGCGCGCGACCCCATCTTGTTGGACAGGCCGGTGAACTCCCAGAGCAGGAAGGCGGTGATGACGGTGCAGAGGATGACCACCCCGACCGCGCCGCTGAGGATCGCGCCCAGGCAGACGAGGAGGATGACGCCGCCGCTGATGATCCGCACCATGAACGGCGACAGGCTCAAGCTGATCGCCCTCCGAAGCGGCGCTCGCGCTTCTGGTACTCGACGATCGCCTCCTCCAGGTGCGGTTTGTCGAAGTCCGGCCAGAGGGTCGGAGTCACGTAGAACTCGGAGTAGGCGGACTGCCAGAGGAGGAAGTTGCTGAGCCGGCTCTCGTTGGCGGTCCGGATGACGAGGTCGGGGTCGGGCAGGTCGGGCACGTAGAGCCGGTCGGCGATCGCCCGCTCGTCGACCGCCTCCGGCGCAACCCCGTCGGCGAGGAGCCGGCGGGCGGCATCGACGATCTCAGACCGGCCGCCGTAGTTGAGGCATACGTTGAGGGTGCCCTTGCGGTTGTCCCGGGTCCGCAGCTCAGCGTCGTCGCACATCGTCGCCAGCCGCGTGCTCAGCCCATCCCGGCGGCCGCTGATGTAGACCCGGATGCCGCGCTCATCGAGCTCGTCGAACTCCTTTTGGACGGTCTCCTCGAAGAGCCGCATCAGCCCCCCCACCTCGCGCCGGGAGCGACTCCAGTTCTCGGTCGAGAAGGCGTAGATGCTGAGCACCTTCACCCCGAGGTCGTCGCAGGCATACATCACCCGCTTGATGGCACGAACGCCGGCGCGGTGGCCGAAGTTGACGCTCCTCCCCTGGAGCTTCGCCCAGCGCCCGTTGCCGTCCATGATGATCCCGACGTGGTGCGGGACACGGGGGCTCGGCGCGGACAAATCGGGAGGCCTCGTTAGACCTCCATCACCTCGGCTTCTTTCGCTCCGGCGACGTGCTCGACGCGGCCGATGTGGGAATCGGTGATCTTCTGCAGGCGCTCCAGGGCGCGCTTGGCCTCGTCCTCGGGCACCTCGCCCTGCTTCTGCATCCGCTCCACCCGCTGGACCTCGTCCCGACGGATGTTGCGGATGGCGACGCGCGCCTCCTCCGCCTTTTGACGGACCATCTTCACGTAGTCGCGCCGGCGCTCCTCGGTGAGCGGCGGGATGGGGACCCGGATGACGTTGCCGTCGGAGGCCGGGTTCAAGCCCAGCTCGGGCGCCCGGAGCGCCTTCTCGATGGCGGCCGCCTGGCTCCGGTCGTAGACGTTGACGAGCAGCATCCGGGCTTCCGGCGCGCTGATCTGAGCCAGCTGGTTGAGGGGGGTCGGCGTCCCGTAGTAGGGCACCATCACGCGGTCGATCAGCGCGGGGTTGGCGCGACCGGTCCGGATCGTGAGCAGGTCCCGCTGCATCGTCTCGACGCTCTTGGCCATTTTGGATTCGGCTTCAGCGAGGACGGGGTCAATCACGGGCGGCCACCAGGGTGCCGATCTTGTCGCCCCTGACCACGCGCTCGATGTTCCCCTCCTTGAGGAGGTCGAAGACGATGATCGGGAGCTTGTTGTCCATGCACAGCGTCAGCGCGGTGTTGTCCATGACGTCGATTCCCTTCTCATTCAGAGCCTCAAGGTAGTCGAGGCGCTCGTACTTTTTCGCGTCCGGGTTCTCCAGCGGGTCGGCCTCGTAGATGCCGTCGACCTTGGTCGCCTTGAGCAGCACGTCGGCCTCGATCTCCAACGCCCGGAGGGCGGCGGTGGTATCGGTCGTGAAGTAGGGGTTGCCGGTTCCCGCCGCCAGGATGATCACCCTCCCCTTCTCCAGGTGGCGGAGGGCGCGCCGCCGGATCCACTGCTCGGCGACCTGGGGCATCGTGATGGCGGTCATCGTACGGGCCGGGACACCGGCGTCCTCGAGCGCCTCCTGGAGGGCCAGCGAGTTGATGACCGTCGCGAGCATGCCCATGTAGTCGCCGGTTGCCCGATCGAAGCCCCGCCGGCTGGCGGCCATGCCCCGGAAGATGTTGCCGCCGCCGATCACGATGCCGACGTTGACCCCGCGCTCATGGACGGTGCGAACCTGGGTCGCGATCGAGCGCACGACATCGAAGTCGATGCCGTACTGCCGCTTGCCGAGCAGCGCCTCGCCGCTCAGCTTGAGCAGGACGCGCCGGTAGCGCGGTGCGTCTTCAGCGGCCATCTTCAGAGAAGTGTGTGCCTATTCCTTGACGTTGTAGCGCGCGAAGCGGCGGACGGTGATGTTCTCCTGCAGCTTCGCGATTTGCTCCTTGATCAGGTTCTCGATCGTCGTCTTCGGCTCCCGCACGTAGGCCTGCTCGAGGAGGACGGTCTCCTTGTAGAAGTTGTTGAGCCGCCCCTCGACGATCTTGTCCCAGGCCGCTTCGGGGCGCCCCTCGTTGCGAGCCTGCTCGAGCGCGACCTCCTTCTCCTGCGCGATCACCTCGGCGGGAACCTCCTCGCGGCTGATCCACCGCGGCGCGGCGGCCGCGACGTGGAGCGCGATCTCCCGGGCGAGGGTCCGGAACTCGTCGCCCTTGGCAACGAAGTCGCTCTCGCAGTCGAGCTCGATCAGCGCGCCGGTCTGGGGCGGGTAGTCGCCGGTGCGGTGCAGGTAGGCCTCGACGACCCCGTTCGAGGTCACCCGGTCCTGCCGCTTGGCCGCCTTCGCGATGCCCTGCTCACGCAGCCAGACGACGGCCTTCTCGAGGTCGCCCTCGGCCGCCTCCATCGCCTTCTTGCAATCCATCATTCCGGCCCCGGTCATGTCCCGGAGCTGCTTGATGGTCCTGGGGGTTATCTCAGTCATGGTCACTTATCGATTCCTCATCGTCGCTTTTGTCTGGTGATCACCTATCGATCTTCGTCATCACGGGTTAGAAATTCGTCTTCGGAGACGCTCGGGAGGCGGTAGTCCTCGTCCTCCTCGAGGTATTCCTCGGGGACCTCATAGGTCGGCTCGGTGGGCAGGAACTCCCGCTCGTCCATCGGCGACAGCTCGCCCTCGGCAACCTCCTGGCGGCCCTCCAGGCACGCATCGGCCATCTTTCCGGTGATCAGCTTCACCGCGCGGATGGCGTCGTCGTTGCCGGGGATCACGTACTGGATGAGGTCGGGGTCGCAGTTGGAGTCGGTGATCGCGACGACGGGGATCTTGAGGCGGTTCGCCTCGGTCACCGCGATGTGCTCCTTGCGGGGGTCGACGACGAACACGGCGCCCGGCAGCCGCTTCATGTCGGCGAGCCCGTCGAAGTGGAACATCAGCTTGTCGAGCTCGTCCTGGAGGCGGTTGGCCTCCTTCTTCGAGAGCTGTTCAAAACCACCCTCCTGCTGCATCCGGCGCAGCTCGAAGAGCCTCCGGATCCGCTTTTGCATGGTCGAGAAGTTGGTCAGCATGCCGCCCATCCAGCGGCGGTTGACGAAGAACATGCCGCAGCGCGCGGCCTCCGTCTGGACGGTCTCCTGGGCCTGCTTCTTGGTGCCCACGAAGAGCACCGGGCGGCCGCTGGCCGCGACGGTGTGGATGAAGTCGTAGGCGTCGTCGAGCAGCCGGACGGTCTTCTGCAGGTCGATGATGTGGATACCGTTGCGGGCGGTGAAGATGTAGGTCTTCATCTTCGGGTTCCACCGGCTGGTCTGGTGTCCGAAGTGGACGCCGGCCTCGAGCAGCTGCTTCAAGGTCACTTGTGGCACGGGTCGTTTACCTCCTGTTGGATTCCTCCGCCCCGGGAGCAGACCGCTTTTATTCGCGGACAGGGGTGTTTACCCGGGACGTGTGTACTCGGCGCTCTGCCGGCTCGGGAAGTATACCGACGGGCTGCCCGGGCCAAACCCGACCCGTGGGCACCGCCGGCGCAAGGCCGCGCTAAGTGTCGGGGAATGTGTTGCCCTGTGCCGTCGCCACGCATTGTGTGCGGTCGAAGGAAGGGGAGGCAGTTGCGGGCCTTGGTGTCGGATCGCGGCGATCAGAGTCGGCGTCGAGGCTTCAACTGCCGAGACCGTCAGACCGTGGTGACCGGTGTTTTCTTGGCTCCCTGAGGGCCCTTGCAGCGCGGGTAGTCGGAACATGACTTGAAGGTTCCGAAGCGGCCCCTCCGTTCGACCATCGGCTTTCCGCAGATCGGGCACGGCTCGTCGAGGAGCTTGGGCTCCGCGCGGGGCTTGCCGTCCTTGCGGGGCGGGTTGGCCCGGTAGTTGCATTCCGGGTAGCCGGCGCAGGCGAAGAAGGTGCCGAAGCGGCCCTTGCGCTCCACCAGCTGGTGCTTGCCGCACTGGGGGCAGGTCTGGCCGGTCGGCTTCGGCTCGTCCTTCTCCTCCCGGCGGATGTACCTGCACTCCGGGTAGCCGGAGCAGCCGACGAACTCGCCGTAGCGGCCCTTGCGGTTCTGCAGCGGGCGGTCGCAGAGCGGGCACTTCTCCTCCAGCAGGGCCGGCGCGGCAGCTTCCCCAGTTGGCGTCACCGCCTGGCGGTACTTACACTTCGGGTAGCGCGAGCAGCCCTTGAAGGCACCGAAGCGGCTCGCCTTGAGGACCAGCTGGCCCTCGTGGCACTCCGGGCACTCCTCGCCCGTCTCGGCCGGCATCGCCTCGTTGGCGGCGCTGAGCATCCGCTCGAGGGGCCCGTAGAAGCCGCCAACGATGGTGGCCCACTCCAGGCCGCCCTTCTCGATGTCGTCGAGCTTGTCCTCCATCGCCGCGGTGTACTTGTCGTCGACGATCGACCCGAAGTGGGCGACCATCACCTGGTTCACCGTCTCTCCGAGTTGCGTCGGGTGAAGGCGCCGTTCGCGCTGCTCGACGTAGCCGCGGGCCTGGATGACGGTCACGATGCTGGCGTAGGTCGACGGGCGGCCGATGCCGCGCTCCTCCAGCTCCTTGATCAGCGTCGCCTCGCTGTAGCGGGGCGGCGGCTGGGTGAAGTGCTGCTCGGGCTCGAGGCCATGCTGCTCGAGGACCTCGCCGGGCGCGAGCTGGGGCAGCTGCGCCTCGTCGTCGCGCTCGTCGCGCTCCCATACCTTGTAGAAACCGTCGAAGGTCAGGCGGACGCCACTGGCGCGGAAGACGAGGTCGCCGGCCTGGATCTCGGCCTGGTTGCCGGTGTAGACGGCGTCGGCCATCCGGCTGGCGACGAAGCGCCGCCAGATCATCTCGTAGAGCCGGTACTCGTCCTCCTTGAGGTACTGGCGCACCGACTCCGGCCGCCGGGTCGGGTCGGTCGGGCGGATCGCCTCGTGGGCCTCCTGGGCGCTCGCCCTCGCCTTGTCGGTCCGCGGCCGGCCGAGGTACTTGTCGCCCAGCTCGGACTTGATCCAGCCGCGGACCTTGCCGTCGGCCTCCGCCGCGATGTTGGTGGAGTCCGTCCGCATGTAGGTGATGAGACCGGTGGAGCCCTGGGCTCCGAGGACGACGCCCTCATAGAGTGACTGCGCGATGCGCATGGTCCGGTTGGGCGCGTAGCGGAGCCGGCTGGACGCGTCCTGTTGGAGGGTCGAGGTGATGTAAGGCGGCGGCGAGGACTTGGTCCGGCGCTTCTCCTCGATGTCGACGACGCGATAGGTGGCGCCCTCCAGCTCCTTGACCAGCGCGTCGACGGCGGCCTGGGTGCCGACTTCCAGCTTGGACTTCTCACCCTCGCTGGCACGGAGGACCAGGCGTCCCTTGAAGCGCAGATCGTCGCCGGACTTGGAGAAGGTGGCGTCGAGGGTCCAGGACTCGGTCGGGAGGAAGGCCCGGATCTCCTGCTCGCGATCGACGACAAGGCGCAGCGCGACCGATTGGACGCGGCCCGCGCTGATCCCCTTCTGGACCTTGCTCCAGAGGAAGGGGCTCAAGCGGTAGCCGACCAGCCGGTCGACGATGCGGCGCGCCTGCTGCGCGTTGACCAGGTTCATGTCGATGTCGCGCGGCGACTCGAGGGCGCGGCGGACCGCGTCGGCGGTGATCTCGTGGAAGACGATCCGCTTGGCGTTGCGGAGGTGGAGCGCCTCGGAGAGGTGCCAGGCGATCGCCTCGCCCTCCCGGTCCGGGTCGGACGCGAGGATCACCTCGCGGTTGCGACCGCCCACCGCTGTCTTCAGCTCGCCAAGCGTCTTCCGCCGGCTCTCGACCACCTCGTAGGTGGGCTTGAAACCGGCGTCCACGTCGACCGAGAGCGTCTTCTCGGGAAGGTCGCGGACGTGGCCCATCGAGGCGCGGACGTCGTAGCTATCCCCGAGGAATCGCTTCAATGTCCGGGCCTTGGCGGGTGACTCGACGATGATCAGGCTGGCTGCCATGGATCTCCTTATACCGTCCGGCGCGCCATCCTACTCCCTCCTGATCCGGCGGATGTAGCCGTCGCCACGCCGGCTGACCGACCCTTCCAGCTCGAGGGCGGT
>DATCOZ010000332.1:0-2759 GCA_036564345.1 Candidatus Dormiibacterota bacterium | reverse complement strand
AGCTTGCCGATGATCACGTTCTCCTTGAGACCGCGGAGGCGGTCCACCTTGCCGCTGATGGCGGCCTCGGTGAGCACCCGGGTCGTCTCCTGGAAGGAGGCGGCCGAGAGCCAGGAGGTCGTGTTGAGGGCGGCCTTGATGAGGCCCAGCAGCACCGTCTGCGCTGTGGCCGGCTCGCCCCCCTCGGCCAGCGCCGCGGCGTTGGCCTCCTCGTACTCCCACTGCGAGACGATCTCGCCGGGGAGCAGGTTGGTGTCGCCGGCCGAGTCGATGCGGACCTTCCGCATCATCTGCCGGACGATCACCTCGATGTGCTTGTCGTTGATGTCCACGCCCTGCGAGCGGTACACCCTCTGGACCTCGTCCACGAGGAAGGTCTGGACCGCCTCCTTGCCGAGGATGTGGAGGAGCTCCTGGGGGCTGATCGAGCCCTCGGTGATCTGCTGGCCGGCCTTGATGCTGACCTTGTGGTCGCGCCGCTCGAGCTCCGGCCGGATCCGGGCGCCGTGCGGGATCAGGTACTCGCGCGACTCCTCGTCCACCGTCTTGACGGTGATCTCCTTCTTGCCGACCTTGGCGATCCCGGCGTGCCGGGTCCGGATCAACGCCTCGGTGGCGGGGTGGCGGGCCAGCTCCTGGCCCTCCATCACCTCTTCCCCGTTCTTGACCAGCGGCACGATGCCGGCCTCCAGCGGGTAGGAGATCTCGAACTCCTCCTTGCTCGTGACCTTGACCTTGCGGGTCTGGCCGTCGCGGATGATCTCGAGCTCGCCGTCGATCTCGGAGATGATCGCCTTGCCCTTGGGGATGCGAGCCTCGAACAGCTCCTCCACGCGGGGAAGGCCCTGGGTGATGTCGATGCCGGCGACGCCGCCGGTGTGGAACGTCCGCATCGTCAGCTGGGTGCCCGGCTCGCCGATCGACTGGGCCGCGATCACGCCGACCGCCTCGCCGATCTCGACCAGCTTCCCGGTCGCCAGGTTGCGGCCGTAGCACTTGCGGCAGACGCCCTCACGAGCCTCGCAGAGGAGGATCGAGCGGACGCTGACCTGCCCGACCGCGGCGGCGATCGCCTGCCGGGCGACCTCGTCGGTGATCGTCTCACCGGCCGCGACCAGGGTGTTGCCGCCGACGACGATGTCGTCGGCCGCGACCCGCCCGGCGATCTTCTCGTAGATCGGCTCGTTGCGGGCGACGTCCGGGTTGACGTTCCGGATCCAGAGGCCGTTGGTCGCGCCGCAGTCCTCCTCCCGGACGATGACGTCCTGGGCGACGTCGACCAGGCGCCGGGTGAGATACCCGGAGTCGGCCGTCCGGAGCGCGGTGTCGGCGAGTCCCTTGCGGGCGCCGTGGGTCGAGATGAAGTACTCGAGCACGGTCAGGCCCTCGGTGAAGTTGGCCTTGATCGGCAGGTCGATGATCCGGCCGGTCGGGTCGGCCATCAGGCCTCGCATGCCGGCCAGCTGGCGCACCTGCTGGATGTTGCCGCGGGCGCCCGAGCCCATCATCATCCAGATCGGGCTGAACTTATCGAAGCTGTCCTCGGTGTTCTTGGCCACCTCGTCGGTGGCCTGGGTCCAGATGGCGACGACCTTGCGGTAGCGCTCCTCCTCGGTCATGACGCCGCGGCGGTACATCCGCTCGACGTCGGCGACCTCCTTGTCGGCCCGCTCGAGGATCTCGGCCTTCTGCTTGGGAGCCGGGATGTCGAGCGCCGAGATGGTGATGCCGGCACGCGTCGCGTAGCGGAAGCCGACCCGCTTCAGGTCGTTGCTGACCGTGGCGGTCACCTCGTTGCCGTAGAGCCGGAAGATCTTGGACACCAGGATGCGGAGCGCCTTGCGGTCGAGGTGGTGGTTCTGGAACTCGAGCCCTGGCTCGTCGACGCCCTCGGTCGGCTCGAGGCCGATCGGGAGCACCTGGTTGAAGATCACGCGACCGGGGGTGGTCACCACCAGCGACGCGGTGCCGGAGCCGTCGGCGCGGCCGTGGGCGGCGATCCGGACCTTGACCCAGTCGTGGAGGTGCACGCCACCTTCGTGGAGGGCGAGCACGACCTCTTCCGGCGAGCTGTAGGCCCGAAGCTTGGTGTGGTCCTTGGGCGCCTGCTGGCGGGTTGCGGTGAGCCAGTAGCAGCCGAGAACGACGTCCTGCGTCGGGGAGACGACGGGATGCCCGTCGGCCGCGCTCAGGATGTTCTGGCTCGACATCATCAGGTTGCGCGCCTCGGCGATGGCGCCCGAGAAGAGCGGCACGTGGACCGCCATCTGGTCGCCGTCGAAGTCGGCGTTGAAGGCGTGGCAGACCAGGGGATGGATCTGGATCGCGGAGCCCTCGACGAGCACCGGCATGAAGGCCTGGATGCCGAGCCGGTGAAGGGTCGGGGCGCGGTTCAGCAGCACCGGGTGCTCGTGGATGACCTCGTCGAGGACGTCCCACACCTCGGGCCGCATCCGCTCGACCATCCGCTTGGCCGACTTGATGTTCTGGGTGTAGCCCTTGTTGACCAGCTCGCGCATGACGAACGGCTTGAAGAGCTCGAGGGCCATCTTCTTGGGCAGGCCGCACTCGTGCAGCTTCAGGTCGGGGCCGACCACGATGACCGACCGGCCGGAGTAGTCCACCCGCTTGCCGAGCAGGTTCTGGCGGAACCGGCCCTGCTTGCCCTTCAGCATGTCGCTGAGCGACTTCAGCTTGCGGTTGCCGGTGCCGGTGATCGCCCGGCCGCGGCGGCCGTTGTCGATCAGGGCGTCGACCGC
>DATCOZ010000327.1:0-7182 GCA_036564345.1 Candidatus Dormiibacterota bacterium | reverse complement strand
GGTCGAGGGCGTCCGCGACGCGCAGAGGATCTTTGCCTGAGATGAGCGTTCAGGGGGGTGGGGCGCGCGGAGGCTCCGCCGAGCACGGCCACGAGGGGGGACGTCCCCCCTCCGATTCAGACGAGCAGTTCTACCGGGAGTACATCCTGGATCACTACAAGAACCCGAGGAACTTCGGGCGACTGGAGTCGCCGACGCTCTCCCACGAGGAGGACAACCCGCTCTGCGGCGACATCATCGGCATCGACCTCGCGGTCAAGGACGGGAACATCGCCGACGTCCGCTTCCACGGCCGCGGTTGCGCGATCTCGCAGGCATCGGCATCGCTGCTGACCGAGCGGCTGAAGGGGCTCTCCCTGGAGGAGGCGCGGAAGATCAGCAAGGAAGACGTGTTCGAAGATCTCGGCATCGACATCTCGCCGGCGCGCATCAAGTGCGCGCTGCTCTCGCTCAAGGTGTTGAAGGTCGGGGCATGGGGACTGGGAGACTGGTCAGGAGAGGAAGACTGAAAAATGGCAGCTGAGAACGAGTACGCGAGCGGATTCAAAGAGGCGAACGTCGACGAAGTCAAGCGGCTCCTCGACGACGGCTACGAGCTGGTCGACGTACGTGAGGACTGGGAGTGGCAGCGCGGCCACATCCCGGGCGCCCGGCACGTCGTGTTGGGCCAGATCCTCGCCAACCCGACCGGCCACAAATTCGTCGACAAGACGGTGTTCCAATGCCAGGTCGGCGAGCGTTCCGCCGTCGCCTCCGAGATGGCCGTCGCCCTCGGGGTCAAGGATGTCGTCAATTTCAGGGGCGGCTTCACCGCCTGGAAGCAGGCCGAGCTGCCGGTGGAGACCCCATGAGCGAAACGACGATGGCCGATGTCACCGAAGGCGTCGTGCTGGAGAAGCTGCACGAGTGCTACGACCCCGAGATCCCGGTCAACATCGTCGACCTGGGCCTGATCTACGAGATCAACCTCGATAAAGATAAGGAGCGGGTCGACGTCAAGATGACGCTGACCGCGCTCGGCTGCCCGATGGCCGCCGAGGTGATGACCGACGTGCGCGAGCACCTGCTCGAGATCCCGGGCGTCAAGGACGCCGGGGTGGAGATCGTCTACGACCCACCGTGGACCCCGGAACGGATGACCGAGGACGCACGGTGGGAACTGGGAATGGTTTAACGGGCAAGAGGGGCAGGCCCCCTCTTCCAAAAACTCCCCCCTCGGCGCCGCGCATCGCGTCGATTCAAAACAACTCATACGGCCGGGGTGAACCCGGCCTACGCGCGACGCTCCGAGCTAGAGGGGTGTCGGCCCTCGCTCTCAGGCGGCGAGAGCTTCAAGATTCCCCCTCTCCACGAAGTGGGGAGGGCAGGGTGGGGACACGCATCTGCGCATGGTACTGACCTGACTCGGAGGCCACCAAACCGCTTCCCGAGCAGCCTGTGACTCTCGCTCCTATGCAGCGAGGGCGGGCGGCGCGGTGACCCTCGGCCAGGCGTCGAAGACGCCGGCGATCCGCGATCCCGATTCAGTCGCGGCGCCGATGTCGTAGAGGAAGGCACGCCCGGTCAGCTGGCTCTGGCTGAGCCCGCAGTCGCATGCCGCCTCCTCCTGGTACCAGACCAGGTTGTTGTTGAGGAAGAGGGCGCCGGACCGGAGCCCGATCGGCGCCGGGCCGAGGCTGTTGCCCTGCACGCTGTAGAGGGCGACATGGGGGTGGAAGGCGCTGTCGTAGGTCGTGTAGGCCACCCACCGGCCGTCCGGCGAGGCGTGCGGCCGGGTCCACCTGAGCGAGCTCTGCATCACCGAGACGCCTGAGCTCGGATCCCAGCGGGAAAGGACGCCGGCCCGGTCGCGGAAGAAGAGACGGCTCGGCACCGAGGCCCAGACGCCCATCGTCCCCGCCGCAGCCGAGTAGACGAGCGCGCCGTCGGTGGCTCGCCGGACCTGAACCGGTGCGCTGTCGCCAGTGCCGCCGGTGGCGAAGGTCTGGACCATCGCCAGGTAGAGGCCGTCGGGCGAGAAGCCGAGCATGAAGTCGTCGTCCTGCTGCGAAACGCCTCGCCCCGGCACCGCCGGGAGGCTCGCGAGCACCTGGTCGCGGCCACCTGAGACGAGGTGCCAGACCGTTGCGGTGGAACTCCCTGTCAGGTAGGCCAGCGACCGGCCGTCCGGGCTCCAGTCGAAGATCCCGGAGCCGAAGCCGCCGCTCGCCCAGGAGGCGACGTCGGTAGCCATCGCGGTGGCGAGGTCGAGGCGGACGATGCGGCCGGGCGAGCCGAGGTCCCCGCCCTGCATCGTGTAGCCGACGACCGAAGCTGTCGCGAAATGCGGCGAGAGCGAGCCGGCAAAGGTGCAGATGGTTCGCGGGCTGGCCAGGTTGGTGATGTCCCGGAGCACGACCGTGGTGCTGCCCGTGAGGGTTGCCAGGACGAGGTTGGCGCTGCTCGGAATCGTTCCCGTGCAGGAGGCGACCGTGCTCGCCGTGCCACCCGGGGTTGCGGTCGGCACCGCGGTGGCGGTGGCGCTGGGCGACGGCGGCGGGGCGGTCGTCACAGCGGCGGTCGGGCTGGGCGAGCTCTTGGCTGCCGTGCCCCCGATCCATGGCGCTGAGCAGGCGCCGACCAGGACCAGCACGCCCAGGCCGACGGCGACTCTCCCCACCGCTGTCAGCAGCACGGGCGACAACTTAGCCGGAAAACGATCGCCGCGCCGTCCAGTCCTCGGAGGGTTGGCTCAGCCCAGGATCGCCCTCGGTGGGCCGCCCGACAGGATGTCCTCCTGGCGGGCCGTCACCGCGCCCGCCATCTCAGGGTGGGTGAGCACGTAGAAACGCCGCTCCCGGATCGCGGCCACCACCTGGCCGGCGATCTCGGCCGGGTCGGCCCCGCTCTCGACGAGGCTCCGAAACAGGTCTTGCATCGACGCCTCGAGAGGCGAGATCTCGGCGGGCGGCCCGGCGGAAGGGGGCCGGTTCCGATCAGCGTCGACGATTCGCGTTTTGACCCAGCCGGGACAGAGGACGGAGACGCCGACGTTGCTGGCGCCCCGCGCCTGGAGCCCGAAGTAGAGCGACTCGGAGAGGCCGACAACGGCCTGCTTGGTCACCGAGTAGGAGTTGAGCAGCCCGGTCGTCACGCCCGCGATCGAGGCGGTGTTGACGATGTGCGCCTCCTGCTGCTCGAGGAGGACCGGGACGAAGGTCCGCACGCCGTTGATCACGCCCCAGAGGTTGACGCCGAGGATCCACTCCCAGTCCGGCAGGGTGGTCTCCCAGACCGCGCCATGAGCGACCACGCCTGCGTTGTTGCAGACGAGATGGACGGCTCCGAAGGCATCCAGCGCGCGGTCGCGGAGGTGCTCGACCGCGGCCGGCCGGGCGACGTCCGTCTCCACCGCCAGCACCTCGGCGCCACCGGCGCGAAGCTTTCCCTCGGCCTCTTCGAGCGCGTCGGCCTGGATGTCGGCGATCACCACCTTCATGCGCTCGCGCGCGAACCGCTCCGCCATGGCGTAGCCGATCCCGCTGGCACCCCCGGTGACGACGGCGACGCGACCTGCGAAGTCCCGCACTCCGCCCAGAATAGGTCGCGTGGGAGGCGGGCACAGCCACGGAACCGGCGCGTACGGCGACCGCGACGCGGTGCGGGCGGTCGTCGTCAGCGCCCTGGCTCTCGGCCTTGCCTCCAGCGTGGAGTTCGCGGCCGGCATCACCGGGCACTCGGCGGGCATCCTCGCCGATGCCCTCCACAACGCCGGCGACGTGCTGACGACGGCAATCCTCCTGGGGTCCTTCTGGCTCGGCCGCCGGCCCGCCACCCGGCGCTTCCCGGCCGGTTTCGGCCGGATCGAGGACGTGGCGACCCTGCTGATCGTGGTCGTCATCGTCCTCACCGCCGGGATCGCCGCCTGGGCGTCGATCCGCAAGTTCCTCGTCCCCGAACCGGTCGGCAACGTCCCCTTCGGCCTCCTCGCGGCGGGCGCCGGAGTGGTGGCCAACCTGGCGGTCTCCGAGTACAAGGTCCGCGTCGGGCGGAGCCTCCGCAGCACCGCCCTCGAGGCCGACGGGATCCATTCCCGGATCGACGCCCTGGTCTCGGTCGGCGCCGGCCTCGGGATCGCCATGGCCGCCCTGGGCCTCGGCTGGGCGGACCCGGTCGCCGGGCTGGCGATCACCGCGATGATCCTTTACATCCTGGCCGGCACCGTCCGCGACCTCTTCTACCGGATGATGGACGCGGTCGACCCTGAGGTGCTGGCGGAGATCGAGGAGCACGCCCGCTCGGTGCGGGGAGTTCTCGGTGTCCACGACGTGCGGGCTCGCTGGGTGGGCCGCCAGCTGTCGGTCGTGATGCACGTGGACTGCGACCCTTCGCTCAGCCTGCACGATGCGCACGGCCTGGCGCTGAAGGTGGAGCACGAGGTCGGCCACGCCATCCCGGCCGGCCGCATCGACGTCCACATGGACCCCGGGACCGGGCATCACCACCACGAAGTGGACGCGGCCCACAGCCACGAGGCGGGCGCAGACGATGACCGATCCGAGCACTGAATACACTTCATAGCAATGAGTGATTTCAGTCCCGGCCTCGAGGGGGTCCTGGCTGCCAGGACGGTGATCAGCATGGTCGACGGGCAGAACGGCCGCCTCGTCTTCCGCGGCTACGTCATCGCCGACCTGGCCGAGGACATGTCCTACGAGGAGGTGGCCTACCTCCTCTGGTACGGCGAGCTGCCGACCCGCGCCCAGCTCGACGAGATCAGCGACAAGCTGCGCTCGAAGCGGAACCTGAACGAGGCCGCCCGGGCTGCCCTGAAGGCCCTCGCCCCCGACACCCATCCGATGGACGTGCTCCGGACGGTGGCCTCGGCGCAGGGCGCGACCGCCCACCTGGTGAAGCCCGACATCGAGCAGGCGATCGCCAATGTGGCCATCTTCCCCACCCTGCTGGCGGCCTTCCACCGGCAGCGCCAGGGCAAGGAGTGGCTGGCGCCCCGCCCCGACCTCGGCCACACCGCCAACTACCTCTACATGCTGACCGGCGAAGAGCCGGCCGCCGACAAGGTGCACGCTCTGAACTCGTACCTGGTCCTCCTCGCCGACCACGGGATGAACGCGTCCACCTTCACCGCCCGGGTGATCGCGTCGACCGATTCCGACCTGGTCTCCTGCCTGGTCGGCGCGATCGGGGCGCTCAAGGGCCCCGCCCACGGCGGCGCGCCGTCGCTCGTGATGGAGCAGCTGGAGAAGATCGGCGGCCCCGAGAACGCGGAGAAGTGGGGCCGCGAAGCGCTCGAGCGCAAGGAGCGCTTCATGGGCTTCGGTCATCGCGTCTACCGCACCTACGACCCGCGGGCCAAGATCCTCAAGGCGATGTGCGAGCGCCTGAACCCGACCTTCTTCGCCCTCGCCTCGAAGTGGGAGGAGGTCGCCCTGCGCCTGCTCCAGGAGCGCCACCCGGAACGGCCGCAGGCGACCAACGTCGAGTTCTACTCCGCCGGCGTCCTGCAGTCGGTGGGCTTGCCGACCGACTTCTTCCCGGCCACCTTCGGCATCTCCCGCGCGGCGGGCTGGACCGCCCACGTCCTCGAGCAGGTCTCCGACAACCGCCTCATCAGGCCCCAGTCCGAGTACGTCGGGCCCGAGCCCAAGAAGCCGGTGCCGATCGACAAGCGGTAGGCGGCCCGGGCAAGGCAACCATAGGTAGGTTGGCGGCGAACTGAAATTCGGGCCTTCCCTTTTCGGGAGGCCAGGTCCCACCATTGGCGACGGCCCCGAGGGAAACGCGCGAGGGAGCCGGTGAGAGCCGCAAGGCAGGAGCCGGAGCCAGCGAGAGCGGTCCGTCGGGGTCACTTTTTTTGCATGGACCAGCGACTTGCCCAGGCGATCATCGACGAGTGCGTGGGCAACGCCCACGGGAACCTGGCGCGGGTTACCGAGCTGGTCGACCAGCACCCTGACGTGGTCAACGCCCGGGCCACCTGGAACGAGACCCCGATCGAGGCCGCGACCCAGATGGCAAACCGCCCGATCATCGAGTTCCTCGTCGCACGGGGCGCGCCGGTCGACTTCTTCACGGCGTGCGTGCTGGGCGAGATCGGCAGGGTCCGGGACGAGCTAGCCGCGGAGCCGGCCCTCGCCCTGGCGCGGGGTGTCCACGACCTGCCGAGCCTCTATTTCGCCGCCATCGGCGGCAGCCGGCAGGTCGCCGAGCTGCTGCTGGCCGCCGGCGCAGGCGTCAACGAGCAGGCGGAGTCGGCGGCGCCCATCCACGGCGCCGTGATGGGAGGAGATGCGGAGATGGTCCGGCTGCTGCTCAGCCGCGGCGCCGACCCGGAGCTCCCCGACTTCAAGGGACGGGGCGCGCGGCAGCTGGCCCTCGACCTCGATCGCCCGGAGATCGCGCTCCTCTTCGACTGAGACCGTCTCAGCGGTGCAGGATTCGCTGAGAGACCGCGTTATCCTTTCCGGACTCCGGAGAGCCGGGCGCAGCCGTGCCCCCGAGCACCTCCGACAGAAGTCCATGAGGGAGACGGGAACGGTGCTCTTGCGTGGACGGCCCCTTAGGGCCGGCGAAAAGCGGTTGGCGAGTCAGCGTGGCCAGGCGCTGGTCGAGCTGGCCATCAGCACCGTTTTTCTGATGATCCTGCTCGGCGGCCTGCTTGACCTGAGCCGCGCCTTTCACTACGCCGTCGGCCTCCAGGGCGCGGTTCGAGCCGGGGCGCGCCACGGCGCCTTCTACCAATCGACCATCGCCCAGGCCCCCTACCTCGACAACGCCGACATCAAGCTGGCCGTCGACCAGGTCCTCGCCGGGGACGGCCTCAACGCCTCGACCCTGATGGCGAGCGCGAGCTGCCTGACGCCGACTGACGGCAACACCTGGGCGAACCCGCCCTACGCGAGCGCCGCCTATCCGAGCACCACCAACACCCCGAGGCTCTACATCTGCTACGACACCCAGGGAGCCAGCAAATCCGGCACCAAGACCAGCCCACCGCCGCCCAACAGCTCCACCTACACGGGAACCGACCTGGTGGTCATCCTGCTCGACCAGTACGGCTTGATCGGCGGCCTCAGCTCCGAGTACCTGAAGTCCGGCGCCAGCCTGGCCGGCATCCAGCTGACCGCGTTCCAGCATTTCTCGGTGCAGGGATGAGCCGCTCCTGGTTCGCGAGCCAGCGAA
>DATCOZ010000307.1:0-4594 GCA_036564345.1 Candidatus Dormiibacterota bacterium | reverse complement strand
GTATGTAGACCAGGTAGCAGACGATCGTGAAGCTGAAGGCGAGCTCGAAGCCGCCGCGCACCTGGAGGATCCCGCTGACCGCCGGGCCGGCGAGCCAGCCGACGTTCCAGCTCAGGGCGAACATCCCGTTCAGCGCTCCCCGCCGCTCGGGAGCGACGGTCCCCTGGGCAAAGGCCTGGTAGACGGGTTCGCCCATGTTCATCAGCGCCTGGCGGGCGAGGAAGGCGATCACCACCGGAGCCAGCCAGGGCGTGTAGGTGATGACGACGAGGAAGGGGATCGAAAGGGACACGCTTGCGATCAGGAAGTTGACCGAGCCCACCCGCCGGGCGATCGCCGGGGCCAGCAGCGCGGCGCCCGCCGTCACCACGTAGGAGCTCGCGAGGATCGCGCCGATGGTGCCCGGGTCGAGGCTGAACTTGACGGCGAAGAAGAGGTTGAAGAAGCGGACCATGGCGCCCGCCCCGAAAGCGAGGACGAGGTTGGGGACGGCGAACTTGAGCAGGTCCCGGCTCAGCAGACCCTGGCTCACGGGCATTGCCACGCGGCGCTGCGGCCGCGGCAGCAGCAGGGCGGGGATCGACGCCAGCCCGACCACCGCGGCGCCCAACAGGAGCGCTGCGCGCAGACCGACCTCGCCACCGATCGCGGTTGCGAGGTAGCCGCCCGCGACCGAGCCGCAGAAGGCGCCCACCCAACCCAGGAGGAAGTTGGAGGAGAAGACGGCGAGACGGTCCTCGTCGGTGGAATGGTCGGCCAGCACGGCGGCGTCAACCGCGAAGATGCAGCTCGTCCCGATCCCCATCAGGAGCGCGGAGGCGAGCAGGGGGAGGGTCGTGGTCGAGAAGGCGAGCGCCGCCGTCCCGAGCGCCGCGACCAGTGTCCCGAAGACCAGGAAGGGCCTCCGCCCATAGCGGTCGGAGGCGGTGGCCACCGGCAGCCCGATCAGCATCGCCGCCACCGCGGGCATCGCGTTGGCGTAGCCGATCACGTCGTTGGCGATGCCGGCTCGGTGGAGGTAGAGGTTCATCACGGTCGAGCCGACCCCCCACAGACCGAACGAGAAGAGCGCCTGGATCAGCAGGGCGCGGCGCACCGGCGGCGCGAAGCGCCAGACGGCCACGGGGGCGGGGACGGCGATCAGGGCGAGGCCAGGATTTCCGCGGCCGCCTCCCCGGCGCGGGCCCGGGCGAGCCAGCGGAAGAAGATCTCGAGGATCGCCACCAGGTAGCTGAGCTTGCCGACCGCCATCAGCACGACACCGGCAAGGACCTGGTCGGTGAGCGGATCGAGCCCGGGGATGAGCCGTGGAGCCTGCTGATAGAAGGGATAGAAGGGGATTCGGGAGAACATCAGGATCACCGCCACCGTATCCGCCGGCACGGTGCCGAAGACCAGGTAGAGCACGCGCCCGGCCTCACCCAACCGCCAGTGGGCGGCTGCGGAGGTGACGCCCACCACCGGCCACCAGAAGAGGGCGCCGCCCGCCATGAAGGTCAGGTGCTCGAAGACGTGGACGCCCTCCGAGCGGAGGGTGAGGTCGTAAAGGAAGGGCAGGTGCCAGACGCCCATCACGACCGCGAACGCGAGCTGGGCCGGCACCGGCTCGGTGGCCGCCCGGAGCCCGGGGATGCGGAGGAGGGTCGCCACCAGCGAGGGCGAGAGGGCGAGCAGCAGCAGGGGTGGCGCGACCAGTCCGAGCAGCACGTGCTGGAGCATGTGGATGCTCTGCAGGTAGTGGTCGCCGACGGTGTCGAGCGGGGTTTCCAGCGCTGCCCAGATGGTCACAAGCCCCGCCGCGAAGTAGAGCGACTGGCGGCGCCCGAGGTCCGGGCGGCCGCGGGCGAGGACCGCATAAGCGGCCGCAAGCAGGAGAAGGCCGGCGTAGACGGTGGGGTCGAAGGGCCAGCTCATGGCAGCGGCGCGGGCCCGGCGCTCATTGGCTCAATCGGTCCGGGGAACGCCTCCCCTGCCGGCCGTGCACGGCAAAGCCCGCGCGCGGCCTACCCCTTGGCGGGCGGTTCGGCTCGGCGGCGCGGGGCAGGCTGTCCCGGCTCGGCAGCCGGGGCTGCGCTGGTGGCTACCGGTGGCTCGCCCGCCGCCGGTTCGGCTTCCGCAACATGAACCAACCCGCGCTCGCCGGCACGGTTCAGGCGGTCGCAGTAGATCACGTAGGCGCCCAACCCGATCACCATCCCGAAGGCGACGAAGAGGGCGACGGTCATTCCCAGCACGGCGATGGTGCCTTCGTTGACCAGGTAGAGGTGGTGCATCTCGGTACCTAATTATGCTGACTCTTATCAATCTCATCGACTTCGCGATCCTCATCGCGGTCATCTTCGCGGCCGGGAACGGGCATCGGCGCGGATTCTGGCTGTCCCTCTTCCAGTACATCGGCCTCCTCGGCGGCGTCGTCCTGGGCGCCGCCCTCGCACCGGTGGTCGCCGACCTCTTCGGGATCAACAACCCGGTCGCCCGACCGCTCACCGCGGTGGTCGTGCTGCTCGCCTTCGGCAGCCTCGGCTCGAGCATCGGCTACTGGCTCGGCGAGCCGATCCGGCTCCTGATCGTCCAGGCCTCCACCCGGGGCGAGCTGGACAACGTCGCAGGGGCCCTCTTCTCGATGGCCGCCGTCCTCGTGGTCTGCTGGTTCCTCGGTCTCAGCTTCTCGCGCGGCCCGAGCCCGGCGGCGGCGCGGCTGATCCAGCGCTCCTCGATGCTTCGCTTCCTGGACGGCTACGCGCCGCGGCCTCCCGGCTTCCTCGCGGGGGTCCAGCAGGTTCTCTCGGGCGTCTCCTTCCCGGCGACCTTCTCGGGCCTGGAGCCGATCCTCGGAGCGCCTCCCCCGCTCCCCACCGAGGTCGACACGGCCGGCGTGGAGCGGGCGCGGCTGGCGACGGTCGAGATCCAGAGCATCGGTGTCGGCTGCAACGGGATCATCACCGGTTCCGGCTTCCCGATCCGCGCGAACCAGGTCCTGACCAACGCCCATGTCGTCGCGGGGACCCGGAACACGGTGGTGATCACTCCCGACGGCCGGCGCCGGACGGCGATCGTGGTGCTCTTCGATCCGATCATCGACGTCGCCGTCCTCAACGTGGCGGGGCTCAACCTGACGCCGCTTCCTCAGGCGGGCGCCGAGCGGGGAACCCAGGGCGCCGCGATCGGCTACCCCGGCGGGCAGAGCCTCACCGTATCGCGGGCGGTGGTTGACGAGGTGATCAACGCCGAGGGACGTGACATCTACAACGAGAGCCTGGTCACCCGCCAGATCTTCGTCATCGACTCGACTACCGCGACCGGGGGCCCAGGGGTCCAGCCCGGCAACTCGGGTGGCCCGCTGGTGGACCTCAACGGGAACGTGCTTGGCGTCGTCTTCGCGGCCTCCACCAACGATGCCACCCGCGCCTATGCGCTGACCGATCAGCAGGTCGGCCCCGATGAGAATTCAGCGGCCGGCCGCAGCGGGCCGGTGGACGTCGGGAATCGCTGTGCGGTCTGAGCGGTTGAGGGTTGCCAAGGAATGGACCCTGCAACACGACGCCAACTGATCGACAAATACCGCGCCGGGCCGGCCGTCCTCGAGGCGGCCCTTCGCGAGGTGCCGGAGGCCGACCTCGACCGCGCCGTCGAGGGCTGGACGCCCCGCCAGGTCGTCCACCACGTGGCGGACAGCGAGATGACCTCGGCGATCCGGCTCCGCCGACTGGTCGCGGAGGACCGGCCCCAGCTGGCGGGCTACGACGAGGAGCTCTTCGCCCGCCGCCTCCACTATTCGGAGCGGCCCTTCGAAGGCTCGCTGGAGGCCGTTCGCGGCGCGCGTGCGAGCACCCTGGCGCTGCTCGAGGTGATGACCGAAGAGGAGTGGGCCCGGGAGGGAACCCACAGCGAGAGCGGCCGCTACTCGGTCACCGATTGGCTGCGGATCTACGCCGCCCACTGCCACGACCACGCCGACCAGATCCGCCGCGCGCGCGAATAACCTCCAAACGACAGCTGAGTTACCCCCTCCCGGCCTGCGGCCGGACTCCCCCACCAAGTGGGGGAGAGGCCTTCCAGAGCCAGTCCAGTGATCCCCGAAGGTAGGGCTTCGCCCTGACCAGCGCTCTGACCCTGATCTCCGGGTCCGCCGGTTCGGCCGCCCACCACCACCAGCGCCTGTTCTCCGGCGCCAGCCAGAACTTCCAGGCACGCAGCGACCAGCGGTCCAGGTTGCAGGTCTGGCTCGCCAGGTCGTCGAGGCACTGCTCGACGAACCAGCCCGGCAGGGGCTGTTCGGTGAGTACTGCGGTCATGACCTCGCGGGCCCGGTCGAGGGCTTCGGGCCCCCCCGGGTAGGTCAGCTCGTCGAGCTCGAAGCCGGTCGGGACCGGCTCGTCCGCGCCCTCGCCGCCGACATGGCGCAGCTCCTGCTCCGCATCCACGGGTAGCTAACCGAGGATCTCGAGGGCGGTGTCGAGGAGCGCCTGGCAGCCCTGGACGAGGAGGCGGTCGTCGGTCTGCTCGAGCGGCGAGTGACTGATCCCGCCATGGCTGGGCACGAAGAGCATCGCCGCCGGCACCTGGCGGCCGAGAATCTCGGCGTCGTGGCCGG
>DATCOZ010000271.1:0-4047 GCA_036564345.1 Candidatus Dormiibacterota bacterium | reverse complement strand
GAGGTAGATGCGTCTTCTCATCTCGGGCGGCGGGACCGGCGGCCACGTGATGCCGGCCCTGGCAGTCGCCCTCGCTTTCCGCGCTGAGCAACCCGGCGGCGAGCTGCTCCTGGTCGGTCGTTCGGGCGGACCCGAGGAGCGCCTCGTCCCCGAGGCCGGCTTTCCGCTCCGGACGGTCGCCATCCGCGGCCTCGACCGCGACGCGCCGGCCCGCAACCTCGCCCTGCCGGTGGTCATCCCGGCCGCCCTCCGCGAGGGTGGCCGGATCGTCGACGAGTTCCGGCCCGACGTCGTGCTCGGAGTCGGTGGCTACGCAATGGCCCCTGCGGTCTGGGCGGCGCGGCGCCGCGGCATTCCCTACGTGCTGGCCGTCTTCGAGTCGGGCGGGCTGGCGAACCGCCTCTTCCAGCGCCGCGCGGCCGCGGCCTGCGTCAGCTTCGCCGACGACGTCGAGCGGTTCGTGACGGCGCGAACGGTGTTGACCGGCTACCCGCTCCGGCCCGGCTTCGCACCGGGCGATCCGCGGGTGCCCGCGCGACGGCTCCTGGTGATCGGCGGCAGCCAGGGCGCCCGCCGGATCAACGAGACGATCTGGTCGGCACTGGACGCTCTCCTTGATCGCTTCGAGGTGGTCGTGCACCTGACCGGCGAGCAGGGCCGCGTCCGCTCCGCCGAGTTCACCCGGACCGGCTACCGGCCACTCGCCTTCGTGCCGGACGTCGCCTCCCTGATGGCGGAAGCCGACCTCGTCATCTGCCGGGCCGGCGTCGGAACCCTGGCCGAGGTCACCGCCGTGGGCCTGCCCGCGATCGTCGTCCCCGGCACCTTCGGCGGAGCCCACCAGGTGCGCAACGCCGACCGTCTCGTTCGCGTGGGTGCAGCACTTAAGCTCGAGGACGACGACCTCGCCTCGGACAGCCTGCTGGCGGCGATCGACGGGCTCGACGCGCATCGCCTCCGGTCGATGGCGGCCGCCTCGCGGGCGCTCGGCCGGCCCGACGCGGCGCGGGACATCCTGGCCGTCCTCCGGCAGGTCGCCGCATGAAGGTCCACCTGATGGGCATCGGGGGCACCGGGGTCAGCTCGCTGGCGATGGTGCTCGCCGCGCGAGGGGATAACGTCAGCGGCTGCGACGCTCGCGCCTCGGCGACCACCGAGCTCCTGGCACAGGACGGGATCCCGGTCGCTCTCGGCCACGACCCGGAGCACGCGCGCGACATCGACCTGCTCGTCCACTCGAGCGCCGTCAGCCGCGACTCGCCCGAACCGGCCGCCGCTCGTGCCGCCGGCATCCGGGTCCTGACGCGGGCCGAGATGCTGGCCGATCTGATCGGCGCCGGCGATTCGATCGCGATCTCCGGCACCCACGGCAAGACGACGACGACCCACATGCTCGGCCAGGTCCTCACGGCAGCCGGCTTCGACCCCAGCGTGCTGGTGGGCGACGGCCTCAACACGCGCGGCGGAGGCAGCAGCTGGCTCGTGGCGGAGGCCGACGAGAGCGATGGTTCCCTCGTCCTTCATCACCCGAAGTACGCGATCGTCACCAACGTCGAGCTCGACCACCCGGACCACTTCGCCGACCTCGCCGCCGTCAGGGCCGTGTTCCAGCGCTTCGTGAGCCAGGTCGGCGAGCTCACCGTGGTCTGCGCCGATGACGCGGAGGCGATGCGGCTCGAGGTTCCGGGCCGCCGCGTCACCTACGGCTGGGACCAGGGGGATTACACGCCTTCGCGCCTAGGCCTCGCGCTCACCGTCCCGGGACGCCACAACTTGCTCAACGCGACCGGCGCCGCCGCGCTGGCGCTCGAGCTGGGCGTAAGCCTCAACGTCGTCAGGAAGACGCTTTCCACCTTCTCCGGCGCTCACCGCCGGATGGAGTTCCTCGGGACCTGGAAGGGAGCACGGCTCTACGACGACTATGGTCACCACCCGACCGAGGTGCGGGCGACGCTGCAGGCGGCCCGGGAGCTCGCGCCCCGCCGCGTCATCCTGGTCTTTCAGCCCCACCGCTACAGCCGGCTCGCGGGCCTGCTGGAGGAGTTCGCGGCGTCCTTCGAGGGCGCCGACGAGGTGATCGTCACGGAGGTCTATTCGGCGGGCGAGGAGCCCATCGGGGTTTCCGGCATCGACCTCGCCGAGAAGGTTCCAAGGGCTCGCTTCGCGCCCCACTTCGACACCGTGAAAGACGATCTCTTCAGCATCACGCAGGCCGGCGACCTGGTCCTCTTCATGGGCGCCGGCGATATCTGGAAGGTTGCCCATGAGCTGGCGCGGTAGCGCCGGCCTGGCCTGGCTGCGGTCTCTGCCGGGCGTCGCGGAACGCCATCCGCTGGCGCGTCACACATCCTTCAACATCGGCGGCCCGGCCGACTTCTTCGTCGAGACGGCGAGCCCGGCGACGGCGCTTCGCGGCGCCCGCGAGCGCGATATCCCGGTCCGCGTCATCGGCGCGGGGACCAACCTGTTGGTTGGCGACGGTGGGGTCGAGGGCCTGGTGCTGCGCGACGTCGACCGCCGTTTTCGTCGGGAGGGCGACCGGGTTTTCGGCGGCGCGGGGCTGAAGATGATGCGGCTGGCCCGCCTCGCCGCCGACCTCGACCTGGTCGGCATGGAGTTCGCGATCGGCATCCCGGGGACGGTCGCCGGCGCCGTGTACCAGAACGCCGGCTGCTGGGGGACCGAGGTCCGCGAGGTCCTGGTCGAGGTCGAGGGGGATGACAGGACCTGGAAGCCCGAGGAGCTCGACCTCGGCTACCGCAGCTCGGCCTTCCGGGAGGGGGGCTTGGAGGGCGAGCTGATCTCGGGCGCCTGGTTCCAGCTCCGGCCCGGCGACGGCGCCGCGGCGCGTCAGCAGATGGCGAGCTGGACCGCCGAGCGGCTGCGCACCCAGCCGATCAAGTCGAAGAACTGCGGCAGCGTGTTCAAGAACCCGCCCGGCGACTCGGCCGGCCGGCTGGTCGAGGCGGTGGGTTTGAAAGGTGCCCGGGAGGGTGGCGCGGTCATCAGCCGCAAGCACTCGAACTTCATCGAAAACACGGGAGGCGCCACGGCCACCGACGTCCGGCGGCTGATCGAACGGGCACAGGCCGCCGTAGCCGAGCGGTTCGCTGTCACGTTGGAGGCGGAAGTGGAGATGATCGGGCGATGAAGGTGGCGGTGCTCAAGGGCGGCAGTTCCTCGGAGCGGGAGGTCTCGCTCAACTCCGGAGCGCAGGTCGAAGCCGCCCTCGCCCGGCGCGGGCACCAGGTGACGGCCTTCGACTTCAGCTCCCGGACCTGGCCCGAGCTTGCCGACGGCGGCTTCGACTGCGTGTTCGTCGCCCTCCACGGGCCGCTCGGCGAGGACGGCACCGTGCAGGGCATGTGCGAGCTGCTGGAGCTGCCCTACACGGGGTGCGGCGTCCTCTCCAGCGCGCTCTGCATCGATAAAGCGATGTCGAACCGGGTGCTCGAGCAGGCCGGGCTGGCGGTTCCCGCGTACCAGGAGCACGACGTGCGCGAGGGGATCCCGCCCGACCTGCCGGCACGGCTGGTGGACGGCCTGGGACTTCCACTGGTCGTCAAGCCGACCCGGCAGGGCTCCAGCGTCGGCTTTACGCTCGCCCACAGCGAGGAGGAGGTCGCCGACGCGATCGTCCTCGCCGGCAGATACGACTACCGGGTCCTCGCCCAGCGCTTCGTCACCGGCGTCGAGATCACCGTCGGCGTCCTCGCCACGCCCGACGTCCAGGTGCTGCCGACGCTCGAGATCGTGAGTGAGAACCCGGAATACGACTACGACGCGAAATACACCGCCGGCAAAAGCCACCACATCATCCCAGCCCGGATCCCGGAGCAGGCCCGGCGGGCGGCGGCGGCCGCCGCCGAGCTCGCTTTCCGGACGCTCCGCTGCGAGGGGATGGCCCGGGTCGACCTGATCGTGGACGAGCAGGGCATCCCCTGGCTGCTGGAGGTCAACACCGTGCCCGGCCTGACCGCGCTCTCCCTGCTGCCGGACGCGGCGCGCGCCGCCGGGATCGAGTTCGACGAGCTCTGCGACCGGCTC
>DATCOZ010000260.1:0-4609 GCA_036564345.1 Candidatus Dormiibacterota bacterium | reverse complement strand
GGCTTGGAGCCCGCTGCAGCCGGTTGCGCGCCGCGCTTGGCGTCGCTTCAAGTCACTCAAACGGCCGGGGTGAACCCGGCCTACGCGCCACGCTCTCTTCTAATGGCCGGCTATTGAGATTTCGGACGCATACAGGTCCCCAGGCCAGTCGTCGAGAGCGGTGTAGGTGACTCCCTGGACCTGGGGCTGCTTCAGGTTCCAGGCCTCGGGCTGGTAGAGGAAGGCGACCGGTGCGTCCTGGGCCACCAGCTGCTGAGCCTGCCCGTAGAGCTGGAGGCGGCGGCTGGGGTCGGTCACGTGGTCCGCCTGCTCGACCAGGCGGTCGAAGCCGAGGCTCGAGTAGCGGCTCCACTGCGAGAAGTCCTCGGTCCGGAAGATGTCCAGGAAGTCCTGCTCATCGGGATAGTCGGCAAACCAGCCGCCGGGAACCTGGACCTGGAAGTCGCCCCGCTGGAGGGTGGCCGTCACCTCCGGGCTGGGCCTGGCGTCGACGATCAGTTCGATCCCCAGGTGCTGCTTCACCTGGGTGGCGACGGAGGTCGCCACCGCCCGGTCGGCGGGAAGGTCGCGAACCAGCAGGTGAATGCCGGCCAGCGCCGCGGGAGCCACGCCGGAGGAGTCGAGCGTCGATTTCGCGCGGGCGGCGTCGAACTGCTGCGCGGCGAGGTCCGGCCGGTAGTCGCGGAGACCCTTGGGGACGGGCCCCAGGCTGGCGAAGGCCGGGCTTTCCGCCGCGTCGCGGATGAGCTGGTCGCGGTCGATCGACTGCGCGAAGGCCAGCCGCACCCGGGCGTTGTCGAAAGGCGTCTTGTGAACGTTGAACTGGGCCCAGACCTGGATCAGCCGCGGCACCCGGACCAGGTCGCGGCTGAGGGCCGGGTCCCTGGTCACCTGGGCGGTGCTCGAGAGCGGCACGGTGGTGACCTCCTCCCCAGCCGCCTGGAACCGGGCGAGGTCGACCACCGGGTCGCCGCGCGGTGTGAGGACGATCCTGGCCAGCTGCGGCCGTCCGGCCCAGTAGTGGGTGTTGGCGGCGAGCACGACGGAGTCCTTGCTTGCGCTCTCCAGGTGGAAGGGGCCGTTGCCGGGCCCCGGCCCCGTGGCCGGCGCGTCGGTTCGCGCGGGCGCGCACGCGGGCATGCTCGCTATCCATTTGAAGTCGGGGGCGAGGTGGTCGAGCTGGACGACCAGGGTGCGGTCGTCGGCGGCCCTGATGCCGAGGCCGTCTAGGAAGGCGGGGATCTTGGCCGCGTCGTGCTTCGGGTCGAGGTCGGCATAGCCGGCGGCGTTCTTGATCCGCCCGGCCAGGAGGTCGGCGGCCGGGCTGTTGACCCGGGGATCGAGGATCCGCTTCCAGCCGAGGACGAAGTCCTCCGCCCGGACCGGGACCCCATCGCTCCAGGCCCCCTTGGGGCGGAGGTGGAAGGTGTAGGTGAGGCCGTCTGGGGACACGTCGTAGGTCTCCGCGGCCGCCGACTGGACGTCGCTGAGGTCGGGCTTTGGCTTGAGCAGCGCCTCGAAAGCCGTCCGGGCGATCCCGGAGTCGTAGGCGGAGGCCAGGGCGGGGTCGCTGCTGGCCGGCAGCGCGGCAACCGAAACCCGGAGCACCTGGCTCGGCTTGGCCGGGCCGGGCAGGATCTGGGGCGGGTTGCTGAGCTGGCAGGCGGTCAACCCGAGGAGAGCGGCCACGACCCCGGCCAGCAGCCTGCGGGAAGGCATCCGGGACCTACCTTAGGTGAACCACCAGCAGGAATGCCGCGAGCAGCAGGAGGATCACGCCGGCGGCCTTCTCGGACCGCTCGCGACCGCGCTCGCCGATCCGCGAGCCCAGGCGGAGGCCGAGCTGGCTCGCCACCAGGGCCTGGAGCCCGATCAGGACCAGCGCTGGGACGACGGGCAGGTGGAGGAGGCCGAGGGAGATCCCCATCGCCAGCTCGTCGAGGCTGATCGAGAGGCCGAGGCCGACGGCGGCGATCCCGGTCGCCCTGCCGAGCGACTCGACCTTGCCCTCCTCGTCGTCCTCGGCTCCCGGCCGGAGGATCCAGATCCCGAGACCGGCCAAGAGCGCGATCGCGGCATAGTCGGCCGCCCCGCCGATGAACCCGCCGGCAAGGCCTCCGAGGAGCAGCCCGGCGACCGGCATGGCCACCTCGAACGCGGTCAGCAGGAGGCTGACCCGGAGGCGGTCCCGCTCGGGCAGCCCGGCGACCCCGAGCGCCGCCGAGACGGCGAAGGTGTCGAGGCAGAGCGGGAAGACGAGGGCGATCAGGGTGAGGAGGGCGGCCATGCTCAGGCTCGGACTCCTCCGTAGGTGTGCTTACTCGCCTCCCAACGGCCCCGTGCGGTGGTGCTTGTCCTTCTCCTCCCGCTCGGTCTTGAGCACGTCCTCCGACGGCTCGGCGGCGACCTCCGCCTCGCCCTGTGCCTTGACGGCGCCGCCGGCGGTCTCGATCGCGGGGGCGACGAAGCCGCTCTCCTTGTCGAGCTCCTTGGTGCGCTCGGCGAAGTGGCAGGCCGCCCAATGGCCGTCGGCCTTCTGCTCGAACACCGGGTCCTGCTCGGAGCAGATCGGGAACTGCGCGATCGGGCAGCGGGTGTGGAACCGGCAGCCGCTTGGCGGGTTGATCGGGCTCGGGACGTCGCCGGTCAGGATCAGCCGCTGTCGGTGCTGCTTCGGGTCCGGCTTGGGGATCGCGGAGAGCAGGAAGCGCGTGTAGGGATGCTTGGGGCCCTTGAAGAGGTCCTCGGTCGAGGCCATCTCGACCAGCTTGCCGAGGTACATCACGCCCACCCGATCGCTGATGTGCTGGACCACGCTCAGGTTGTGGGAGATGAAGAGGTAGGTGAGCTTGAGCTCGTCCTTGAGGTCCGCCATCAGGTTGAGGACCTGGGACTGGATGGAGACGTCGAGGGCGGAGACCGGCTCGTCGGCGACGATGAACTTGGGTTGGAGGACGAGCGCGCGGGCGAGGCCGATGCGCTGGCGCTGGCCGCCCGAGAATTCGTGCGGGTAGCGGTTGATGTAGTAGCGGCGGAGGCCGACCTTGTCGAGGATGGCGGCCACCCGCTCCTCTCGCTGGCGCCGGTTGCGGACGCCCATGTTGGCGAGCCCTTCGCCGATGATCTCGCCGATCGGAAGCCGCGGGTTGAGCGACGCGTAGGGGTCCTGGAAGACGATCTGCATGTCCGACCTGGCCCGCTTGAGGTCGCCGGCCCCCATCGTCGTGAGCTCGTGGCCGTCGAACTCGATCGTTCCCCGGGTCGGCTCGATGAGGCGGAGGAGGAGCCGGCCGGTGGTCGTCTTGCCGCAGCCGCTCTCGCCGACGAGGCCGAAGACCTCGCCCGCGCGGACGTCGAAGGAGACGTCGTCGACGGCCTTGACCTCGGCGACCGTCCGCTGCAGGATCCCGCCCCGGAGCGGAAAGTACTTGGCGAGGTTCTTGACGCTGAGGAGAGGTTTGCCGGAGGCGGCGGGCGGCGAAGCCGGCGACGACTCCACCATCTAGGAGGCCTTCTGAGTGGGTTGTACAGGTTGGGCTTCGGTGCCCGGCTCGATCTCGTCGCCGTAAAGGAAGCAGGCCGCCTTGTGGCCCTCACCCTGGTCCATCAGGGCAGGGAACGCGGTCGGGCACTTCTCGAAGGCATGGGGACAGCGGGGAGCGAACAGGCAGCCCGGCGGAAGGTTGAAGGGGTGGGGCACCGTGCCCTTGATCACGTTCAGCCGCTTGCCCTTGGTGCCGCTGCCCGGGATGGAGGCCAGCAGGCCCTGGGTGTAGGGGTGCCGCGGCTTCTCGAAGATCTGCTCCACGGTGCCGCGTTCGACGACCTTGCCGGCGTACATGACCACCACGTCCTGGGCCATCTCGGCGATCACGCCGAGGTCGTGGGTGATCAGCATGATCGCCATCTTCTTCTGCTCCTGGATGCCGCGGAGGAGCTCGAGGATCTGGGCCTGGATGGTGACGTCGAGGGCCGTCGTAGGCTCGTCGGCGATCAGCAGCTTGGGGTCGCAGGAGAGTGCCATCGCGATCATCACGCGCTGCCGCATGCCGCCCGAGAGCTCGTGGGGGTAGTCCTTGACCCGCCGTTCGGGACCCGGGATGCCGACCAGCCTGAACAGCTCCACCGCGCGCTCCTTGGCTTCCCGGTCGTTCACCTTCTTGTGCTGGCGGATCGCCTCGGCGACCTGCTCGCCGCAGGCGAAGACGGGGTTGAGAGAGGTCATCGGCTCCTGGAAGATCATCGAGATGTCGTTGCCGCGAAGCGCCCGCATCTCGTCCTCGGGGAGCTTGAGCAGGTCGCGGCCCTCGAGCAGGATCCTGCCGGCGATGCTGCGGCCGTTGCGCGGCAGCAGCCGCATGATGCTGAGCGAGGTGACGCTCTTGCCGCAGCCCGACTCGCCGACGATGCCGAGGGTTCGGCTCTGGAGCACGTGGAAGTCGATGCCGTCGACCGCCTTGACGGAGCCGTCCTGGGTCTTGAAGTGGGTCTTGAGGCCTTCAACCCGGAGGACCTCGGGTTGAATACTCAATTCAGGCCTCCGAGGTATGGCACGGGGCGGGTGCTGGGAAGCCGCTTGAACACGAGTGAACTTGAGTATAAGGGCGAG
>DATCOZ010000252.1:0-2094 GCA_036564345.1 Candidatus Dormiibacterota bacterium | reverse complement strand
GCTGGGAGGTCCCGCCGGCCATCAGGTCGACAAGATGCGAGGCGTCGTAATCCTTGATGACACCCTGGATCTCGAGGGACGATGGCCCGACCTCAAAGGTCGGGTTCTGGGTGAGCAGCTTCCGCTGGGCGGTGACCGCGTCGACGGGGTCCCCGCCAGTGTCGGCCAGGAGCTCGGTGATCTTGCCGCCCTTCACTCCGCCGTTCTTGTTGATGTCGTCGACGGCGGCCTTCGCCCCGTGCTGGAACCACGAGCCGACGAACGCCTCCCGGCCGGACACCGGGAACAGCTCGGCCATCGTGACCGGGCCCAGGGTGGTACTCGAGCCGCCGTTGGTGCCACCACCGCAGGCGACAACGCCGATGGTGAGGATGGCCGCGAAGCTCACCCTCCATCTGTTCCTGAATCTCATATGTGCTTCCTCCTGCACTGAATGGAAATGAAACCCGCCGCCTCCTGAAGTCGAATCAATCCGCTTTCGTTTTGCGGTCTATCCCAGCTCGACCTTGCCCTCCCCGACCGTGCGGTCGCTGCCGGTGGCAAGGTTCGCCGGGACCTCGCCGCCAAGGAAGATGCCGGGAAGATCCTCTCTTCCGACCATGTCAGCCGGGCCGTCAAGGCGATTCCGCCCGGCCACCAGCACGTAGACCCAATCGGCGTTGTTGACCGCCAGGTCCACGTTCTGCTCGACGACGACGACGGCCGTGCCGAGCCCGGCGACGCGCCGGATCTGGCTCCAGACGACACCGGTGTAAGCCGGCGAGAGGCCGGCTGTGGGCTCATCGAGCAGGACCACCTTCGGCTCGAGCATCAGGGCCCGCGCCATGCCCAGCATGTTGCGCTGGCCGCCGCTCAGGTTGCCCGCCTTCTTGCTCCGCGCAGCCTTCAGGTCGGGGAAGATCTCGAGGACCTCCTCGACGCGGCCCGCGCGTCCCGACTTGAGCGTGTAGCCGCCCATCTCCAGGTTCTCGACGACGCTCAGGCTCGTGAAGACGTTGATGACCTGCGGCACATAGGCCATCCCGCCGCGGGCGATCTTGAAGGCAGGCCAGTCGCTGATATCGTCCCCCGCCAGCTTGACGCTGCCGGACCTGTTGCGGAGGAGCCCGAACATCGCCTTCAACATGGTCGACTTGCCGGCACCGTTGGGGCCCACGATGGCGACGACCTTTCCCGGCTCGGCCGCCAGCTCGACCCCCTGGACGACCGGCACCTTGCTGTACCCGGCGGTGAGGCCGGACGCGGTCAGGATCGGCTCGCCGCGGCTCACCGCTTGAGCCTCGACCTCACCGCCGCCCGTCGCGGCGTGTGGGTGCTCGGTCAGGGCTCCACCGAGGTAGGCGGTGATGACCGCCTCGTTCTTACGGAGCTCGGAGAGCCTGCCCGTCGCAAGCGTCCTTCCCTCCGCCATCACCACGACGTGGTCGCAGATCTTCTCGACCACATTCAGGTTGTGCTCGACCATGACGAAGGTGATGCCGGACTTCTGGAGCGTCTGGAGATGGCCTTCGAGGAGTTCGATGAGGGCCGGGTTGACCCCGGCGAACGGCTCATCGAGGACCATCAGCTTGGGTTCCCCCATGACCCCCCGGGCCAGCTCCAGGAGCCGCTTCTGGCCGCCGCTGAGGTTCCTGGCGTACTGGTCGCGGGAGTCGTACAGCCCGAAGTCGTCAAGCCGCGCGAGAGCCTTCTCGACCAGGACCCGGTCCTGCCGGTGGCCGACGCCGGGCCGGAACATGGCGTTGAAGAGCCCTTCCCCGGCCTGGTTGGGCGGCGGCACCAGCATGTTCTCGAGGACTGTCATGGCGGCCAGCTCGCGGGAGATCTGGAAGGTACGGATCAGACCCTGGCCGGCGATCTTGTGGCTGGGCCAGCGGGTGACGTCGGTCCCGTCGAAGCGGACTCGTCCGGCCTCGGCCTTCAGCGCCCCCGAGATGACGTTGATGAGCGTCGTCTTGCCGGCTCCATTCGGACCGATCAGGGCGTTGATCCCGCCTCGTTCGATACTGAAGGTGCTGCCGTTGACGGCCTTCAGACCGCCGAAGGAGTAGGCGAGGTCTTCGATCTCGAGGATCGCGCCGCCCGGGGTCCCGT
>DATCOZ010000226.1:0-29936 GCA_036564345.1 Candidatus Dormiibacterota bacterium | reverse complement strand
CCGCCAGCGGCAGCGAGCTGACGCTCGACAGCCCAGGCCGCGACGCCTACCTCGGATTTGCTGGCGGCGAGTGGGTGGAGCTCACGGACGATGTGCACGAGCTGATGGGCGACCCCGGCACGCTCGTCCAGCTGACGACCGCGAACGGGGTGACGTTGACCGTCGACAAGAACACGACGACGGGCTCGATCGACCTGGCCGACTTCGGACCCAATGCCAAGCTGCGCCGCTGGGACTCCGATGGAGAGCTCGACGTAAAGCGCGACAACGTCGTCAACGACGGCTGGATCGCCATCGAGGATGGTGTCGAGGTGCGCTTCGAGGACGGCGCCTACCAATCCGGCGACCACTGGTTGATCCCGGCCCGGACCGCTGACGCGGACGTCGACTGGCCGAGGGATGTACGCGGAGACCCGCTGCCCCAGCCGGCGATCGGCATCCGCCGGGCGCTCGGCCGCCTGGCGGTGGCCAGTGTGGACGCCGGGCTGGCGATCACCCTGACCGACTGCCGGCAGACCTTTCCGAGCCTGACCGCGATCTGCGCCGACGATGTCTGCTACGACAACACCGCCTGCGCCCTGCCCGGCGTCGAGACGGTCCAGGAGGCACTCGACCGCATCTGCCAGGAGCGCGACCTGCGCTTCCACAACCGCCACCTCCACGGCTGGGGCATCGTCTGTGGCCTTCGCGTGAGCTGCGGACCCGACGCGGCCGGGGCGAAGCAGCGCACCCACGTCACGGTCGGCGAGGGCTACGCGATCGATTGCAACGGCGACGACGTCCTGGTCCAGGTGGACCAGACCCTCGACATCCTGAAGATGGCCGGCGCCCAGGAGAGCGGCCCCGCGCTGCTCGACGCCAAGGGCGACGGCGACCTGTCGCTGATGGTCGGCCTGAGCGAGAACGGGCCCTTCGAGTTCACCCTCGAACCGTTCAAGGACGGCAGCGCGACCGATCCCCAGGCCCTTCTCCAGGGAACCCTGCTGATGGACGTCTTCGACGACTGCATCAGGCCCCTGCAGGCGTTCTGGAACGACCAGACCACGGTGCCCGCGAGCGAGAAGGGCCTGCCGGCGGGGCCGGTGACCCAGCGGGTCGCGGCGCTGACGAACCTGTTCGCACAGGCCGTCAATCCGGTCAGCGGCAGGAACATCTTCATCTCGCCCCGCGAGGACAAGATCCTGAGCGACTTCTACACCAACCTGAAGAAGGAGCTGACCAGCTCGACCTTCTGCGCGATGTGGGACAGCGCCCGCGCCTATCCCGCGTACCCGTTCAAGAACCTGAACCTCGACACCATCTTCGGCAAGGGCCAGCACACCCGGATTCGCATCCGCCCCGGCGGCAAAGAGGCGTATACGGTCGGGCCCGGCCTGGACCCGCTCAAGCCGACGACCAAGGTCAATCGTTACGACCTGGTCAGGAGGGTGATGCTGAGCGAGTTCGACCCGCTCGCGGGCGCCACCGGCGCGACCCAGACCGGCTCCGGAGCGGTGCAGGACGTGGCCTTCTCAGCCGACGGCAGGCAGATCTACGTGATCGTGCCCACGAAGAACGACGAGAACACCTTCTTCCGCGCCGGGGAGATCACGGCGACCGAGATCAAATGGGGCGCCGTGGTGATGATCTGCGGCGTCAAGCTGGTGACCCTGGCGACGCGTGCGAACGACAAGATGCTGTACGCGATCGGTCTCAAGAAGGAACCGACCGCGGACGGCAAGGCGTTCCAGATCGTGGGTTCCGGCCTGTACCAGATCGATCCTCAGAGCGTCGACACCGGCATGCAGCCGCTGAGCGCGTTCAATGCCTTCGGCCACCTCGTGATCACGCCCGACGGGGAGGCGCTGGCGGCGGCCGCCGCCGAGAACAATCTGCCGCCCACCTCATACACGCGCGTGGTCCGCGTCGATCTTTCGACGAAGAAGACCCTGCCGGAGATCGCCGTGGCAGAGGGCATCGACGACATCGCCGTCAATGGCCAGCTGCAGGGCGGCACCCTCTACACGCTCGCCGGCCTCAAGACGAGCAACCGAACCCTGCTCGCCTACGACCTTGCCACCCAGCAGCGGGCCAAGGACGCGGCCGGCAACCCGGTGGAGATAGCGCTCGACAAGACCAGCATTCGCATGGCGACGTTCGTGAACCAGCAGTTCAGCTCGCTGATCCTGACCTTCGAAGACGACTACTGCGCTCGTGTCGTCGACATGAAGACGAACGCACTGGCGCAGGACTACCTGCTTCCGCTCCAGGTCGGGCCGATCGCCATCGCCTCCGACGTGGCTTCCGACCAGGTGCTCGTCCTCAACTACGTGAGCAACACGGTGACCGTCGCCGCCGGCGAGCTGTTCCAGCCGACGAGCAACAAACAGGTCATCACGCAGCTCGGCGTCTACCGGGCCGACGCGCTGGGGGCGTTCGCCGACCTCACCGCCGGCTTCCTGCAGTACCTCAAGGACTGCCTCTGCGACCATCTCGCGCGTGATTGCCCCAGCTGCACCGGGAACGAGAAGCTCTACCTGGCCGCGGTCAGCGTGCGCGCCAACCAGGTCTACAAGATCTGCAACTTCTCCAAGCGCCACTACGTCAAGAGCTTCCCCACCATGGGCTACTGGCTCTCGCTGTTCCCGATCCAGGCGCTCGTCGGCCGGATGGTGCAGCTGTTCTGCTGCGCCGTCCTGCCCGAGCTGTCCGCCAAGTACAACCCGGGCACCAGCACCAGCCAGGACCGGCTCAGCATCGCCACCTTCCGGGACACCCTGTCCAAGCTCCAGGTGATGGACGTGCCGACGCTGATCGGCGAGATCGCTGCCAAGGCGAACATCTTCGGCCAGGTCAGCCTCGACTCGATCTCCGCCGGAGGCGGGACCGCCGCCCGCTCGGCCCCCGCCATGGCCGCGACCAGCATCGTCGGTCAGCCCGTCGACACGGTCCGTTCGACGCTCGAGGAGCGCGGCGTGACGACACGCTCGAGCCCCTACGCGCCGACCATCGCAACCCGGTTGCCCGATCCCACCTTCTTCAGGAACCCCGTCCCCGGCAGCGAGGTCCACCTCTACGAGGAGGCGGGCCAGGTGCGCTACTACGAGGTCACCGACCCCATCTCCGACCCCGAGCTGCAGCGGCGGCTCGGCACCCTGCACGAGGACGTTCGCAGCCGCGACACCGAGATCCTGCAGCTGCGCGGCCAGGTCGACGAGCTGCGCAGCGCCCAGGCCGACCTCCTCCAGGTGCACGTGCCGGCCGAGCGGGTCGCCGCCCTCGAGACGGAGCTGAAGGAGCTGCGTGCGTTCCGGCAGCAGGTGACCCGGTTCATGCGGGCACAGCCCAAGAACAAGAGATAGCCAGGGCCGCCGGCGCAAGCCGGCGGCACACCACCGGGCTAGGGGTTGACCGGCCCGACGTTCTGCAGGTCCTTCTCCAGCTCCTGTTCCTTGAAGCCGTTGGCCAGCGGCTTCGCCTTGAGCTTCTTGTACTCCATCGGCAGGCAGGCGTAGGCCTCCTCCACGTACTTGTTCCAGAAGGCCCAGGTCATCTTCTGGAGGATGCCCCAGGTCACCACGGTGAGGCCTTTGGCGTCGTAGCCGACGACGTCGACAGCGTGCCCGCCCCACGAGCGCGGCTTCCCGTCGGGCCCGGAGGCGGCATCCCAAACCTTCCCGGGGCCCGTCTGGGCCTGGGCGCTTTTCGGCATGTTCACGCCGATGTAGAGCCCGCTGAACATCCAGCTGCCGACCTTGACCAGGTTCTTGTTGGCGACGTTCACCTCGGCGAAGGCGATGACGCGGTGGCGGGCAAGGCCCGCGTGCCGCCAGACGTGCAGCACGTCCAGCATGTTGGCGCCGTTGTCCTGCCCGCCGTTGACTAGGTTGTAGAGCGCGATCACCTGGTTGTCGGTGAACGTCTTGGCCTTCTTGTCCACCTGCTCGGACCAGACCTCGATCATGTGCGCGGCCGCCGCGCAGGTGCAGTCGCCGAGCTGGTCGTTGGCATACATCGGCCACTTCGCGATCCCGGTCGTCAGGTCGAGCGAGGCGGGCGCCTTGGGGAGAACCGGAAGGTACGTGGCCAGGATGAAGTTGCGCGGGTCGTCGCGCTTGGGCGTGCGCCCCAGCCGCATCCCGGGAACCCGTTGAAGCTCCATCACGCAATCCTCCCCAGCCGCATGCCGAAAGCAGTTGTCGAGCAGACAGGATCAGGCGCCGCATCACGGTCCCGTCACCCCATTTCCTGCCCGCGCGGCTCAGACTTTGGGCCATGGCGGCCAGTCCGATCGAGCACGTGGTGATCATCGTCAAGGAGAACCACGCGTTCGACACCTACTTCGGCCGCTACGCCAAGGCGGACGGCGACGGCAGCCTCGGCCAGTGCGCGAATCCACCCAACCAGGACCCCAATCACAGCCACGCAACCTGGCTGCAACGGCATACCAAAGCGGTGCGCTTGCAGTACACCCAACACGACATTCCGCGCTACTACTCCTACGCCCGCAAGTTCACCCTCTGCGACCGCTATTTCAGCGAGGTGGCGGGGCCCAGCACTCCCAACCACCTCATGCTCATCGCTGCCGCATCGCCGATCATCATCAATCCACCGCACTACCGTGTGACCGACGTCCAGCCCGTCTTCGACCTGCCATCGCTGGCGGCGAACCTCGAGCAGGCCGGGCTGACCTGGGCCAACTACGGCGGCTACGCGTTCGACATGATCAAGGCGCTGAAGGGCCGGTCCAAGAGCTCAACCGAGTTCGTGGTCGATGCGTCAGCCGGCAAGCTGCCCTCGGTGGCCTGGGTGTACGCGCCGCATGCGACCAGCGAGCACCCGCCCAGCACGCCCGCGGATCGTGCGGCCGGGGTCGGCAACGTGACCGCCGGCAGCGCCTGGACCGCAGCCCAGGTGGCGGCCATCGTCAAGGGCGGGCTCTGGGACAAGGTGGCGATCTTCGTCACCTTCGACGATTGGGGCGGCTGGTACGACCACGTCGACCCGCCCAACCTCGAGGCCTGGACGGACGGCACCCAGTTCCGCTATGGCTCGCGCGTGCCGTGCCTCGTCGTCAGCCCTTTCGCCAGGGCGGGTTACGTGTCAAAGCAGGTCCACTCCCACGTCAGCCTGCTGCGCTTCTGCGAGTTGAACTTCAAGCTCAAGGCGGTCAACAGCCGGACGGCCACAGCCGACGGGATGGCCGACTGCTTCGACTACGCCCAGGCTCCGCTGCCACCACCGAAGTAGGTTAGAGCCGGCCCTGCCAACCCGCCCAGATCCCTGCCGGGTTACTGGACGACGATCTTGAGGCGGGCGGCGACTGCCGCAGGGTCGGGGTTGGCGCCCGGATCGCCCTTGTCGCCCTTCGGACCGGGCGGCCCGGGCTGACCCTTGCCGCCGGCCACCGCGTCGCGGACCGCCTTGAGCCGTCCCTGTCCCTCAGGCGAGTCGATGATCTTGACCACGATCGCTTCCACGTTCGACCCGTCGTCGAGAATGCTGTTCGCCCAGTTGTCGAGCGCGGCCTGCGACTCGACCTCCCGGCCGAGGGCTCCGACGTAAGCCAGGCGCACCCAGGCGCGCTTCTCGGAAAGAGTCACAGTGTCCACCTCCATGACGGCCATCTCGTAGAGGGAGGCCGCGATCACTGGTCGGCTGTAGGTCTGGAACGTGCCGGTCCAGATATTCCAGATGACGAAGGTGTCGTTGGGAAGGTGGGCCGCCAGCAAGGATGCGTGGCTGAAGCCGTGGGCGCCGCCAATGGCGACGTAGGTGACGCTCGGCGCGTCGATCCAGCCGGCGATGATGACGAGCTTGCCCGCCTCGCCCGCAGCCTCGGCTACGTCGAAGTCGAATGGCCCATCGCTGAGCCGCGGGGCGTTCGGGACGTTGGCGCTGATCCACCCGATCGCCTTGGAGAAGTCGCCGAATCCCCCTAGATAGTTCGGACCAAAGACCTCGTTGGTGATCCGCTGAGGGTCGATGTCCGGATAGCCGGCCATCTCGAGGGCCGCCGTGAAGGAGGCGGGCACACAGTTGGCATGGCTGTTCGCCGTGCCATATGGGCTTACCTCGCCTTCGGCGATCTGCGATTCGGTCGCGTCAAAGGTGTACGTGGATCGGAGGTCGAAGGGCAAATCACCTCCCTCCCCTGATCAGTGGCGCCGGACTGGCGATGCCAACCGTTCTGGGCGCTCCCCGCGGCATTCAGGCGTGCCCGTGAATCGTGGTGCAGTCCGCGTTCGTGAAACTCTCGGCGAGGGGAGCGGCGGCGGTCGGGACCATCACGTTCCCCGTCGCCGCGACCTGGTGCGGTCCTGGATCGAGAAGAAGATGTCCGAGCTCGTGCGCCAGGCTGCGCTCGGTCGCCGTGTTCTGGACCAGGCCGCGAGGTACGGGCGTGGACGACGGACCCGAGCGCTCCGGTCGATCGACCTGCATTCGCATGGCGATGTCGCGATTCCTTCCCGCGCTGAAGGCTAGCCGGGCATTGTCACTTCCGCGTCACCGGGCCGTCACCTCGCTCGGCGCCGGGTCGCCGCGATTGAGAGCCGTGCTGAGTCGGGGTCCGTGGAATGCCGTCGGCGTTCAGGTAAATTCTGACTACTCGTGAGTGGGGGAGACACTGTGCAAGCGTTCGAGGTGCCCGACCTGGACCCTCAGCCGCGCGACGCCGACGGCCACGGCTACATCGACTTCCTGGCATCCGATCTGCTCTCCTGCGGCCTGGCGATCTGGCCGAAGGGAGTCACCGACCGCCAGCAGCCGCACGCCGAGGACGAGGTCTACTACGTGGTCGAGGGTGCAGGCCAGATCCGGGTCGGCGACGAGGACCGCGTGGTCACGCCGGGCAGCCTGGTCTTCGTGGCGGCCGGCGTGGAGCATCGCTTTCACGACATCGGGGCCGACCTCAGGGTTCTCGTCTTCTGGGCGCCGCCGCACCGAAAGGTCTGAGGAGGCGGGTGCGACGAGGTTCTCAGGCGAGCTTGAGCCCGATCGCAAAGCTGGCGGCGTAACCGGCTCCCCTAGGAGCAACTGCGACCAGCAGCATGCTGCCGCTGTTGTTGTTTGACGAATAGACCATGTCGGTCGCGTTCCGGGTGTCACGGTTGGGGTGCGAGCTGTACGGCGCTTGCCTGTAGACCTCGTCGGTGAAGGTGTCGTCGAAGAACACCTGGGAGGCGAACTCGAAGGTCTTCGACGTCCCGGAGAAGGTCCGGACCTTGAAGTGGATGTGGACCGCGCGGCCCGGGTACCACCCCGGATAGATGGTCTGGAAGGTCGCCGCCCCGACAGCGTCCGTGACCTGGTAGCCGCGCAGGTATCGCTTGCCGACCGAGCCCTGCGCGCCCACGTCGGAGTAGACACCGAGCGCGTCACAGTGCCAGACGTCCACCTGGGCGTTCGGCAGCGCGGTGCATCCGCCGGTGCCGACCTGCGCCACGCTGAACGTCAGCGAAAGCGGAATCCCCGGCCGGCGGGACCCGTCGGAGGGGTCGCTCACGATGTCGGACCGGTTCAGCCGCTCGTCGACGAAGTAGGGGCCCTCCGTCTCCGCCGGAGTGACGACGCAGGCCGGCGTCGCCACGACCACCGGGCTCGGCGAGCCGGTCGCCGTCGTGGCCGCGGACGGCGACGCGGATGAGCTGACAGCCGACCGCACGCCGCCCGTACACGCCGCCAGGAATGACACGGCGGCGAGGCTGAGGGTCCCGAGCAAGAGGCTCCGGCGCGAAACCGCCGATTCGAGAGCGACCTTCAGGTTCATCCCGCCGCCCACCTTGATCGGCACGGCTGGGTCTTTGCTTGGAGCCGGCTGTGGACTCGCTGGGAGGGGGGATCGTGCTCCATGGCGGGATTCAAAGTCCAGACCTCCATTTGTCGGCGTACTGACCGAGGGATGATGCCTGGTCACCTTGACGCGCCTCCATAGTGAGGGTCCTCAATATGAGCAGCCTCAGACTTCTGCCGGTTCTCGCCAAGGATCCCTCAGGCCGCCTGTACGACCCTGCCGTCAGGGCCGCCATCGGCCGCGGCGGGGGAGACCGACACCGGTCCCGGGAGGCCGTCAATGCACTTCGCCTTGCGGCCAAGCGCCTTCACGACGAGATGGAGCGCTGGACTGAGAGCCACGGCCTCACCGAGAGCCGTCTCCAGGTCCTGACCTTTCTGTACTTCAGCCCGGATCACCGGATGCCGCTCGGGGAGCTGGCGGTGGCCCAGAACCTGGTCCCCCGCACCGTCACGGGGTTGATCGACAAGCTGGAGCGGGACGGCCTCGTGAGCAGGGTCCCCGATCTCGCGGACCGGCGGTCGGTTTACGCCCACCTGACGGAAGTCGGCCTGGCTCGTATCGAAGCGATGAAGAAAGACGCTTTCCAGCGACAGGCCGAGGGCACCGGAGGGCTCACTCCGGATCAGCTAGCTGATCTCCGGCATCTCTGCCTCCTCTTGGTCCAGGACCTCAACCGACGCGAAAAGGAATGCTGACCCCGCCATGTACCTGATCACGCGGCTTTCGCTCAAGCTCGGCGCCGTGGTCGTGCTGGCCGTCATCGGCCTGTTCGGCGCCGGCATCTTCGCCGCGACGCAGGTCCAGCAGGACCTGCTGCCCAACATCTCCTTCCCGGCGTTCATCGTGGTAACGCCCTACCCCGGCGCCTCGCCCGAGATCGTGGACCAGGGTGTGACGCTGCCTGTCGTCAACGCGGTCCAGGGCGTTCCGGGCGTCAGCTCGGTCACCTCGACCTCATCGGCGGGCGCGTCGCTGGTGATCGTCCTGTTCAAAGACGGAGCGGATACGACCGGCGCTCGCCAGAACCTCGCGACCAGGTTGGATGGGGTGAGGGCGCTGCTTCCCCAGCAGGCCCTGGCGCCCACCATCCAGGACTTCTCGACCAGCTCCTTGCCGATCCTCCAATATGCGGTGTCCGCCGACGAGTCGCTGGGCGACCTGGCGGGCCAGCTGCGAGGAGTCGCGATACCCAAGCTGAAGGGCCTGGCCGGCGTATCCAGCGTCGTCATCACGGGCGCGCCCACCGATGAGGTCGACGTGACCCTTGACCCGGCGAAGCTGGCGGCAGGCGGCCTCGCCGCGGGCCAGGTCGCCTCGGCCCTCCAGCAGGCATCCCTCGTCCAGTCGATCGGCGCTCTTCGGGACGGCAACACCGTCATCCCGCTCCAGGTATCCGGCTCGCTGACCAGCCTGGACCAGATCGGCAAGATCTTCGTCAGCCCGGCCGCTGTGCCCGGCCGCCCCGCCCTCCCGGCTGTGCCGATCAGCCAGTTGGGCACCGTGCAGTTCGTCTCGCTGCCGGCCGACACGATCACCCGCACGAACGGGAAACCGAGCATCGGGCTGCGCGTCCTGAAGGCGTCGGATGGCAACACGGTCACCGTTGCAAACGAGGTCAAGGCGGCCCTGCCGGACCTGAGGACTCGAATCGGAAACGGGGTTCAGTTCGCGAGCATCCAGGACCAGGCCACCCCGATCAGCAACGCAATCGCCGCCATCCTCCAGGAGGGTCTGCTGGGCGCTCTCTTCGCCATCGCGGTCATCTTCCTGTTCCTCCGCAGCGGCAGGGCGACGATCGTGGCGGGCGTCTCGATCCCGCTCTCGCTGCTCGCCGCGCTGCTCGTGCTGTGGTGGCAGGGCATAACCCTGAACATCCTCACCCTCGGCGGCATGATGGTCGCCATCGGTCGCGTCGTGGACGACGCGATCGTGGTGCTGGAGAACATAAGCCGGCACGTGGCCGAAGGCGAGAGCCCGATGGTAGCCGCCTACACGGGCGCGCGCGAGATCACCACCGCGGTCACCTCTTCGACGCTCGCGACCGTCGCGGTGTTTCTGCCGATCGTGTTCCTGACCGGCATCGCGGGCAGCTTCTTCCGGCCCTTCGCGTTGACTGTCGTGACCGCCCTCATCGCTTCGCTGGCGGTTGCCGTGACGGTGGTGCCGTTGCTGGCCTCCCGGCTGCTGAAGCCCGCGCCGCGCGGCAAGGTCGAGCGCCGGTTGGGCTACGACAGGATGCAGCGCATCTACGTCCCCGTCATCCGCTGGGCGACCAGCCATCGCGCGCTCACGCTCGCCGTGGCGGCGGTCATGTTCATCGGGTCGATGGCGCTGCTGCCGCTTCTCCGGGTCAACCTCCTTGACCAGTCGGCGAGCCCCAACTTCCCGATCGCGATCACGATGCCCGACAACACCGCCCTCAGCGAGACGGCTGCCGAAACCCAGAAGGTGGAGGATCTCATCCGAGGAGTGCCCGGGATCAGCGCATTCCAGGCGACGGTAGGAGGTATCGCCGACCCGTTCGCGGCTCCCGGAACCGTGCCGGCCGACCCGACCCAGGCCTCGGTGACCGTGCTCGTGAACCAGGGCGCCTACAACCAGGCGCTGCAGGGGGTCACCCGAGCCCTGAAGGGCTACAGCGGGCCGGCCCGGGTTGACCTGGGCCAGGCATCGAGCAGCTCCAATTCCAGCAGCAGCCAGATGCAGGTGGACGTGCATGCGCCCGGCCAGGACACCCTCGCACAGGCCAACGACCAGGTGCTGGCAGCGCTCTCCCACATCTCGGGGCTGAGCCAGGTGAAGTCGAACCTGGCGGCCTCCAAGCCACAGTACGTGCTGGTGCCGACCGCCAAGCTCGGCCAGTCCGGGCTGACGCTCCAACAGCTCGCGCTGATCGTGGGGCAGCAGGTGAACGGGATCGTCGCCACCCAGGCAACCCTGCCGCAGGGCAGGATCAACGTGCGCGTCCAGCTGCCGCCCGGCACCGCGGACAACGCCGCCGCGCTGGCCAAGATGCCGATACCGACCACGCTCGGCGTCGTGCCGCTGTCGACCCTGGCAACGCTGCAGCAGGTCGCCGGTCCGCAGGCGGTGAGCCGTACCGACGGTGACCGGACGGCTTCGATCACCGGGACGATCACGAGCGACAACACTCAAAAGGTGCAGGGCGACGTCACCAAGGCGCTGGCCGCGTTGTCGCTCCCGGCGGGGGCGTCAACGTCGACCGGTGGCGTGTTCGCGCAACTCTCGTCGCTGCTGACCCAGTTTGCGATCGCCATCCTGGCTGCGATCGGGCTCGTCTACCTGATCATGGTCGCGACCTTCAGGTCGCTGCTCAAGCCGCTCGTGCTGCTCGTCTCCATCCCCTTCGCGGCCAGCGGCGCCATCGTCGCGCTGGTGGTGACGGGGACCTCGCTGTCGCTCCCCGGCATGATCGGGATCCTCATGCTGATCGGCATCGTGGTCACCAACGCAATCGTCCTGCTCGACCTGGTGGAGCAATACCGCGACCGCGGTCTCAGCCTTGCCGACGCGCTGATCGAGGGAGGACGGCATCGGCTGCGCCCAATCCTCATGACCGCGTTCGCGACGATGCTGGCCCTGGTGCCGCTCGCCGTGAGCGGAAACAGCGGCGGCGCGTTCATCAGCGCCCCTCTCGCGATCGTCGTCATCGGCGGGCTGTTCACCAGCACCCTGCTGACGCTGGTCCTGGTGCCGGTCCTCTACTCGATCGCGTCGCGCTTCACAGGGGCTCGATCGACGAGGGACCTTGACGTCCTGTTCGACGCCGCCCAGGAGCGCAGGTTCACACCGATCGGCGGTCGGGGAGCCGCACTCGCGCCCGTCGCCGCCACGGGCGACGGGAGGGGAAGAACCTTCTCGGTCAGCGTCCTCCTGGAGCCCGAGCCCGGCCGGCCGGGAGATCGGGCGGTGCTCACGCGGCTCTCCAGCAGCGGTCTTTCGATCGCTCCCGTCGCGGGCTCGGCCAAGTTCACCGTCACGGTTCCCGGTGTCCAGGCTGAATCCGAGGAGGAGGCCGGGCACGTCGCGGTTTCGACGGTGAAGGGGATGCTGCCTCGTGATGGCTACGTCGTCTCCGATCCCGAGGTCCACGTCAGTGAAGGGCGAAGAGCGGCTGCGCTGGCGATGACCTCGGGATGAGTTGAAGTCGGAGGGGCGTCGTCGGCGATTGGTCGGGATGCCACCCTGGTATGCAGCGGTTCTCGCTATCGCCGCCCTGCAGCGGGTCCGCGAGCTCTCCATCTCACGCCGGAACAGCCGCGGCACCGGCGGCTCGCCATCCGCACCGCGAACCTACGCGCTCATCATCGCCGCCCACCTCGGCCTGTTCCTGCTGCCCCCGCTGGAGATCCGCCTGGCCCACCGGCGGCCCGGGCGCCGCGCCGCCGCGGCCTGGCTGGGCGTGCTGGCCGCGGCGACCGGTCTGCGCTGGTGGAGCATCCGGAGCCTGGGACGTTCCTGGAACGTTCGAGCCCAGGTGCCCGACGGCCTGGAGCCGGTGACCGGCGGTCCCTACCGATTCCTGCGCCATCCCAACTATCTCGCCCTCCTGCTGGAGTTCGTGGCCCTGCCGATGGCCGGCGGAGCCTGGCTCAGCGCCCTCGGACTGTCGGCTCTGAACGGTGTCGCCCTGGCCGTCCGGATCCGTGCCGAAGAGGCCCAGCTGGAAAGATCGGCCGCCTACCGGGAGGCGTTCCGAGGCAAGGCGAGGTTCATCCCGGGCGTCTTCTAAGGGGTCCAGGCGAGCTGCATCAGCTCGATGCTGACACCGGGGCCGAGCCCCAGGCCCAGCCCTTGCAGAGGCCGCGAACCGAGGCCGGTCAAGATCCCGGCGAGGGTGAAGAGGATCGAGGCCGAGGACACGTTCCCGATCTCGGCGTAGGTTCGTCGGGACGGAGCGAGCAGCGCATCCTCGAGGCCGAGCGCCGCCTGGACCGCGTCGAGAACGCGAGGGCCGCCTCCGTGGGCGGCGAGGAACTCGACCCGCTCCATCCCGACCCGCTCCAGGAAGCGGCGGGCCACCTCGCCGACGGTGCGGCCGATGATCCGGGGCAGCCGTCTGTCGAGGACCACGTGGAAGCCGTCGTCGCGGAGGTCGTAACCGAGCGCACCGGCCGTCCCGCCGACCAGGTGCGACGCGACCGCCTCGACCGTCAGGCCGTGAGAGCCGGCCGCTGGAGGCCCTGCCATGACCGCCGCCGCAGCCCCGTCCCCGAAGACCATCGAGGCGGTGAGGTTGTCGAGGGAGGAATCCCCCGGCTGGAAGGTCAGCGAGGGCAGCTCGACCGCGACAACGAGCACGCGCTGGTCGGGGTACGCGGCCAGGTGACGGTGGCCGAGGGCGATCGCGGCCGCTCCTCCCGAGCAGCCGAGCTCGGTGATCGGAAGCCGGACCACGTCCTGGCGCAGACCGAGGCGCTCGACCAGATGGACGTCGAAGGACGGCACGAGGTAGCCGGTGCAGGAGACGGAGACGATCACGTCAATCGAATCCGGGTTCACCGCGGCTCGGTCCAGTGCCTGGCGAGAGGCCGATTCCGCGAGGTCGGTGGCGTGCCGCGCGTAGAGCGCCATCGTCTCCGTCAGGGTGCGCGGCTCGAGCAGCTGCGCCGGGTGTTCGGCGAGGTAGCGGATCCCGCCCGCCTCGTCGACCGCGGTCCCGACCATCGCCATCCGGGGCCAGATGGCCGTCAGCAGATCCATCCGCGCGGAGGCGTCGAGCACATGGTCGGGGAGGGCGGTGCCGATGGCCTGGATCGTGCTGCTCATTTCCTGTTCAGATCCCCGCCAGCGCGGACCAGGCGCGAAGCGGCACCGAGCCCAGGCGCCGCACCCCCGAGTTGACCTCGAGCAGCGACTCGAGGGCACCGGGGTGGCGGCCGAGCCCGGCTAGCGCGCGCCGCGCAAGCCAGGGAGACCCGCTCAACCCAAGTGCGATCGCCGTGACCAGGCGACGGGTCCGCCACTGCGCCGCGTACCAGCGGCGGTAGCGAGCCTCGGCCGAAGGGACTGCCCCGGCGAGCAATCCCGCCAGGAACGCCGCCGCGCGAAATCCGGCAGACATGGCGTCGCCCGTGATGGGGTCGATGAAGCCGGCGGCATCGCCGACCAGGAAGGCTCCCCGGGCTGCCACGGTCCGGCTGGTGACACGGAAAGGTCCCGCCCCCTGGACCCGGCTGCTCTCCGCTCCGGAGAACTCCGGGTGAGCCGCCGCCACCGTCGTCCGATAGCTTTCCAGGACGCTCGCCGCAGGGGCGCGGAGGCTGCCCGGCGGGCCCAACACGACCGCGAGAACTTCATCCGGACCGCTCGGCGCGACATAGACCTCGTTCGCCGGGAGGAGGGTGACGACCACTTCGCGAACCTGGTGGCGCGGCACCGTCAGGTGGCCGACGAGCGCATGTCGGTGCGGCCGCGCGGGCGGGTTCGACCAGCCGAGAAGTCCGCGGGTCGTCGAGCGCAGGCCGTCGGCCCCAACCACCTGTTTTGCTGTCAGCCAGCCCCGAGCGGTTTCAAGCCTGAACCGGTCGCCAGCGCGCTCGACCGTTTGCACCGCAGAGCCGGTCCTGACCTCGACGTTGGGGGTCGCGGCCGCTCTCTCCGCGAGGAGGGCGTCGAACCGCAGGCGGCGCACCCCAAAGCCGCGGTTGGGCGAATCCGGACCGGAGCGGAAGGCGCCGAACGCGGTGCGCCCGTCAGAGGTCCGGTAGGTGATCCCGGCGAGCGGCGGAAAGCCCTCGCCTGCGAGGTCGATGCCGAGCCGCTCGAGGATCGCGACGCCGCCCGGCATCAGTCCTTCCCCGCACGGCTTGTCACGGGGAAATGACCCCCTCTCGAGAACGAGGGTCCGAACGCCGGAGCGGCCCAGCAGCATCGCCAGGACAGACCCGACGGGGCCGCCGCCGACCACGATCACCTGGGCGTCCAACCTGGTCCCCACCCCGCAACCCTAGTCGAGCCGCCAGCGCCGGCCGGCCGGCTCGATTGCGGCGGGCGGCAGGAAGCTTGCCGCGTTCCCGATCTGATTCAATACCTCGGTGCCTGTCTTCGAGCACGGATCGGCCACCATCGGCTACGAAGTCCGCGGCTCGGGCCACCCGTTGCTGCTGCTGGCGCCCGGCGGGATGCGCTCGGCGGCGACCCTTTGGGCCCAGCAGCCGGGCAGGCCCCGCCCACCCTGGATCAACCCGCTCGAGGACGTGAGCGATCGCTTCATGGTGATCGGGATGGATCAGCGCAACGCCGGCTCCTCGGTCGCGCCGATCAGCTCCGCTGACGGCTGGCACGTCTACCTGGAGGATCAGCTGGCGCTGCTGGACCACCTCGGACTGAAGCGCTTCCACGTGATGGGCGGCTGCATCGGCAGCTCATTCGCGCTCGGGCTCTGCGAGGTGGCTCCGGATCGTGTGACCGCGGCCGTACTCCAGAATCCGATCGGCCTCACCGAGAGCAACCGGCCCCAGTTCCAGGGCATGTTCGACGAATGGGCGGACGCGATGCGGAGCACCCACCCGGAGCTGGACGACGGCGCCGCGACGGCCTTTCGGGAGCGCATGTTCGGCGGCGACTTCGTCTTCACCGTCGACCGCGACTTCGTCCGCTCCTGCAGGACACCGCTGCTGGTGTTGCCCGGTGGCGACGACTTCCACCCCCGAGCGGTGGCGGAGGAGATCGTGGCCCTGGCGCCCGATGCGGTGCTGCTGTCTCCCTGGGGCGGGGATGAGCACCGGGCCAACACCCTGCGCCGGATCATGGACTTCCTCGTCGCCCAGACGCCGGACGGGGCCTGAACTCGGCGGCCTGAATCGCCGGTTCCCTCCTGGCCGTGCGGTTCCTTTACTCGGAGGCGATCCGTCTGGTGACGTTACGATCGGCCGCATGGGTCCAGCGCCCACTCCGCAGCAGTCCCTGGCCATGGCATATGCCCGCCTTCGCGCCTTGCGCGACGACATTGACGCGACCGAGCCCTATGCGCCCGAACTGCTCGGCGCCGACTTCACCCGCGTGCTGGACGACCTCCACAAGGCCGGCTTCGACCTGTCGGCCTTCACGCTCGACGTCGCCGACAGGGTCGAGGATCGCGAGGGTTCGCTGCGGGTTCCCTCATCGGTGCTCGCAGCACGCCTTGACGCGGTCGTCGTGTACATGGACCTGCTCGCCGGCCTGCCCTGAGCAGCACCTCACGGTGCTGCCGTCGGTGTCTAGTTGCTTCCTGCCGCCTTCAGGTCCGAGATCGGGAGGACCGCCCGCACCGACGTCCCCTCGTGGGGGGCGGAGCGGATGTCGAGGCTTCCGCCGACAAGGCCCGCTCGCTCGGTCATGCCGATGATCCCCAACGCCGCCTCGGAGTTGCGGTCGGGCCGGAAGCCGACGCCGTCGTCCTTCACGCTCAGCCGAACGTCGTCGTCGGTGAAGAGCACGCGGATCGCCACCTTGGCGGCCTCTGAATGGCGAGCGACGTTGTTGAGAGCCTCCTGCGCGATCCGGAACAGGCCCAACTCGACCTCCGGCGAAACCCGCCGGACGCCGCCCTCGATCTGGAAGCTCGCGGCTATCTCGGTTCGGGCCTGGAAATCGGTGACCAGCTTATGCAGTGCCGCCCCAACCCCGAGGTCGTCCAGGGTCGGCGGCCGGAGGCCGCGGGAGATCTGGCGAAGCTCGCTCACCACCCCCGTCGCAACCTTGCGGGCGTCCTCGCCGGAGCCGCCGTCGAGGACGCGGAGGAGGTGGATCAGGTCCTGCAGCGGCTGGTCGTGGAGCTCCTGTGAGAGCCGCCGGCGCTCGTCCTCCTGGGCCCGGAGGAGCCGCTCGGCGTAATGGCGGATCCGCTTCTCGGCCGCGCCGTGTGCCTCGCCGGCTTCCTCCGCCCGCTGTCGCGCGATCCGCTCCTGCTCGATTCGGTAGCCGACGAAAATAGCCACCGAGTCCACGACAAGGATCTGGATGAAGTCGCTGGTGTGGTGCTCGCCGACGTCGGTGAAGAAGAAGTCGGGGACGGTCAGCAGGGTGACCCAGACCGCGGTCGCCAGCGAGCCGGTGAGGCCGAAATTGAGGGCTGCATAGATGATCGGCACCAGGAAGAGGGCAACTGTCGCGAAGGCGGGGATGCCCAGCGGATGAAGCAGCGAGGTCGCGTCGGCGCCCTCATGGAAGATCGCGATCAGGATCACCAGGCCCTGGACGATCCAGAACCGGAAGTTGCGCACCGGCGGGTGGAGCGCGCGACGGAGCGCTCGGCGCACGGTCAGCGGAGGGGCGGCGGCCATCAGCTTGCCTCCCCTTCGAGTGAGATCAGGTGGTGATTGAAGGCGTGGAAGACGGCCTCCGTCCGGGAGGCGACGCCGAGCTTGCCGAAGGTACGGTTCAGGTGGCCCTCGACAGTCCGCAGGCTGAGACCGAGCTTGCCGGCGATCTCCTTGTTGGCCATCCCGTGGGCGGTCAGCCGGAGGACCTCTAGCTCACGGACGCTGAGGTCGGTGCCGCCGGGGCCGTCGGCGCGGGTCCAGCGCCGGGCCAGCGCCGCCGAAACGCTGGGCTCGAGCACGGTGGCCCCCGCGGCGACCGCGCGGACGGCCTCGAGCAGCTCGTTGCTGGGCGCGGTCTTGAGGAGGTAGCCGGCAGCGCCGGCTTGGAGCGCCTCCAGCACGTAGTCCTCCTCGTCATAGGCGCTGAGCACCAGGACCCGGGTTGCCGGCGAGAGCTGGGCGATCCGGCGGGCGACTTCGATCCCGGGAAGGCCGGGCAGCCGGAGGTCGAGCAGCACGACGTCGGGCTGTAGGCGAGCCACCACCTCGACGGCCTGGTCGCCCCGACTCGCCTCGGCGATCACCTCGATTGTCGCATCCCGCTGCAGGATCTGGCGGGTGCCTTCCCGGAGCAGCTCATGGTCGTCGACGATGACGACGCGAATCGGTGGCTTCTCGTCCATGCTGCTTCGGCCAACGGTATTCGCGGGAGCTTGCCCTTGAGCGGGGCGAAAGGCCCTGCCCGGTAGGGACCTTTTCAATCCGAAGGCCGGGGCCCCGGAGCCCAAAAGAAGAAGGGCCGCCGTTGCCGGCGACCCTTCCCGAGTGCGGAACCGCTACGCGGTGACCGTGATGAAGCCGGCCATGAAGTTGTTCTGGCCGCTGCCCGTGCCGTCCGAGGTCATGTCCCAGCCGGCGTTGTCGGTGTCGCAGGGGATGGCGCAGAACCAGCGGAAGCTGCCCATCTTGGTCGGGGTGAAGGTGTAGGTGACGGTGCCGTCAGCCTTGTCGGTGGCGGCCGGGACGACGATGTTGAGACCGAGGTCAGGCGAGGTCATGCTGTGCTGGACGTCGTCCTTGTTGGTGATCGTGATCGTCACCGGGCTGCCGACCTTGACGCTGGTTGCGCCCACGGCGGCAAAGACGTCGTGCTTCGCGCCGTCGGGGCCGACGATGGCCGCATCGTCGGGACCGACGATCTGGAAGTTGAGGAGCTGTGCCTGGGCCGAGGTCGGGTTGCTCGAGCCGGCCTGGCTGCCAGAGCCACAGGCGACGGCGGCCAGTCCGGCCACGCCGACGGCCAATACGATCGGGATCGCCTTGAAGAGTTTCGCGAATGTCATTGGAGTTCCACCTCTGCGCTTTATTGGGGAACCTTTGCTTCGGTTCCTCTGCCATCAAGGTCCTCTTCGGGTGGCCATCTCGACAGCGGACGATCGCGCGGGCCGGAACAGGTGAAAACTCCTGCCCGAAGCTAATCCGGCGAATTGGCGTAGGCACCGCCGAGGTTTGCCAGGCGAGCCGAACCCTGGTAGGCGAGGAGCGCCATCATCCCGCCGGCCGCGTGGAGCAGCTGGTGGCAGTGGATCATCCACCAACCGGGGTTGTCGGCCCGGAACGCGATCGTCACCGAGTGCCCCGGTGCCACGCTGACCGTGTCCTTCACCAACCGGCCGGGGAGCGAGCCACCATCGCGACTGAGGACGCGGAAGAAATGGCCGTGAAGATGCATCCAGTGCTCCTGGCTTCCCTGGTTGCGGAAGGTGATCTCGACCAGGTCCCCTTTCACAACGCTCAGCACCGGTGTGGTCGGAAATGTCCCGCCGTCCACCTGGTAGCGGACCCCGTCCATGCCCGACATACCCGGCATGGGACCCATCGGCGACCCACCGCCGGCGGCCTCGGAGAGCGTCAGCGTGAATGTCTTGTCGGGACCGGCGTCGCCCGGCCAGGGGTCGTCGGCTGCGACGCCGGGATAGGCGAGGAGGTCCAGCAGGTGATGGCTCGCCGGTTCGGGTAGGACGGCTCCGCCACCGCTGGATGCGAACGGCTGGGCGGCCTCCCGATCGGGAGGAAAGGCTCCGACCAGCCGCAGGCTGAACAGCCCGGCGGGTGCCGTCAGCAGGATGTCCACGCGCTCGCCGGGGCCGAGCGGGATGGCGTCGCCGGTCGGCGCTCCGCCTGTCAGCTCGTGCCCGTCGAGGGCGACGATGGTCACCGGGACCGGGCTCTCGACGTAGTGCTCCTGGTAGCCCGCGTTGACCAGCCGGAGCCTGACCGTCTCGCCCGGGACGGTCGCGATCGGCTCAACCGCCGAGCCGGACCGGCCGTTCACCGTGGTCGTGACGTAGCTGCGCATCGAGAAGTCGGCCGGCGCCGGCGGCGTGAGCCCCTCGAGGCCCAGCGGCCATTCGTCATAGACCAGGGTGCGGTCGAGCTCGGCTCTCGCGGGCCCTCGGGGCAGCACGACCAGGGCCCCGTAGAGCCCGCGGTCGACCTCGACCGCCGCGTCCTGGTGGGAGTGGTACCAGTAGGTCCCGGTCTGTTCCACGCGGAAGGAATAGATGGCGCTGCCGCCCGACGGGACGGCATCCTGGGTCAGGCCCGCCACGCCGTCCTCGCCGTTGGGGACGTCGAGGCCATGCCAGTGGATGGTGGTTCCAACCGAGAGCCGGTTCTGCAGGGTCACCCGCAGCACGTCGCCCACCGTGGCCCGCAGCTCTGGACCGGGTGAGGTGCCGTTGAATGTCCAGGCCTGGACCCGGAGCCCCGGCTTGACCTCCAAGCTGGTCTGCTCGGCGGTGAGCCGATAGTCGCGCACCACCCCGCCGGGCGCGGGCGTCGCGGTGCCGCCGCTGGGCCCGATCGGAGCCTGGGGTCCCGCGGCGCAGGCCGCCAGCGCGATTGCCACGGCGGCGCTCGCGAGCGTGTCTCGACCGAGGTGCGCCCTCATGATCGCCAGTGGGCCATCTTTGGGCTCGTTCTGCCCGGGACCCAGGTCCCGCTCGAACAGGGCCGACCGACCCTTTGACCGCCGCCGCTCTTCCGGCAGCCTTGCCGGTCATGAGCGACCAGCTGACAGTTGCAAAGAAGCGGTCCGCGGCATTCGGTGGCGTGACGATGTGGGGCGGTGTCCTGTCCGGGGGCCTGGTTCTCGCGCTCGCGGCTCAGTTCCTCCTCGACTCCTTCGCCGACGCCACCACCCTCGGCCATTGGACCCAGCACGCACTCCTCTTCTGGAGCGGCCTGATGATCGGCGCCGGCCTAGTCCGCCTGTACCAGCTGGGCGGCCGAGCGTAACCGGGATCGTGGTCCGGGACTTGTTGCGGCGCCCTGGGGCGCGCGCGCTGAGCGTCGCCCGCATCGGCCTCGCGTTGACCGTGCTCGTGGGGGCCGGATGGCTGACCTCGTTCCCCTACCTATTCGTCCGACTCGGCCTGCGGGCGCCGGTCGAGCTGACCCGTGTCGACGGCCCTCACGCCTTCCTCGGCCTGGTCGCCGCGGTACTGATCGCGCTCAAGGTGGTCGAGGTCGCCTACCACCGCGTTCAGGTGGCGGCATGGCGGCTGCCGCCCTGGCAGCGCTGGCTCTCCCGCTCGCTCGCCTTCGCCTACCTCGGGGTGCTCGCCAGCGGCCTGGCGCTGGCGGTGCCGTGGCCGGCACCGGTTCGGAGCTCGCTGGTCAACCTCCACCTGCTCCTGGCGGCCTGGGCGCTGGTCGCGACCATCCCCCACGTCTTCGTGCACATGAAAGGGCGGTTGCCCGAGGTGCGCTTCGATCGCCGCTTCACTGCCGGGATGCTCGTGATCGTCCTGGTCGCGATCACGCTTGCCGCCTTCCCGGTCGCCATCTCACCGCTCGCCGCCCTCGGGTCAGGCGGGCGCTGGAGCGCCGTGGGGCCGCATGGCTCGTGGCTGTTCCGCCTCCTCCGGCTCTCCGACGGTCGCTTGTTGGCGGCCGGCGACGGAGTCTTCGTAAGCTCCGACCAGGGTCGCACCTGGATCGCTGAACCGGGCGCCGGGCGAGGCCTCGTCTTCGCCGTTGCGACAGGTCCGGGCGGGAGCCCGCTCTACCTCGGCACGGCGAACGGCCTGCTGACGGCGCCCGGCCCGGGCGGCCCCTACACGACTCACGCGGTGCCGTCGCTCCCGGTCACGGCGGTGTATCCCGACCCGACCGGAACTCTCTGGATCGGCGGGCACGGCGCCTGGCGCTCGGACGATGGTGGAGCTCACTGGACGCCAGCCGTCCAGGGTATGACCGAGCGCGGCACGGTCTGGAGCCTCGGCCGCCAGGCTGGTGTGCTGATGGCGGCCGCGACGACCGGTGTCTACCAGCAGGAGGGCGCCGCCGGCTGGCGGCGGACCATGGACCTGAACCAGGTCATCTCGCTCGATGCGGGAGGTGCCCTCGGCGGCACCTGGGCGAGCTCGATGGGTGGTGGCCTGGCGGTGTTGCGAAACGGGCGCTGGGCCGTCTCGGACGCCGGCATGGCGAGCCACGGCGGCGCAGCGATACACGTGACCGGTTTCAGCGCACTGGGCAACGGCCGGGCGCTCGCCACCCTGATGCACGGTGGCGTGGACGAGAGCCTCGACGGCGGCAGCTCCTGGTACCAGCTGAGTCCCGGCTTCGACCCCGGTCCGGTTTGGGCGGCGCTGCCGCTTGGATCCCGGATCCTGGCCGCCACCGACACCGGCCTCTATCTCTACCAGCCTCCGCCGGTTGCGCCGGCCCCGTCGCCGGGCTGGTGGCTGGCGGCCCTCCTACTCGCGCTCGCGAGCATCGTCGCCGCCGCTCGGCTGGGGCTCGCCGAGCCCGTCATCCCGGCTCAGGCGCACTCCCGCGCAGCCTGAGGCCCGTCAGCCCTTGGCGGCTGCCCGCATCGCATCTGCGACCCATTGGCGCACGTGTCCGGGGCTCGAAAGCCGACCAGTCGGTCCACCGGCTGCCCGCCGGCGAAGAGGATCAGTGTCGGCATGCCCAGCACACCGTAACGGATGCTGATTTCGGGGTCGCGGTCCACGTCCAGCCGGCGAACCGTCAACCGGCCGCTGAGAGTGGTCGCCAGCTCGATATTCGGCGTGGGTGCGGGAGCTACCGGTCTCCGGTGCGTGACAGCCACGCCTTCGCCTCGTCGACGGTCCTGCAGTGCTTGCTCTCCGTGCCGGTGGGCCTCGGCTTGGCGAGATCCGCGACGATCTCTCGCGCCAGAGCATTCTCGGGAGTCACGACCGCCATCCATTTGAGCGCGGTCTTCGCCAACCGGGGAAGCAGGTCCTGGGCCAGCCAGCGTTCGTCATCGACGAGAACAAGTCGCATCTTTCGTAGGTCCATGAGGAGTCGCGGGGCCTGCGTCACGTCCAGGGCGTGGAGGCACATCTCCATCCCGTCCCTGAAGTCTTTGGAGCGGGCCAGCGCTCGTATCTCGAGGACCACCCAGTGATGGTTCCCTCGGATTGCCATATGAGGAGCATCGAGGTAGGTCTTGCCCATCCCCTCGTTGGCGACATCTGGTCTGAGCACGCTCACCACCGTAGCCGTGCCAGGCGTCCTCTGGACGTGGCCGCCGCTTCCGATCGCCGCTGCCTCGCAATCGAGATGGGACGGCTGTCTCAGCCAGGTGGCCCGACCAAGGCGCTCTTACCGGAGCGCTTCGAACTCCGCATCCGTGAGCTCGATGCCCGGCGTCGCCAGGTTCTCCTCGACGTGCTCCAGGGAAAGCGAGCCGGGGATGGGCAGCATGGCGGGCGACCGCCGGAGGAGCCAGGCGAGGGTGATCTGCCGCGATGTCGCCCGGTGCCGGCCTGCAATCTCGGCGAGCGCACCGCCTCCGTCGCCGCGAAGAGGATAGAACGGAAGGAACACGATGTCTTCGCCGGCGCAGTAGTCGACGACCGCCTCGTACTTGCGCTCGGAGAGGTTGTAGTGGTTCTGGACCGCAGCGATCGGCAGGACCCGCCGGGCGCGCTCGATCTGGTCGATGGTGACCTCCGAGATGCCGACGTGTCGGATCTTGCCGCGGTCCTGGTACTCCTTGATGGCGGCGAGGCTTTCCTCGAGTGGAGTCTCCGGGTCGACGCGGTGGAGGTAGTACAGGGCGATGCTGTCGGTCCGGAGGCGGCCAAGACTCTCCTCGATCTCGGCATGCAGCACCTCCGCGCGGCCACGCCCAGCCCCGCCGCCGCCGCCGCCCTTGGTTGCCACGATGCAGCCGTCGGGGATCGGAGAGAGGGCTGCGCCGATCGCCTTTTCGCTCTGTCCGCCGCTGTAGGAGTGCGCGGTGTCGATCATCTGGACCCCGGCGGCGACCGCAGCTTTCAGGAACGCGACATTGCCGTCCGTTCTCGTGAGCCGGTTCGTGCCAAGCCCGATGCGTGCCACGTCGATGTCACCGAGCTTCATGGAGTTCCCCCTTACTGCCGGCGTAGAGCGCAGGTACGCCTTCGCCCACCAATGTACGGCCTGGGCAATGGAATAATCGAGGTGATGGACATGTCAATATTGATGTGTCAATCTTCCTGAGCCATGGCTGACGTGTTCGAGTCCGTCAGGGGACGGGCACCTGTCGCGACCCGCGCGGGAGCGAAGCAGCGGCTGACGGCAGGTCAGCTTGCGATCTGGCGGTCGCTGATCGACACGACTGCCGAGCTTCGGAGAGTCCTGGGTGCGCAGCTGCAGGAGTCGAGCCTCTCGCCGGCCGACTATCAGGTGCTCTTGGCGCTGAGCGAGGTTGATGGCAGACGGCTGCGGTCATCCGAGCTGGCCGGGACCATCGACTGGGAGCGAAGCCGGCTTTCCCATCACCTCGGGCGGATGGAGCGACGCGGTCTGATCCGCCGCGACGATTGCGCCACCGACAGCCGCGGCGCCGAGGTCTCGCTGACGGCGGACGGGGCGACGGCGTTTCGGCGTGCGACCGCGCCCCACCTGAGGGCCATCAAGAAACACTTCGGCGACGCACTGACGCCTGAGCAATTCGAGGCGCTCGCCGGTGTCCTGAGGTCGCTTCAGGACCATCTCCACCCTGTATCGACCGGTCGTCACGCGGTGGTTGCGGATGACTAGCGACGTCCTGTCGAGCGGGCGGTCGCCGCGAATCGCCGTGCTCGGTGCGGGGCATGTGGGCCCGGTGATCGCACGGGTTGCGGTCAGCGCCGGCTTCCCGGTGAAGATCGCGGCTTCGGGGGACCCCGAGAGGATCGCACTGATCACGCATGTGCTGGTGCCCGGAGCCGAGCCCCGCTGGGCAGCCGATGCTGTCGAGGACGCCGACATCGTGGTGCTGGCGATCCCGATCCACAGGTTCGCGGCCTTCGACCCTGGCCTGGTGGCGGACAAGCTGGTCGTCGACGCGATGAACTACTGGCCGCCGGTCGATGGCGTTCAGGAGATGTTCGAAGATCGGCGGCATTCGAGCAGCGAGATCGTGCAGCACCGGCTTGTCCGTTCGACGATCGTCAAGACCCTCAACCACATCGGCTACCACGAGCTGGAAGACGAACGCCGGCCGGCCGGCTCTCCAGAACGGCGAGCGCTCGGCGTCGCCAGCGACGACCCGGGCGCGGCGGCGATCGTGGCGGAGGTCATCGAGCGGATCGGCTATGACTCCGTCCGGCTGGACAGGCTGAGCGCCGGCCGCCTTCTCGAACCCGGCGGCCCCGTCTTCGGCGCATCGTTCAGCCAGACCGAGTTCGAACAGGCCGTGCGCGCCAGAGCGGCCTAGCGGTCCCCATCCCCACGAGAATTTCACGACGAAGAGGCTTCACATGACCACAGCATCCACAGACCCGATAACCGATTCCGCCGGCGAAGGTACGAGCTTCCCGCTCGTCCTCGGCCTCGACACCTTCGGCGACGTCACCCATGACGACGACGGCCGCCCGCTCTCCCATGCCCAGACGATCCGGAACCTCGTCGAACAAGGTGTCCTCGCCGACCAGGTCGGCGTGGACTTCTTCGGGATCGGTGAGCACCACACCGATGACTTCCCCCTGTCGGCCGCCGACGTGGTGCTCGGCGCGATCGCCGCGCGGACGACCCGGATCCGCCTCGGGTCGGCCGTCACGGTTCTGAGCTCTGACGATCCCGTCAGGGTGTTTCAGCGGTACTCCACGCTCGACGCCATCTCAGGCGGTCGTGCAGAGGTCATCATCGGACGCGGTTCCAGCATCGAGTCGTTCCCGCTCTTCGGTTATGACCTTGCCGATTACGAGGACCTGTTCGAAGAGAAGACCAACCTCTTTGCCGAATTGCTCAAGGGCGGCCCGGTCACCTGGCAGGGCACGACGCGCGCGTCGCTCAACAACATGGATGTCGTGCCCCACCCCGAGTTCGGACCCTTCCCGGTCTGGATCGGGGTCGGCGGGAGCCCACAGTCGGTGGTTCGCGCCGCGCACTACGGGTTCTCCCTGATGCTCGCGATCATCGGCGGGTCCCCTGCCCGTTTCGCACCTTTCTCGCAGCTCTTCCGCCAGGCCCTGACCAAGTTCGGTCAGGCGCCGCGACCGATCGGAGTGCATGGGCCGGGTCACGTCGCCGTCACTGACGAGAAGGCCCGCGAGGAGTTCTGGCCGTACTACCTGGAGATCATCGGCCGCCTGGGCAAGACCCGCGGGTTCGCGACCCCGACCAAGGACTCCTTCCTGCGTGAGGTCGGCCCATACGGCGCGCTTTACGTCGGATCGCCAGAAACCGTCGCGCAGAAGATCGCAGCCAATCTACCCGTGCTCGGCGCCAACCGCTTCGACCTGAAATACGGTATGGGAGGTCTTTCGCACGAGGCGCTCATGACGAACATCGAGCTTTACGGCACCGAGGTGATCCCACGCGTCCGCGAGGTACTCGCGAAGGCGGAAGCCGGCTGACGGGTGATTTGCCCTCTACAGCCTGGGGCTGCGCTCGAGGACCGGATCCAGCTTTGGCACCGAGAGTCGGGCACCGTGAGGTTGTCCATGGCACCGATCGTCCGGCGCCACCCTGTGCGCCTCCTGTGCGCCGGCCACGAGGTAGCTGGGAGTTGCCCGCGGCCGGTGTTCCGATTGGGACTCGCCCTGCGTCAAGAGTCTCAATTAAAGAATTGCCAAGTAACCTGATTGACACCGGGGCAGTCACTGAGCAAAATGATCGGGCTGCGTTCAAACGGGGGTTGAGGAGGGCAACTCCTCTAGGGGAAATGGCGAGATGAGAAGGACCCTTGCCTTGAGACACTTTTCCGTCGGCCTCGTGCTCAGCCTCCAACTCATGGTCGGCGTGCTGTCGGCCCCAGTTGCCAGGGCGGCCCCGCCCGACCCGGTGACATTGGCCAAGCATGCGGATCTCGGCTTCAGCAGCTCCGTGCCGGTGAGCGCCGACACCGGGGTCGCGAGCCCACCCTGCCTGTCGACGATCATCGGGATCTGCATCTTTCACGGCGCGGTTGCCTTCACCGGGACGCTCAACGTCGCCGTGAAATTCGCTGAGGACACCACACTCACTTATGACCCGGCCGACCTGAACACGGCGAGCGGGCCGCTACCCGTGTCGCTCAAATACACTCCGACGCCCAACGGGTCGACCGCCAGCTATTCCCTCTCCGGCGACCTCACCCTCAACTTCGACGGGTGCACCAACTGCCCCGCCGTCCTCCCCGTCACAGGGAGCTCGGCTCCGATCTCATTCACGGCTCCGATGGGATCCGACACCCCGATCACGATTCCGGGCTCTACGTCAGGCATCACGCTCAGCGTCGCGGGCACGCCGATCATCACGGCGAGCATCGGCAGCAGCCTGGTCCTGGCTCCTGCTCCGGCGGGCACGCTGCCCGGGCTCGGTGGGGCCGCCGCCCTTGTGCAGGTCAGCGGCGCCAGCGGAGCCCCTTTCCTTCCGATCGAATGGGACTCGTCGGGGGCGACCCAGAGCTTCACCCTGACAACGCCGGCCAGCCCGGCGCCGGTCGCGATCTCGCTCAGTCCGATGATGCACTGGGTGGGGACGTCCGGGAGCGCCGAAATCGACCTCCATTGGACCAGTAACTTCCAGAGCCTGGTAGAGACCCTCGCCGACATCGCCGGCGATTGCATCCTGCCCCTCTGCGTGCCGATTTGCGTCGCATTCAACTGCACCATCTCGGACCCGTCGCCGGTGAGCCTCTTCTCGGGCGGCCTCGGCCCGGTCTATAGCAGCGCGGGCCTCGACACCGCGATCGGCACCGCCATCGGCGGGATCGCCGGATCGCTGGTCGCCGGCCGGGTCGCGGCCGGCTTCGTCCCGGTGCCGTTGACGTCACCACCGCTCGCCACCATCCCCCCGATCAACCTGGGAGCGGTCGTCTTTGAGTTGCCCAGCGCCTCGATCAGTGGCGCACCCGCGGGCGTCGTCCTGCACGGGAACTCGATTCACCTCACGGCGGTCCCCAGCGGCGGCACCGGGCCCTTCACATTCGCCTGGACCAAGAACGGGGCACCGTTCGCGACAACAGCCGGCATCACCGACACTCCCGCGCTTGGAAACACCACCTACGGGGTGACGATCACCGATTCGCTTGGAGCCGTGTCGAACACCGCGACCACAACCGTGCACGTGTACGACTTCACAGTCAGCGGTAGCCCGACCAGCCTCCAGGTGCTCTCCACGGGGATGAACACCTACGCGATCACCGAGTCCCTGGTGGCCGGGTCGGTGACGTCGGGCCTCCCGACCATCGCGCTCTCCTTGAGCGGCTTGCCGTCGGGAGCCACCTCCAGCTTCAGCCCCGCCAGCGGAAGCGCCGGGGGCTTCAGCTCGACCTTGACCATTACCACGGCCGGGGCGCCGGCCGGGAATTACGTCCTGACGCTGACGGGCACCGACGCCAGACCCTTGATTGGCGGAAGCAGGACGGCCACGCTGAACCTCCAGGTCCTGACCCCGGCGCAGGCGATCCCCAACATCATCGACGCGATCAACAACCTGCAAGCCGCGGGAGTGCTGAACAAGGGCCAGGCCAACTCACTGATCGTGAAGTTGCAGCACGCGATCGACAGCCTCACCACGAAACCGGATCAGCCCACGGCGTGCAACCAGCTGCAGGCGTTCGTCAACGAAGTCAACGCCTACGTCAAGGCTGGAATACTGACGCCGGCGCAGGCCGCCCAACTGCTGGGCGGACCGCTCGGGATCCTTGCCATCATGGCCGCCATACCGTGCTGAAGAACCCTGGCCGTCGGTCCGGAACCGTCTAGAAGTCTTCGAGGGGACGGCTGTATCTCGCAGCCGTCCTCTTTCATCACTCCTCGGCTAGCGGAAGTAGCCGCGATCTTCAAAAGCACGAATTAGTATTCCAACCAGTTGTGCGATTGCAGAGTCTGACGAAGAGGGATTACCAAAAGGAGCTCCGACGCCTCCAGGTCGAGTTGCTCCAGCTCGAGGAATGGATCCAGGACCAGAAGCTGCGAGTGGTCGTCATCTTCGAAGGGCGTGACACCGCCGGCAAGGGCGGGATGATCAAGCGAATCATGGCTCTCCTCAACCCGCGATTCGTCCGGGTGGTCGCCCTGCCCGCGCCGACCGAACGCGAGCGGACGGAGTGGTACTTCCAGCGCTATGTCGCGCACCTGCCCTCGGCCGGCGAGATGGTCCTCTTCGACAGGAGCTGGTACAACCGCGCGGGCGTCGAGCGGGTCATGGGTTTCTGCACCGATGGCGAGTACGACGAATTCATCAGGACCTGCCCTCAGTTCGAACGCATGCTCGTTCGCTCGGGGATCATCCTGATCAAGTACTGGCTGTCGGTCAGCGATGCTGAACAGGAACGGCGGTTCCTCGCCCGGATCAACGACTCCAGCAAGCGATGGAAGCTCAGCCCGATGGATTTGCAGGCTCGTGCCCGCTGGGTCGACTACTCTGAGGCGAAGGACCGGATGTTCGCGCATTGCGACATCAGGGAAGCGCCCTGGTACGTCGTCGAGACCGATAACAAACAGACCGCGCACCTGAATCTGATCAGCCACTTTCTGAGCCTCATCCCGTACGGAGAGGTGCCGCGAGACGACATCAGGCTTCCGCCGCGGCAGAGACGCAGGTACAACCGACCGCCCAAGAGCTCACAGCGAATGGTGCCCCTGCGCTACGTCGTCTCCTGACGAGCTGACCCAGGCTCCCGACGCAGTCGGTTGAGCTGTCAACAAACACTCTCTCATCGTGGTGGTCAAACCAGTGACGAAGCGGTTTTCGCTCCTGCGATAGATGGGTCGACGCACCTGCCTTCCTAGCGCAGCGCGTCGATCGACGTGGTCGTGACGATCCCTTCGACGCTGCGCGCCAGGTCCGCGTCCAGGGTCACCAACGCGTCTGCCTGCAGCTGAGTGAGTGCAACGTACTCGGCGTTGTAGGTCGAGGCCCATCCCAACCGATCCGCCAGTTCCCAGGCCCGACGCCGGAGCACGGCGTCGCCGAGGAGCCTGATCGGCATCCGCCCGATGCGGGCGAGGTGGTCGCGCGCGACGTCGGCCGGGATCTCACCCCGCTGGACGGCCTCGTGCAGAGCCGACAGCGTTTGGGAACGAAGGAGCGTCGGAGCGAGGAGCGTGTGCTCGCCCGGGACCGTGATCCCCGCGCTCGCCAGGTGAAGGACGGCGCTGGCGTCAACGACGAACCTGGTCATCGGGTACCTCAGATCGGGTGTAGGAACGCCACAAGATTATCGTTGAGCCACTCCACAGTCGATACCTGCGGCGCCGTACGGCGCCATTGGACGGGGGCGGTCCGGGGTCGTTGCGGTCCGCTGCCGGTGGGTTGGTTTACCGTTGGCTGGACACCGGAGCCCAGCGTGAGTAAGAGGGAGACTATGACCACACTCGAGAGCCGGCCGAACACGGCACTCCTCGTCATCGACGTGCAGAACGGCGTCGTCAGGGGGGCTCACGAGCGCGACG
>DATCOZ010000217.1:0-14374 GCA_036564345.1 Candidatus Dormiibacterota bacterium | reverse complement strand
ACGCGGCCGAATGAGTTGTTCAGAATCGACGCCAATGCGTCGCGCCGAGAGGGGGAGTTCTGGAAGAGGGGGCCTGCCCCCTCTTGCCCTCGCGTTGCGCGTAGGCCGGGTTCATCCCGGCCGAATGAGTTGTTCAGAATCGACGCCAAGGCGCCGCGCGGAGAGGGGGAGTTCTGGAAGAGGGGGCCTGCCCCCTCTTGCCCGTCAAAGCGTTGCGCGTAGGCCGGGTTCATCCCGGCCGGATGAGCTGTTCAGAATCGACACCAAGGCGCCGCGCGGAGAGGGGGAGTTTTGGAAGAGGGGGCCTGCCCCCTCTTGCCCTACAGTCGCTGGATCGCCTGGAAGATCGCCTCGCTGCCGAAATCGAGTGCGGCGGCCGGGATTCGCTCGTCGGCGTCGTGGATCGTCGCCCAGGCGTCGAAGCCGGCCGGCAGGGTGACCGGCGTGAAGCCGTAGGTGCTGATGCCGAGCTTGGCGAAGTGGCGGCCGTCGGTACCGCCGCTGACCAGGTAGGGGACCGGCACTCCGTCGGGATCCAGCTCCCGGATGACGTCGGCCAGCACCGCGAATCCCCGCAGGTCGGGCTCAGGCTGGGCTTGACCCAGCTTCACGACCTCGATCTCCGGCTCCTCGCCGACGACGGCCCGCACCTCGCGGAGCATGTCCTCGCGGCCCTGCCCGGGGAGCAGCCGCCCATCGAGCGAGAGGCGGACCTCGCTCGGGATCACGTTGATCTTGAGGCCACCTTCGACGATCGTCGCGTTGACCGTGTTGTGGAGGGTCGCGTCGAGGCTCCTGCCCTCGGCGCCCAGCTCGTCGAGCGCCGCATCGGTCTGCGCGGGATCGAGCAGCCGGTTGAAAAGGGCCGCCCGCTCGCCGGTGAAGCGATCGCGCATCCCCTCCAGCTGGAGCCGGACCGCCTCGGTGATGTGAACCGGCAGACGGGTCCGGTTGAGAGCGCCGAGCACCCCGCCGAGCTTTGCCATGGCGCCACCGCGCATCGGCAGCGAGCCGTGGCCGCCGGGACCGCGAAGGGTCACCAGGAGCTGGCAGCCGCGCTTCTCGGAGACCATGATCGGGTAGAACCGGACGCCGGCCATCAGGGTGCTGTAGCCGCCGCCCTCGCCGATCGTGTGGCGGACGCCGGTGAACAGCTCCGGGTGGTTGTCGGTCAACCAGGCCGCCCCCTCCACTCCGCCGGCCTCCTCGTCGGCGAGCACCACCAGGAGCAGGTCGCCCGGAAGCCGGGTGCCCTCGCGCTTGGCGCGAAGGAAAGCGTCGACCATCATCGCCACCCCGTTCTTCATGTCGAGGGCGCCCCGCCCCCAGATCCAGCCGTCGACCAGCTCGCCCCCGAAGGGCGGACGCGTCCATTTCTGGTTGACGGTCGTGACGACGTCGACGTGGCCCTGCAGGACCAGGCCTGGACCGGACCCTCCGGGCAGGCGGGCAACCAGGTTCGGCCGGTCCGGGGTGGCGGCGTAGGTCTGCCACTCGACCCCCTCGGCGCTGAGCAGCGCCCCGATCCGCTCGACGCAGGCGCGCTCCGCCCCGGGTGGGTTGGTCGTGTCAAACCGGATCAGCTCCTGGAGCAGCTCGGCAGCTTTCATCGGCCCCCCTGTGTGTTCAGAAATCGCTGGGCGCGGAAAAGGGCGGCGATCGACGCCGCGTGCTGGATGGTGCCGTCCTCGGCGAGCTCGAGCGCCTCTTCGAGCGGCAGCTCGCGAACGACCATGTCCTGCTCGTAGATCTCGGGCCTTCGCTCGACCTGGGAAAGCTCCCGGGCGAGGAAGAGATGGAAGCGCATCGTGGAGACCGCAGTGGCGCGGGCGGTTCCCAGCAGGTCCCAGCGGAGCGCTTCCAGGCCGACCTCCTCGATCAGCTCGCGCTCGGCCGTCGCGATCGGCTCCTCATCCTCCTCCCGGGTTCCCGCGGGCAGCTCCCACGCGTCGGTGTCCCAGGAGTGGCGCCACTGGCGGACGATGAACGTCGTCCGCTGCTCGGTCAGGGGCACGATGAGGGCCGCTTCCGGCTGGCGGAAGACGCCGTAGCTGGTGACCGTGCCGTCCGGCCAGACGACATCGTCGGCGTGGAGGCTGTAGCGGTGATGAGCGCAGAGATCCCGCTGCGCGACGATCCTGAACGGCCTGCCTGTCGCCGGTGCGTCGCTCACCGCTGCGTAATCGCCGCGACAGCCGCGACCGCGGCCGCGACCTTGCGCAGGTCGGTTGCGCTGTAGTCCATCGGGGAGACCTCGCCTTCGAACTTACGCATGTCGTCGATCAGCTCGGGATGCTCCGCGATGAAGTTGGTGGTGAGGCTCCCGGACTTGAAGTCGGGGCTGGCGAGGATGGCCCGGTGATAGGGGATCGTCGTGGCCGGCCCGACCAGCACGAACTCGCGCAGGGCGCGCTGGGCGCGGGCGATGGCCTCCGCCCGGTCGGCGCCGTGAACGATCAGCTTGGCCACCAGCGAGTCGTAGCTGGCGGGCACCTCGCTGCCCGGGCCGTAGCCGCTGTCGACCCTCACCCCGGGACCGGCGGGCGCTACCCAGCGCTGGATCTTCTTCGGGTTGGGCATGAAGTTGCGGGCCGGGTTCTCGGCGTTGATCCGCATCTCGATCGCGTGGCCGGAGAAGGTGACCTCGTCCTGCTCGAAGGAGAGGGGCTGCCCTGCCGCCACCTTGATCTGCTCCTTCACCAGGTCGATGCCGGTCACCAGCTCGGTGACCGGGTGCTCGACCTGGAGGCGGGCGTTGACCTCCAGGAAGTAGAAGTCGCCCTCGCTGAAGATGAACTCGACGGTGCCCGCGTTCTGGTACCCGGCGGCGCGGCAGGCGGCGACCGCGGCCTCTCCCATCCGGCGCCGGATCTCGGGCGTGACCGCCGGCGAAGGCGACTCCTCGAGGATCTTCTGGTGTCGGCGCTGGATCGAGCACTCCCGCTCGCCGAGGTGGACGACGTTGCCGTGCTGGTCGGCGATCACCTGGATCTCGACGTGGCGCGGGTTGCGGACGTACTTCTCCAGGTAGACGGTCGCGTCGCCGAAGGCCGACCGCGCTGCGTTTGCGGCGCTCTCGATCGCGGCCACCAGCTCGGATTCCTTCTCGACCACCTTCATGCCGATCCCGCCGCCCCCACCGGAGGGCTTGATGATCACCGGCAGGCCGATCTCGAGGGCGGCCCGGCGAGCCACCTCGACGTCCTCGATGGCGTCCGTGCCGGGGGTCGTCGGCACGCCGTTCCGCTTGGCCAGCTCGCGCGCGGCGAGCTTGTCGCCGAGCAGGTCCATGGCTTCCGCCGGGGGCCCGATGAAGGCGATCCCCGCAGCCTTGCAGGCCTCCGGGAAGGCGAGCCGCTCGCTGAGAAAGCCGTAGCCGGGGTGGATCGCCTCCGTCCCGGTGTCCTTGGCGGCCTTCATGATCCGCTCCAGGTTCAGGTACGACTCGCTCGGTGCAGCCCCACCGATGTGGACGGCCTCACCTGCGTAGCGAGTGTGGATCGCGTCGCGGTCGGCGTCCGAGTACACCGCCACCGTGCTGATGTTGAGCTCGTGGCAGGCTCGCATGACGCGGATCGCGATCTCACCCCGGTTCGCCACCAGGACCTTGCCGAAGAGCTTGCGCTTCACAGCCGCCGGTACCGCTCGCGGACGGCCGTCAGCTCCTCGTCGCCATGTTCGTCGACGACCTCGGCGAAGGCCTGCCGCACGGCTTCGGTGATCGGCATCGGGAAGTCCGGGCCGTCGAACAGGTCGAGGCCGAGGTCGACATCCTTGAGCATGTCCTTGAGGGCGAAGGTCACGGGCGCGTACGGCCCGCCCAGGTAGCCCGACTTGCGTGTCTCGAGGTAGGGAGCGTGGCGCTTGACCCATTCGAAGGCCTCGTCCGGGGTCAAGCCCGCCCGAAGCCCGGCTTCCACCATCTCGGCACCCGCCGCCGAGGTTATCGCCAGCATCGTGTTGTTCATCAGCTTCATCGCCGCCGCCCGCCGGTAGGTGCCGACGTTGCGGACCTCCCCGAGCGCTTCGAGGACCGGCCGGCCCTGCTCGATCGCCTCGGCCGGGCCGCCCACCAGGAAGAGCGCCTTGCCCGCCTCGACCGCCGTCGGCGGCGCGATGACGGGTGCCGCCACCAACCGGTGGAACCGCCGCCCGAGGTCCTCCGGCACCCCGGGCCCCGCGGTGCTCATCTCCAGGTAGACGCGCTCGCCGCGTGGGTCGAGGCGCCCGTACACGGCGTGCACGGCGTCCGGTCCGGTGAGAATCGTGATGGCGACGTCGACCTCGGCCACGGCATCCTCCGGCGTGGCGAACACCTCGCCGACGCCGACCGCCTCGGCCCGCTCCTTGGTGCGGTTCCAGAGATGGAGGTCGAACCCCCGGCTCGCCAGCCGGCGAGCCGCCGCAGCGCCCATCTTGCCGGTCCCCAGGACGGCCACTCTCATTTCGCCCGTCTAGCCGATGTTGACCAGGGGCTGGTTGGGGCCGACGACCTCGCCCTCTTTCACGTGCACCGCCTTCACCTTGCCCGCGATCGTCGAGACGATGTCGTTCTGCATCTTCATCGCCTCCAGCACGGCGACCACGTCGCCCAGCTTGACCTCGTCGCCCACCTTGACCGGGACCTTGACGATCAGTCCCTGCATCGGGGCGACGACGCTGCCCGGCCCGGCCACCGGCTTGCCGGCCGCTCCCGGAGCGTTCGCCGGCGCTGAGCCCTGCGCTGGCGGGGCGACCGCCATCCCGGTCCCCGTCACCCGCACTGTGAACACCTCGCCGTCGACGTCGACCTGGAACTCGCCGGCCTGGGACAGCGCAGGCGGCTGGGCCGGCGCCGGCTCGGGTGGTTCGGCGGCGGCCGGGGCGGCCTCGGCCTCCTCCACCTCGTCCGCGTCGGCCTTCGCCTGCCGGCCTTCGGTGGTCTTCTCGGCGAGGTCGCCCTTGAGGAAGCTCAGGGTCAGCGACGGGAACAGCAGGTACATCAGGATGTTGTCGTCGCTCCCTGGGAAGCCCGCCTTCTTGAGGTCGGCGCGCGCGCCGGCGACCTGGGGCTTGAGGAGGTCGGCGGGGCGGATCGTGATCGGCTCCTCGCGGCCGAGCACCAGCTGCCGGATGGCTGCATCGGCGGGGACCGGTGGGCGGCCGTAAAGGCCCTGGAGGTAGTCTTTCAGCTCCTTGGTGACCGTCGCATAGCGCTCACCCCCGACGACGTTGAGGACCGCCTGCTTGGCGACCATCTGGCGCAAGGGAGAGACCAGCGGCGGGTAGCCGAGCTCCTCGCGGACACGCTTTGACTCGGCCAGCGTCTCCTGCAGGCGGTCCCCGGCATTGTGCTGGCGGAGCGACTGCAGCATCTCGTCGAGCATCAGCCCGGGCACCTGGTACCAGAGGATGTCGGCGTCGACGCGGTCGGCCGCGGAGTAGTAGCCGGAGAGCGTGTTGGTGATCGCACCCAGCTCGTTCTTGATCTCCATCAGCTTCTCGAGGTCGAGGCCGGTGTCGTAGTCCCCGCCGGCGAGCGCGGCGACGACGCTCTCTGTCGCCGGCTGCGACGCACCCCAGGCGAGCGGGGACAGGGCGGTGTCGAGGATGTCGGCGCCGGCCTCGACGGCCGCCATGTAGGCCATCGGCGCCATCCCGCTCGAGCAGTGGGAATGGACCGCCACCGGTCCCTTGGTGAAGACCTCTTTCAGCGCGGCGATCAACTCCCAGGTCGTCTGCGGGCTGAGCAGCCCGGAAGTGTCCTTCACCACCAGCGAGTCGCAGCCGAGCTTCTGGAGGCCCTTGGCAAGCGAGCACCAGAGCTCGAGGTTGTGCGCGGGGCTGGTCGCGTAGCAGAGCGCTCCCTGCACCTTCGCCTTTGCCTTCTTCGCGGCGGCGATCGCGGCCTCCATGTTGCGGAGGTCGTTGAGCGGGTCGAAGATGCGGAAGATGTCGACTCCGCAGCCGGCCGCATGGGTCACGAAGAGATCGACCGCGTCATCGGCGAAGTTGCGGTTGCCGACCAGGTTCTGACCGCGGATCAGGGCCTGGATCGGCGTCTTGGGCGCGGCCTTCTTCAAGTCCCGGAGGTAGTCCCAGGGGTTCTCGCCGTTGAGCCGGATCTCGGTCTCGAAGGTCGCCCCGCCGAAGGCTTCGAGCGAGTAGAACCCGACCTTGTCCATCTTGGAGGCCAGGCGCACGATGTCCTCGCCGCGCAACCGCCCGGAGATCAGCGACTGGTGCGCGTCACGGAAGGTTGTGTCGGTGAGGCGCAGCCGGGGGCGCGTACGGGCCTTCGCCATCAGCGGCCGGCCAGGCCGCTTCGCATTTCGTGGTGCTTGGCAGCGAGCTTCGGGTCCTGGAGACCCAGGATGCGCGCCGCCAGCCAGGCGGCGTTCTTGGCGCCGGCGATGCCGATGGCGACCGTCGCGACCGGTATCCCCGCGGGCATCTGGACGATGCTGAACAGCGAGTCCTCGCCGCCGAGATGCTCGGTCGGAACCGGTACGCCGATCACGGGTAGATCGGACCAGGCAGCCACCACCCCGGGCAGGTGCGCCGCGCCCCCGGCAGCCGCGATGATCACCTTGATGCCGCGCGACGCGGCTGTGCTCGCCCATTCCATGACGCCCGCGGGGTCACGGTGGGCAGAGCCGATCTTCACCTCGTATTCGATCCCGAACGCCTCCAGCTGCGTCTTGCAGCTCTCCATCAGGGGAAGGTCGGATTTGCTGCCGAGGATCACTCCGACGTCAGGCAATGCTCGATGACTCCTGGGCTATGTCGCGGCGGTGAAAAGCTCCGTTGAATCGTACCCGGCCGATCGTTTCGAGCACCGCCTCACGGGCTTCGCCGACAGTGTCGCCGAGGGCGACCAGGGTCAGCACCCGGCCGCCCGAGGTGACCAGGCCCTGGCCCGGCACGTAGCGGGTACCGGCGTGGAAGACGAGGACGCCAGGAGGGATCGTCGCCAATCCGTCGATCGGGAAGCCGGTCTCGTAGGCATCGGGGTAGCCCCCCGACGCTACGACGATGCCGACGCAGGGCCGCGGGTCCCAGTCCAATTCGCCGACCGGTGCCAGGTCGCCGCGCGCGGCTTCCAGGAGCAGGCGCACCGCGTCGCTCCGGAGGCGGGGCAAGACGACCTGCGCTTCGGGGTCGCCGAAGCGTGCGTTGAACTCGAGCACCCGGATCCCGTCCGCCGTCAGCATGAGCCCGGCATAGAGCACGCCGCGATACTCGGCGCCATCCGCGGCGAGCTGCCGGACGACCGGCTGGAGAACTTTCTCGACGGCCTCGGCGACCAGCTCCGGGGACACGTCGGCGAGCGGCGAGTAGGCTCCCATCCCGCCCGTGTTGGGACCACTGTCGCCGTCCCTGGCACGCTTGAAGTCGCGAGCGGCGGCGAGCGGTATGACGCGCTTTCCGTCGGTGACCGCCATCAGCGAGACCTCGGGGCCCTCCAGCCGCTCCTCGACGACGACGGTTGCCCCGGCGCGGCCGAAGGCGTGGTCCACGAGCATGGCGTCGATGGCCTTCTCCGCCTCGTCCACCGAGCCGCAGACGATGACCCCCTTGCCGAGAGCGAGGCCGTCCGCCTTCACCACCACGCGGCCCGACCTCGCCCGCGCCCAATCCCGGGCCGGGCCGGTCTCGGCGAAGACGCCGAAGTCGGCGGTCGGGACCTGCGCCCTGCGCATCAGCTCCTTGGCGAAGGATTTGCTGCTCTCGATCCGGCCCGCGTCGCGGCCGGGTCCGAAGACGGCGATGCCCTCCTGGCGAAGGGCGTCGCCGACGCCGGCTGCGACCGCCGACTCGGGGCCCAGGACGGCAAGCCCGATCCTCTCGCTCTTGGCGAACTTGACCAGGTTGGCAACGTCGTCGGCGGGGATCCTGATGTTCTTCGCCATGCCGCCGGTGCCGCCGTTGCCCGGGGTGCAGAAGACGCGGTCGGTGAGCACCGACTGCATGCACTTCCAGGCCAGGGCGTGCTCACGCGCACCGGAACCGACGATGAGGATCTTCATACGCCCATGAGGCTAGGACGTTTAGTCACCCTCCCCGCAGAGCGGGGAGGGTGATCATGTCAGCCGCGGAGCAGGGAGGGTGTTCAATTTCATTCCCACTCGATCGTGCCGGGCGGCTTCGAGGTGATGTCGAAGACCACCCGATTGACGCCCTTCACCTCGTTCGTGATCCGGTTGGAGATCTTCGCCAGCACCTCGTAGGGGAGCCGCGCCCAGTCCGCCGTCATGGCGTCGTCGGAGGTGACGACGCGCACCGCGACGACGTTCGAGTAGGTCCTGTAGTCGCCCTGCACGCCGACCGTCTCGAGCGGTGTGAGCACGGCGAAGGACTGCCAGACCTGGCGGTAGAGGCCGTTCTTCTTGATCTCGTCGACGACGACCCAGTCGGCCTCGCGAAGGATCGTCAGCCGCTCCTCGGTCACCTCGCCCAGGCAGCGGATCGAAAGGCCGGGGCCGGGGAAGGGCTGCCGCCAGACCATGTCCTCCGGCATCCCGAGCTCGGCGCCGACCGCCCTGACCTCGTCCTTGAAGAGGTAGCGGAGGGGCTCGATGAGCTTGAAGCGGAGCCCCGCCGGAAGTCCGCCGACGTTGTGGTGGGTCTTGATCTTCACCGCACTGGCCGCGGTGTCGGCGGCCGTCGACTCGATGACGTCCGGGTAGAGCGTGCCCTGGGCCAGGAAGTCGATCTCGCCGATCGCCTTCGCCTCCGCCTCGAAGACGTCGATGAACACCCGGCCCACCGTCCTCCGCTTCTCCTCCGGTTCGATGACGCCGCGCAGCTCGCCGAGGAAGCGGGCGCTCGCGTCGACGTAGCGGATGTTCATCGCGAGGTCGCGGTGCATCACCTCGAGGACCCGCTCCGCCTCTTCCTTGCGGAGCAGCCCGTTGTTGACGAAGACGCAGGTCAGCTGGTCGCCGATGGCGCGGTGGACGAGGGTCGCCGCGACCGCGCTGTCGACGCCTCCGGAAAGGGCGCAGAGCACCCGTCCGCCTGCGACCGTGGTGCGGATCGACTCGACCGCCTCGGCGATGTAGGAGCCCGCCGTCCAGGTCGGGCTGAGGCCGCTCACCCGGTAGAGGAAGTTGCGCAGGATCTCCCGGCCGTGGGGCGTATGGACGACCTCGGGATGGAACTGGATGCCCATGATGCCGGCCTCGTTGGTGAAGGCTGCAAAGGGCGAGTTGGCGCTCCGGGCGAGGGCTCGGAAGCCGGGCGGCATGCGCGGGATGTTGTCGCCGTGGCTCATCCAGACCGGCATCTCGGCCGGAAGGTCGGCGAACAGCCCTGATGCGTCCTCGATCTCGAGCACGGCCGGACCGAACTCGCGATGGGAGCCGGGCGCGACCTCGCCTCCGAGGTGGTGGGCGATGAGCTGCATCCCGTAGCAGATGCCGAGGACCGGGATGCCCGCGCGGAGAGCCTCCGGGTCGACTTGCGGCGCGCCCGGCTCGTAGACGCTCGCCGGACCTCCTGAGAGGATCAGGGCCGAGGGTGTTTTTTTCGCCAGCTCGGCCCAGGACGTGGTGCCGGGAACCAGCTCGCAGTAGACGTTCGCCTCGCGCACGCGACGGGCGATCAGCTGGCTGTACTGCGAGCCGAAGTCGAGGATGAGGACCGTCGCGCGGGTGGGCGGCGCCTCGACCCCCAAGCGGTTAGTGTCCTGCTCCCGCGGGTCGTTGCAAAATCGCCGCCAGGGGCGTCGAGATCAAGGAAGCTTCGATAGGGGGCCCCTCCCGAAGGGCGGGGAATGCGGCCGAGCAACGCAGCTTGGATTGGGGGCCCCGCCCGAAGGGTGGGGAATGCAGACGGCGTTCCTGGCGGATGAGCCCGAAGGGTCGGCCGGCCGTCGCATGCGACGGCCCAGCCATTTGCAGCGAACCACGGGGGCGGGACACTAGGTACCCATCCCGACGTGCTGCGAGCGCTGCTGTAGCTTGCCCTCGCTGACGATGGCCGGGGCGATCACCAGCTCGACCTTCTGGAACTCTTCGATGTCGCCGGCCCCGCAGACCCCGAGCGCGGAGCGAAGGGCTCCGGCGAAGTTCTGGGTGCCGTCGTCCACGGTCGCCGGGCCGCGAAGGATCTGGGCCAGCGTCGCCTTCACGCCGACCTCGATCCGGGTGCCCCGGGGAAGGTTCGGGTCGGGCGTCGCCATGCCCCAGTTGAAGCCCCGCGAGGCCGACTCGGCGGAGCCCGCGAGCGGCGACCCGATCATCACCGCGTCGGCGCCGCAGGCGAAGGCCTTGCAGACGTCCGCACCGATCCGCATACCGCCGTCGGTGATGACGGCCACCCGGCGGCCGGTCCGCCGGAAGTGCTCCTCCCGGGCGGCGGCGACATCGGCGGTCGCCGTGACCTGAGGCACCCCGACGCCGAGGACCCCCCGCGTGGTGCAGGCGGCGCCCGGACCGACGCCGACGAGGATGCCGGCGATCCCCTCCTCGATCAGCTCCAGCGCCGTCGGGTAGTGGACCGCGTTGCCGGCGACGACCGGGATGCGCAGCTGCCTGGTCAGGTCGGCGAAGGAGAGCTGGGTATAGGAGCGGGAGATGTGCCGGGCGGTCAGGACGGTTCCCTGGACGACCAGGACGTCAGCTCCGGCCGCTTCCACCATCTCGGCCCGCTCGACGGCCCGGGCCGGGATGCTGGACACCGCGCAGGGAACCCCGGCCGCCTTGATCGCCCGGATCCGCTCTTCGATCAGGCGCGGCTTGACCGGTTCTCGGTACACCTCCTGGAGGAGCGCGTTGACCTCCCCGCGAGAGGCCTCGCCGATCCGGCGGATGACTGGTGCGGGGTCGTCGTATTTGGTCTGGACGCCGTCGAGGTTGAGGACCGCGATACCGCCCAGGCGGCCCATCGCTATCGCGAAGTCGACGTCGACGACGCCGTCCATGGCCGAGCCCCAGATCGGCAGCTCGAGGCGGAGGTCGCCGAGCCGGAAGCCGATGTCGACCTCGTCAGGGTTGATCGTGACCCGGCCCGGTACGAGTGCCACCTCGTCGAAACCGTAGGCCCGCCTCGCGCGCCTGCCGATCCCGATCTCGAGTCCCGCCGCCGCGATGTCGGTGTCGGCTGCGATTGTGCTCAAGGGTGTGTTTCTTCCAATGACTGAGGGGCGGGTTCCCAGGATTATATCGGCCCACGGTCGGCGATCCAAGGACCACGGAGACAACCCCGATATCCTTCTCGGCAGCGAGATGATGAAGCGCCTCGAGTACCTCCACGGCATCACCGACGAGGAGTGCGAGCTGCTCCGGGCGCTGGGGGTGAGACACACCAACCAGCTGATCCACGCGACCACCCTGGTCATCGACCGGGAGCGGATCGAGCGGCGCTGTGGGATACCGGAGGAGCGCCTCTACGCGCTCGGGCAGCAGGCCTCCCTGATGGAGATCTCTGGGCTGCAGCGCCACCTTCGGGTGCTCATGCGGCTCGGAATCAGCACCCTGCGCCAGCTTGCCGAGACCGACCCGGCGCAGCTCCATGGGCAGCTCGTCGATGCGATCGGGGTCGGCGCCCCGACTCCCTCCGACGTCCAGTACTGGGTCAGCCAGGCGCGCTACATCAACGTCGTCGAAGACCATGAGGAGAACACCGAGACCCGGATCCGGCGCTACGTCCCGAGCTAGGCTCGCGTCCTAGAGAAAGACGCCCCGGCGCAGCTTGACGTTCTCCAGGATGCCGGCCTGGACGGTGTCGCGGACGTGGTCATTGAGCGTCATCACCAAGCGCTGGTCCTCGGCGTCCCCGGGCGCGCAGAGGTCGGTTCGGATCGGCTCGTGGAACTGGATCCGCCACTTCGAGGGCAGCGGCACCATCCCCAGCGGACCGAGCAGCGGGAAGGTCGGCGTCACCGGGAAGTAGGGCAGCCCGAGGAGGTCGGCGACCGGGCCCAGGTCGGCGATCATCGGGTAGATCTCCTCCGACCCCACAACCGAGATCGGGATGATCGGCGCGCCCGCCCGGATCGCGGTCTGGACGTAGCCGCCCCGGCCGAAGCGGCTGAGCCGGTAGCGGTTGGACCAGCCCTTCCCGGTGCCCTTGACACCCTCCGGAAAGACGAGCACCAGCTCATCCTGCTCGAGCAGCCGGTGGGCGTCGTCAGGATTCCCCACCGCCTGCCCGGTGCGGCGGAGGAACCAGGACAGGCCGGGCAGACCGAAGAAGAGGGATGCCACCAGCGCCCGCGCATGGCGAGGCTGGGGATGCTCCTCGAAGAGGGCGGTCTTGATCATGGCGCCGTCCCACGGCAGCACGCCGGCGTGGTTCGCAACCAGCAGGGCCCGGCCGTTGACGGGCACGTTCTCGACGCCGGTCGTCACCACCCGCCAGTAGGAGTGGTAGATCCAGCGGAAGACGGGCAGGAAGGACTCCGTGTAGACGGGGTCGAAGCCGAACTCGTCAGCCAGGTCCTCGCGCCGCGCGGCCTCCGCCTGCTGGTAGAGGAACTGGACGATCGCCATCATGGCGGCGATGTCGATGACGTCCCGCCCGGTCGCCTGCCGGAGGGTTGCGGCGAGCTTGCCGATCGCCTCCAGGGCGAGCATCGGCGCCTGCCGGCGGAGCTTTCGGATGGCCTCCGGCAGCTCCACCTGGACCTGGCCCTGACGGTCAACCTTCGTCCGAGATCGGATCTCGAGGGCCACGTCGCGGTAGAGCTCTTCCAGCTCCTGCCGCTCGCGCCGCTCTGTCGCCAGGCTCATGACGCGACCACCTCCAGGGCAAACAAAATTCAGGTGGGCGGGACTGCAGCTTCAACCTTAGCGACCGGCGGCGACGATTGCCAGGGTTTTTGCCACAACCTTCGGCGATCGATATTCGGGTGAGGGTGCTAGGGGTAGATGCCTCTTACTACGCTTGCGTTGGCGACCTTCTGGACCGCCAGCGCATAGGCGGCGGTCCGCATCGAGAGGCGCTTGTTGACGCTCGTGTGGAGCACCTCGTAGAAGGCCCGCGTGATGATGTGGTGGAGCTTGGTGTTGATCTCCTCGCCCTCCCAGAAGAAGGCCTGGAGGTCCTGAACCCACTCGAAATAGCTCACGATCACGCCGCCCGAGTTGGCCAGGATGTCGGGGATTATGAACACGTCCCGCTCGTGCAGGATGCGATCGGCCTCGGGGGTGGTGGGGACGTTGGCGCCCTCGGTTATCAGGCGGGCCTTGATCCGGTCGGCGTTGCGCACAGTGATCTGGTTCTCGACCGCAGCCGGGACCAGGACGGTCACCGGCAGCTCGAGGAGCTCGGCATTGCTCACATCCTCGCCACCCTTGAAGCCGCCGATCATCCCGCGCACCTGGCGGTGCTCCTGGAGCGCGTCGAGGTCGAGGCCCTTCTGGCTGTAGACGCCGCCCTTCGAATCGCTAACCGCGACCACCCGGAGGCCGGCCTCCGACAGCAGGCGCGCGGCGCTCCGGCCGACCGTGCCGTAGCCCTGGATGGCGACGGTCGGCGTCTCCTCCTGCACGTGCAGGTACTTGAGCGCCTCGAGGGTCAGGAAGGTGAGGCCACGGCCGGGCGACTCGTCGCGGCCCTCCGATCCGCCGATGTCGAGCGGCTTGCCGGTGACCGAGGCGGGCACCGAGTGGCCGGCGTGCATGGAGAGGGTGTCCATGATCCAGGCCATGATCTGCGGGGTGGTGCCCATGTCGGGCGCCGGGACGTCCCGCTCGGGACCGATCAGAATCGCGATCTCGGTCGCGTAGCGCCGCGTGAGGTGCTCCAGCTCGCCCGGCGACAGCTTCCGCGGGTCCACGTCGACGCCGCCCTTGGCGCCCCCGAAGGGAAGGCTGACGACCGCGCACTTCCAGGTCATAAGCATCGCCATCGCCTTCACCGCGTCGAGGGTCAGGCCGGCCTGGTAGCGGATCCCGCCCTTGGCCGGGCCGCGGCTGATGTTGTGCTGCACGCGATAGCCGGTGAAAAGCTCGATCGAGCCATCGTCAAGGTGGACGGGAAAGTGCACTACCAGCTCGCGCTTGACCTCCCGGAGCTGGGCCCGGATGCTGTCCTGGAGGTCCAGGACGTCCGCGGCGAGATCGAACTGATGCTGGGCCGTCGAGTAGGCGGACTCGGGCTTCAGCTCGACGGGCACGCCGCCGATACTACATCGCGGAAATGCCGATTCCCCGGCCGGTGCTCACTCGGATCGGGTGGTACCCGGTGGTGGCGCTGACGGCGCTGGCCTTCGGCTTCTTCTTCGCGACCCAGCTCCGCTCCCAGCTGATCCCCCCGTCGGCGCAGGTCGCACGAAACCAGGCGCTGGTGAGCACCGTCCAGAGCCTGGAGCGCGACAACGCCTCCTCCCGGGCGCGGGTCACGGCCACCCGGGCGGAGATCGCGACGCTCGAGGCGCAGGCCGCCG
>DATCOZ010000200.1:0-7759 GCA_036564345.1 Candidatus Dormiibacterota bacterium | reverse complement strand
GCCCAGGCGTCCTCGCCCGGCTTGACGCTGCCGCCCGGAAGCGCGACCTGGCCGGGGTGGTCGGGGAGGTCGGGACGCCTCAGCACGAAGGGCAGGCAGAGCTCGCCCGCGCGTTCGTAGAGGAGCGCCGCGACCGCGGCGGGCCGGGAGCCGACCCGGAAGGCGCCCCAGTCATTCAGGGGCTTGAGCACCGAGGGCAAAGCATGGAAAATAGGTCGCTCTGAGATGATCGACCAGACTAACGCACGCATCGGGCAGGCCACGGCCGAGCTCCGCCGCCGCAAGGCCCGGGAGCAGAAGTTCGACCGCCTGCTGCGGCTGACCGACGTCGTGCTGTGGCAACTGGAGGAGATGAACCGCGACGGTGTCGCCCACGTGCCGGACCGGCGCCAGGCCGCGATCGCGGACAGGCTCGCCGAGATGCCGGAGTCCCTCCGCCGGATGTACTGCGACGACGGCTCGGTCCAGTGCGCCCTCGACAGCCTGTTCGAGATGCAGCAGGCCCTCTTCAAGGCACGCCACCCCGAATTCGAATACGGCGAGCTGGACGAGCTCGACCCCGACTAGCACGGAATACCCTGGCCGCTCTGGGTGGGGCAGGGTGGGGCGTTACAAGAGCCGGGCCTAAAGCGTCAGGTAGGTAAGCAGCAGGTCGGCCGAGTAGGCGACCAGGAAGCCGGTCAGCAGGCCCCAGCCCAGCGACGGCGGGGAGTTGAGCCGCTTGGCCACGCCGAACATCTCGTTGATCACCCAGATCAACGCCCCCGCGGCCAGCGCGAGGAAGAGCACCGACAGTTAGGTGGAGGTCGCGAAGAGTCCGATCATCGTCCCGATGACGGTGGGCCCCCCGCCGACCAATCCGGCCAGGCCGAGGAACCCCCAGCTGGGACGCGTGTCGGACATCGTCATCGGGGCGGCGATACCGAAGCCCTCGGTGATGTTGTGGAGCGCGAAGCCGATCACCAGCACGCCCGCGAAGGCGATCGCGCCGCTCGCCGCGGACTGCCCGATGGCAAGGCCCTCGGACAGGTTGTGGAAGCCGAGCCCGGTCGCGATCGCCATCGCGAGGCCGCGTGGTGAGGCCTGGCCGGTGACCCCTCTTGCCCGACCGAGCAGGAGGCGGTTGAAGTAAGTCAGCGTTAGGAGGCCCGCGGCGAGGCCGCCCGCGAAGATCACCACGAGGAACGCGAAGCCTTCCGGCCGCCCGACCCGGACGGCGGCGAGCGACGACTCGACGGGCGACGAGGCGTGGCTCAGGATGTCCCAGAGCAGGAAGATGATGACGCCCAGGGCGAGCGCGTTGAGGAAGCCCTGGAGGGGCGTCGACAGACCGCGAAGGCGCGCCACCGGCAATCCGAGGAAAATGGAGAATCCCGCCACCCCGCCGATGGCTGCAGCTGTCAGCGCGCTCATGGGAGAGAAGTTAGTACGTGCAAAGCCATGAGTTAGACCGGGCTAATGGTAGCGGCGGAGTGCCCTCCGAAGTGATCTCCCGTTACCTGGAAGCCATCTACTACATGCGCGCCGAGGGTGAGACGGTCACCAACGCCCGGCTCGCCGACTGGCTCGGCGTGAGCCGGCCCACGGTGACGGCGGGTTTGCGCCGGATGGCGCGCGACGGCCTGCTCCGCCACGACAGCGGCAAGGAGGTCCGCTTCACCGAGGACGGGGAGACCCAGGCGGCGGGGATCGTCCGCCGCCACCGGATCGTCGAACGCTGGCTCACGGACAGCCTCGGCCTCGACTGGGTCGTGGCCGACGAGGAGGCGGCCAGGCTTGAGCACACGATCTCCGAGGTCGTCGAGAAACGGCTCTACGAGGCCCTCGGACGACCCAGCTCGTGTCCCCACGGCAACCCGATCCCAGGCCATTCCGAGCCGGTGTCGGGCGAGGTGCGCCTGGCCGGTCTCACCGGCGGCGCCGCGACGGTGACCAGGATCTCGGAGGTCGCCGAGCGGGAGGCGCCCTCGCTCCTCCACTATCTGTACGAGCGGAACCTGGTCCCCGGGACGCGCCTGGCCCTGCTCGAGGTAGACGGGGTCGGCAACACGATCCGCCTCCGCGCCGCCGAGCGAGAGGTGACCCTGAGCCTGGACACCGCGACCAAGGTTTGGGTGCTGCCGGAATAGGCGGCGACCGGATCGCCGCGGTGGCGGCGCTCGTCGGTCGCGGCGAGTGGACGACCTATGGCGAGATCGCCCAGGTCGCGCTCGGTGGGCGCGGAGCGCGGGTTGTCGGAGCCGCCGCGGCCCGCGGCCTCCTCGCCAATGCGCACCGGGTCCTCCTCGCCGGAGGGAGGATCTCCCCCGGCTGGGGCGGCGGCAGGGTGGACGAGTGCCGGCGGAGGCTGGAGGCCGAAGGGATCCGCTTCCGCGGGGGCCGCGCGGACCCCGCCCGGCACCTCACCTGGCTCGATCTCGCCTCCCGCTTCGAGACTCGTGCCACACTTCGCTCATGATCAGTCTTCTTCGGCGCATGAAGCTCTGGCCCCAACTCGCCTTCGGCATGGCTCGCGCCAAGGCCGTGGCCAGGGCCGAGTGTGGGCGGCACAGCTGGCCCTGGACCGAGCCGATCGAGTGCACCGAGTCCTGGTTCTCCTATCACTTCCGGACCAATGCCGGCCATCCCGGGGCCAACGCCGACGTCTGGGTCGACGGAAAGACGGGCGCGGTTCGCAAGGCCGGCTACCTGCGCGGCGTCCAGACCTCTAGCTGACGTAGCTCCCGAGGACCGCCGCGGGATCGGGTGTAAGAAGGCGGAGAGCGCCGTCGGCCTCGGTGGCCGCCAGCACCAGCACCTCTGAATCGAAGCCGGCGATCCGCCGGGGCGGGAGGTTGAAGACGCAGACGACCTGCCGACCCGTCAGCTCGTCCAGGCGGTAATCGGTCTTCAGCGCCGCCACCGAGCGACGCGTCCCGAGCGGCCCGAAGTCGATCGTCAGCAGGTAGGAGGGCTTGCGCGCCTTCCCGAACTCCTCCGCCAGCGCTATTCGGCCGACCCGCATGTCCACCTTCTGGAAGTCGCCGATCTCGATCCGCTCGGACATTTCCGGCGTAGCCTAACCCGTCGCATGAACGTGCTTGAAGTTCTCGGCCACAAGCGGGACGGGCTTGAACACAGCCCGGAGGAGATCCGCCTCCTCCTCGACGGCTACCTCGGCGGATCCATCCCCGACTACCAGGTGGCCGCCTGGCTGATGGCGGTGGTGACGCGCGGCATGACGCGCCTTGAGACGCTCGCTTTGACGCGGGCGATGGTCGACAGCGGCGAGGTGCTCGACCTCAGCGCGATCCCCGGGTTCAAGGTCGACAAGCATTCCACCGGGGGTGTCGGCGACAAGGTCACGCTGATCGCGGGCCCGCTCGCGGCCGCCTGTGGCGTGCCGGTGCCCAAGCTCAGCGGGCGGGGCCTGGCGCACACCGGCGGCACCCTTGACAAGCTCGAGTCGGTGCCCGGGCTCCGGGTCGAGCTCACGCCGGACGAGTTCATCGCCCAGGTGCGCGAGGTCGGCCTTGCGGTCGCCGCCCAGTCGGAGCGGATGGTTCCCGCCGACAAGGCTCTCTACGCCCTGCGGGACGTCACCGCCACCGTCCCGTCGATTCCCCTGATCGCGTCGAGCGTGATGTCCAAGAAGCTGGCCGCAGGCGCCGACGGCATCGTGCTCGACGTCAAGTCGGGGCGCGGCGCCTTCATGCCCGACGTGCCGAGCGCCGTCGAGCTGGCGAAGGTGATGGTCGAGATCGGCGAGGGCGCCGGACGCCGAACTGTCGCGCTGGTCACCGCGATGGACAACCCGCTCGGCCGCTCGGTCGGCAACGCGCTCGAGGTGCGGGAGGCCCTCGACGTCCTTGGCGGCGGAGGTGACGACGAGCTGCGCGAGGTTTCGGTGCGGGTCGCGGCGGAGATGTGCCGGCTCGCCGGCGTCGGTCGCGATCCCGCCGAGACGATCGCGGACGGGTCCGCGCTGGCCCGGTTCGAGCGGATGCTTGCCGCCCAGGGCGGCCGGCTCGCCGACGGTCTCCCGGTGGCCCCGGTCCAGGAGCCCCTGCCAGCCCCCGCCTCGGGTTGGGTGGAGGCGATCGACGCGCTCGAGGTCGGCTACGCCTCGGTCGAGCTCGGCGCCGGCCGGCTGCGCAAGGGTGAGCCGATCGACCACGCCGCGGGGATCGTGATCGAGCTCCAGGTCGGCGACAGGGTCATCGCCGGGCAGCCCCTGGCCGTTCTCCATGCGGCATCGCGGGACCTGACCGAGCGGGCGGCCGAAAGGCTGCTGAGGGCCTGGCGGATCAGCGATCGAGAGGTCGTCCGCCCTCCCCACATCCTGGAGCGCGTAGGGGCGGGCTGAGGCCCCGCCGCGCTTAAACTAACCGGCCAAATGGGGGAACGGAAGTACCACGTCGGCCTGACCGCGGAGGAGGTCGGCAAGTACGTCCTCTACCCCGGCGACCCGGCGCGCACCGCGGTCATCGCCAAGCACCTGGAGGGCGGCCGGGAGGTGGCCTTCAGCCGCGAGTACCGCACCTTCACAGGCACCGTCGCCGGCGTCCCCGTGTCGGCGATCTCGAGCGGCATGGGCGGACCTTCGGTCGCGATCGGGATGGAGGAGCTGCACGAGCTGGGCGTCCACACCTTCCTCCGGGTGGGCACCTGTGGCGCCACCCAGCCGGAGGTGAAGATGGGCGATCTCGTGATCGCTAGCGGCGCGGTGAGGACCGAGGGGACCGGGGACGGTTATGTGCCCAAGGAGTTTCCGGCGGTGGCCGATCACGAGGTCGTAACCGCCCTCCTCGAGTCTGCCCGCGAGATCGGAGTGCCCCACCACCTGGGGATCATCAGGGCCGTCGACTCGCTCTACTCGGACATGCTGCCGGACACCATGCCGGATGGCCCCCGACTTCGCGAGGAGCTCGCGATGTGGGCCCGGGCTGGCGTTATCGCGAATGACATGGAGTCGTCGACGCTCTTCGTGGTCGCCTCCGTCCGCCGGCTCCGCGCCGGCTCGCTGCTCCTCTGCGTCGACGAGGTGGGCGCGGGCGAGATCCAGCACCTCGACCCGTCCTACTTGGAGCGGATGCTGAAGGTCGCGATCGGCGCGATCCGCCGGCTGATCGAGCGCGATGCTGCACGTCAGTAGCCACCCCCTGGTCGGCGACTGCATGGCCAAGCTGCGCGACAAGCGGACGGGCCCCGACGAGTTCCGCGCCCTTTCCCGCAAGGTCATCACGCTGCTCCTTTACGAGGCGACCGCGGACCTGCTCGTTCGCAAGGGCACCGTCGAAACGCCGCTCGGTCCGGCCGAAGCGAGCTGGATGGAGCACGAGATCGTTGCCGTGCCCGTCCTTCGGGCGGGCCTCGGCCTGCTGGGGCCGGTGCTCGAGCTGCTGCCGAAGGTGAGCGTCGGCTACATCGGCCTCGAGCGGGACGAAGAGACCGCCGTGGCCCGGATCTACTACAACAAGCTGCCGCCGCTTGCCGGCAAGGTGCCCGTCCTGCTCGACCCGATGCTGGCGACCGGCGGCTCGGGCGCTCGCGCGCTCGACCTGATCAAGGAGGCGGGCGGGCAGGACAGCCGCTTCATCTGCGTGGTGGCGGCGCCGGAGGGGGTGCGGATCGTCGAGGAGCGCCATCCCGAGGTGAAGATCTTCACCGCCGCCCTCGACGACGGCCTCAACGACCGCGCCTATATCGTCCCCGGCCTTGGCGACTTCGGCGACCGCCTTTTCGGGACCGGGGGCTGAGAGGAGGACTAAGCGATGGCAGAGACCGAACAGCTCAAGGCCCGCCTCGAGGCCGCCCGCGACCGGCTGCGCGAGGTGCCGATCAGCGATTCGCACGAGCCGGGGCCGCCCGACCCGAAGACGGGCGAGCGGTGGGACCGCTTCAACGTCCTCGGCCACACCGCCGAGATGCTGCCCTTCTGGTCGCGCGAGATTCGCAAAGGTCTCGACACCGGAGCCCCGATGGGCAGGGAACCGGGCAGCTCATCCCGGCTGGAAGGCGTCGAGAGCGGCCAGTTGCTGGGGGAGGCGGCCCTCCGGAAGCGGATCGAGGAAGGCGTGGTGTCCGCGCTGGGGCTGGTCGCCGGGTTGTCCGAGCAGGACCTCGACCGCGAGCTCGACGCGCACGGCCGGGGCTCGCTGCCGGTGCGCCAGGCGCTCGAGACCTTCCTGGTCGGCCACCTCGAGGACCACGTGGCCCAGCTCGCGGAGCTCCGCTAAGCCCAGGGCAGGATCGTGGTCAGCTCCGGCTTGGGCGGCTCCAGCTCGCAGAGGGCGCCGTAGAGATCGAGCAGCTCGAGCAGGATGTGGGCGGTGGCGCCATACATCGCGCCCGCCTCGAAATGGAAGATGGGGGAGAGGTAGCGGCCCAGGTCGATCGCCTGGTACCGGACGAGACCGAGGAAGAAGTCCTCGAGCCGGAAGCTGACCAGCTCGGCGACCTCATCCGGCGCCGGGTTTGGCGCAACGCCCGCCAGCACCTCGGCCACGATCGGGTTGAGGGTGAAGAGCGAGGTCGCGGTGGGAACCGCCGCCAGCCGGCCGAGGAGCCGCAGGTGGGCGCGGGGGATGCCCAGCTCCTCCTCCGTTTCGCGGAGCGCGGTCGCATCGAGGTCGGCGTCCGCGGGATCGCGCTTGCCGCCCGGGAAGGCCATCTCGCGGGAGTGGTGACGAAGCCCGTCCGGGCGCCTGATGAACCAGCAGGCGACGCCCTCCGGGGTGTCGCGGAGGGGCAGGCAGACGGCAGCCTGGATCCGCTCGGGACCAGTCCCGTCGCGGTGCGGGCTGCGCGCCCACGTCCGCAGCGCAGCCTCGACGTCAGCGACCGAAGCGCGCTTCATAGGCCGTCAGGTTGCACCGCAGCAGCTCGTCTTCGGTCATCCCCATCTCCGTCTCGGCAAGCTCGAACTCCTTGCTGAGGGTGGTGCCGGCGACGGTGCGCGAGTCGGTGCTGATCGTGCAGCGGACGCCCGCCCGGACCAGGGCGGGCAGCGGATGGGCGGCCAGGCTGGGCACCGCCCGGCATCTCAGGTTCGCGGTGGGGCAGACATCGAGCACGACGCCGGCAGCGCGGATCCGCTCGACGACGCGGGGCGAGCGGGCGCCGATGACGCCGTGGGCGATCCGCTCGACGCCAAGGTCGAGGGCTTCCTCGACTGACTCCGGCTCTCCCGCCTCTCCGGCATGGCAGGACAGCCGGAGTCCGGCGGCCTGGGCGGCAGCGAAAGCGGGCCGGTGGGGCGCCGCCGGGTAGCGGAGCTCGTCACCAGCGAGATCGAAGCCGACGACACCGAGGCCGGCGAACGTTCCCGCCGTCCGGGCCAGCTCGACGTTCTCGGCGACAGCGTGCCCGCGCATCGCGCAGACGATCGCGACCGCCGTGATCGGCGCCGCCTCCAGGCCGCGCAGGACCGCACCGATCACCGCCTCGACGGTCAATCCCTCGCGGAGGTGAAGCCGGGGGGCCCAGCGGACCTCCAGGTAGTCGATCTTCTCGGCCGCCGAATCCAGGCAGAGCTCGTAGGAGCAGCGCTCGAGCGCCGCCTCGGTCTGGAGCACCGAGATCTGGTCGTCGAAGTAGGAGATGTACTCCGCCTGGGAGGCGCAGGAGGCGGGCGCCGTCAGCCGCAGCGGGCGGCCGGCCAGCTCCTCCGCGGTGGCCGGCCGAAGGGCGCCGTCGAGGTGGCAGTGCAGCTCGGCCTTACGCCACTCGGCGTATTTGGTTTGGGGCCGCGTTAGTCGGCGACCTTGAGGATGACCTT
>DATCOZ010000190.1:0-7549 GCA_036564345.1 Candidatus Dormiibacterota bacterium | reverse complement strand
CCCGGGGTGTTGGCGGCGTTAATCCGCTTGTAGTGGTTGTAGACCGCGACCGAGAGGACCCGCTTGGCGTGGTCCTGGCCGACGACGTACTGGTCGAGAGAGGCGCAGATGGTCTTGGGGTTGGGGATGAAGCCGGTCTTGGTCTTCTTCGAGGTGGCGGTCCGGCTGTCCTCCTCGAGCACCTCCTGACAGAGGTCGATGCACTGGTCGCAGATATAGACGCCGGGTCCGGCGACCAGCTTTCGAACCTGGTCCTGGCCCTTTCCGCAGAAGGAGCAGCGGGTGTAGCGGCGACGGTCTTCGCGTTCGTTCATGGGTTCCTAGGCGGGCGCCGGCGAATTATCGCCGCGCAGTATCTCATTCGCAAGGCTGATGCACTCGCTGCAGATGTAAACGCCGGGCCCGGCCAGCAGCCGCACCCGATCCCGGATGCCGAGCTCTCCCGGTTGGCCCTGCGCCTTGCCGCAAAAGGAGCATTTCGGCTTGTGCCGAACCTGTCCCTTGCCTTCGCGCCGGCGGAAGATCATGTCTCAGAGGACGTCACTAACTGGCTTTTTCCTTCGCGCCCGGCTGAACCGATTTCACCGGGGCCTGGATGATGTCGTCGATTATGCCGTAGGCCTTGGCCTGTTCCGGCGTCATGAAGAAGTCCCGCTCGGTGTCGAGCTGGACCTTTTCGAGCGGCTGGCCGCTGTGGGTCGCGATGATCTGGTTGAGGAGCTCGCGGGTGCGCAGGATTTCGCGGGCGTGGATCTGGATGTCCGAGGCCTGGCCCTGGGCGCCGCCGAGCGGCTGGTGGATGAGGATGTTGGCGTGGGGCAGCGCGAAGCGCATGCCGGGGGCGCCGCCGCAGAGCAGCACGGCTCCCATCGAGTAGGCCATCCCGATGCAGAGGGTGGAGACCTTGGGCCGGATGTACTGCATGGTGTCGTAGATCGCCAGCCCGGCCGAGACGACACCGCCGGGGCTGTTGATGTAGACGCTGATGTCCTTCTCGGGGTCCTCCGACTGGAGGTAGAGGAGCTGGGCGATGACCAGGTTGGCGATCCCATCGTCGATCGGCGTGCCGATGAAGACGATCCGGTCCTTGAGAAGCCGCGAATAGATGTCGAACGCGCGCTCGCCCCGGTTGGTGGTCTCGACGACCATCGGCACCAGGTAATCGGTCACGCGGTCCACTTCGGTCATTATGCCCCCTCTTTTTCAGATTCAGACGTGGCGCGGTTCGGCTCGGCCGGCTTCTCGCCGGACGCCATCGCCACCAGGCTTTCCAGCGTCTTGAGGCGGGTCAGGCGGTGCCGGAAGTACTCGACCGCCGACCGATTCTGGGTCAGCTGGTCGAGCTGCCCTTTGAGCTCGTCGTCCTTCGCCGCCTCGCTCATCAGGTAGGCGTAGACCTCCTCTGTCGTGGGGTTCACGCCCAGCTTCTTGGTCGCCTCGCCAAGGACCATGTCGACCTTCAGGCGCGACTCGGCGTCGGGCCGCGCCTTGGCGGCCCATTCCTGGGCGGTGGTGCCGGAGTAGGCGAAGTAGCGGTCGAGGCGAAGGCCCTGGCGCTGGATCCGCTGCTCGAGGTCCTCCAGCTGGTGGGCGACCTCGTGGTCGACAAGGGTGGCGGGGACCTCGACCCTGGAGCCCTCGACGACCGCCTCGAGAACCTTCTGCTCGTGGGCCAGCTCGTCAAACCGCTTCGCCGTCTCCTCGAGGTCCTTGCGGACGGCGATCTTCAGCTCCAGCGCCGTTTTCTGCTCGCCGTTGGAGATCGTCTCGGCGGTCCTGTCGTTGAGCGGCGGCACGTTCTTCTGCTTGACGCCGCGGACGGTCAGCCTGAGGTTGGCCCGCTTGTTGGCGAGCTCGGCGTCGGCGGCGTCGGCCGGCATGTCGACCTCCGCCTCGGCGACCTCGTCGGTGCTCTTGCCGATCACGGCCTCCCGAAGCTCGGGGATCAGCACCCCCTCCTTGACCTCCATCTCCATCGCCCGCCGGCCGGCGCTGGGGACCTCCTTGCCGTCGGCGCTGACGTCGAGGTCGGCGACGATCACGTCTCCCTCCTGGACCGGCCGTTCGACCGGCTCCAGCGTCGACTGGCTGTCGAGCAGCTCCTCCACGCGGCGGTCGACCATCTCGGTGGTGACCTCGGTGTGGGGCCGCTCGACGCGGATCGAGCCGAGGTCGGCCAGCTCCACCTCGGGCATCACGCTGACCGTCGCGGTGAAGCGGGCCGGCTTGCCGCGCTCGAACTCGAGGACGTCGACCCTCGGCCGATCGATCGGCTCGATCCCGCTCTCGGTCAGCGCGCGGTTGACCACCTCGGGGACGAGGGCTTCGATCGCCTCCTCCCGGATCACCGGTGCTCCGAGGCGGGCCTCGACCACCGCCCGCGGCGCCTTGCCCGGTCGGAAGCCCTGGATCTTCGCCTTCTGGGAGAGCTTGGCGATCACGTTCTCGAAGGCGCGGTCGACCTCGTCGGCGGGGACCTCGATGGTCAGCGCGACCTGGCTTCCGGGCAGCGCTTCCCGGGAGATGGCGAGCTGGCTGGTTTCGGGGGCGGCCACCGTCGGATTCTAGGGATTGCCGGAGTCGCGACGCGGTCGCCGGAACGGTCCGGCGCCGTCGCTACGGCTTTGCTTTGGGAGTCGGCGTCGCGGTCGGGGTCGGCTCGAGCACCGGTCCGACATTCGGATCCGGCGGCACCGCGCTCGGCTGCGAGGAGGGCGACGGGCTGGGGAGGTCGCCGGGCAGCTTGGGAACGCTTCGCTGGTCGGCCAGGAACCAGGCATGGGGCTGGGTGGCGGGATCGCCGCGGACGACGTCGCTGGGCTGGGCGAACCAGTGGTCGGGCACACCGGCAAGCGATTCGGAGATGTAGCGGTGGAGGGCGGGAAGGATCACCTGCTCGGCCGCCGAGCCGTTGACCATGACGTGGCTGTTGTTGAGCGTGTCGCCGAGCCAGAAAACCGTCGCCACGTCGGGCGTGAAGGCGAGGCTCGTGTCGTCCTTGAAGTTCTCCCCGGTGCCGGTCTTGGCCGCGACCGTGCGGTCGGGCCAGTGGAGCTGCGAGTTGAGGCCGAACAGGATGCGGCGGTTGAAGTTGTCCGAGAGCACCTGGGCGGCGATGAAGCAGACGCCCGGATCGACGGCCTGCCGGCGGCTCGCGTCGGGGTTCGACTGGTAGAGCAGCCGGCCGTGGGCATCCTTCACGGTGAGGATCGACTCCACGTCGTGATAGACGCCCATGTCGGCGATCGTCGCCAGGCCGTGGGCCTCGTCGAGCAGCTTCACCGGGAAGCCACCCAGGGTCAGCGACGGCCCGTAGTTCGCCAGCGGTCCGTTCCGGTCGCCGTTGATGTCATAGGGGTAGAGGCCGACGCTGCGCATGAACTGGACCACGGTCGGCACGCCGACCACCTGCTCGGTCTTGACGGCGGGGATGTTGAGGGAGTTGTCCCAGGCCTCCCGCAGAGGCAGCGTCCCATAGGTGCCGTGGGTGTAGTTGTAGACGATGTAGTCGGGCGCCTGGGGCTGGGGCACGTGAAGCGGGTTGGGGCCGTCGACGATCAGCGACTCGGTCGTCACCTGGCGGGTGTTGAGGGCCGCCGAGTAGGTGAACACCTTCATCGAGGAGCCCGTGTTGCGGAGGTCGACCGAGACGTAGTCGATCTGGCCCGCCTCGCTGTTGTAGTCGTCGCTCCCCACGAAGGCGATGATGTCGCCCGTCTTCGGGTCGAGCGAGACCATCGCCGAGTGAAGCTGGCCCGAGGTGTCCCGCCAGCGCTGATTGGCGAGGTTGTCGCGCACCGCCCGCTCGGCGATCTGCTGCTTGCCGTAGTCGAGCGTGGTGGTCACGATGAGCTGCTGTTGGCCGGGCAGGAAGCCGAGCTGGCGGAGCTCGCTCTGGACGAAGTTGACGAAATGGGGGGCCAGGAAGCTGTTCACCGGCGGGTGGATCTGGAGCTTCTCGGCCATCGCGTCGGCGGCTTCCTTGGGGCTGATGTCCCCCTGGTTGACCATCGCGTCGAGGACCTGCTGCTGGCGGGCCGCGGCAAGCGTCGGGTGGATGATCGGGTCCCAGTCGGTGGGAGCCTGGGGGATGCCGGCGAGCAGTGACGCCTGGGCGAGGTCGAGGTCCTTGGCGTCCTTCTGGAAGTAAGTGCGGGCGGCCGCCTCGACGCCATAGGACTGCTCGCCGTAATAGCTGTTGTTCAGGTACAGCTCGAGGATCTGGTTCTTGGTGTAGGTCTGGCTCAGCTCGTAGGCGAGGATGATCTCCTTGATCTTCCTGGTGTACGTCTGCTCGGGTGTCAACAACAGCTGCTTGGCGAGCTGTTGGGTGATCGTCGAACCGCCGCCGACGACTGCCCGGTGGCGGAAGTTGTCGTAGGCGGCGCGGGCGATGCCCGTGATGTCGAAGCCGGGGTTGCGGAAGAAGTTCTTGTCCTCGACGTCGATCGTCGCCGTGGTGAGCTTGGGGGAGATCTTGTCGAGGGTCAGGTACTGGCGGTGGTTGCCGTTGTTGCCGACGTCGGCGAGCAGCTGGCCGTTGCGGTCGGAGATGAACGTGTCACCGGTGAGGGTGGCCGCGTCCAGGCCCTTGACCGACGGGAGCCCGGAGAGGTACTGCTCGGCGTAGACGTCGCTGACCCCGGCCAGCACCAGGCCGCCGGCGAGCAGCACGGCGACGAGGCGGAGCCTGCCGTTGCGTCGGGCTCGCTGTCCGAGCGGTGCCCAGAAGGCGTGGATCCGGGCGCGGGTCCGATGCCCGCGCGAGGTTTTCAGTTGCTGGAGCTTGGCCACGGAAGTTCTCCCCGGAGAGTCTAGGTTGGCTGCGGCGGCGATTTGGCGACACCGACGCGCCGAAGCAGCGCGAACGGAGTCTGCTCGCTTTTCTGTCCCAACGGGTTATCGCGGAAAAGGTTTCTGACCAGCCCCTCCTCGACGCCCGCGCTGGCGCCCAGCACGACCACCCCGATGTCGTTGGCGTCGACGATCGCGACCTCGCACCCGAAGCGGGCCGCGAGCTGCCGGGCGACCCGGTCCGGGTTTGCAGGCGCCCGCTTGGCGTGGGTGTTGGAGGGCGGGATCGTGTAGGGCGTCGGGCCGTCGATGGCGGCGACCCTCGGCCCCGCGACGCGGTAGAAGGTCCCCCGCCGGCCGAAGGGCCGGGTGGCGACGGAGGCGGCGGCCGCGAGCAGGATCCCAGGGAGCCCGACCTCTTCGATCGCGAGCTGCATCGTCTCCGGCATCGCGATCCCGATGCCGACCGGGCTCCGCCGCACGAACCGGGACAGCAGGCGGGCGGCCCCTCCTGGGTGGATGTCCGCCAGCGGGAGCGAGCGGCCCTGGCTGACCGCGACCGCCTTCTCGCTCAGCGCCAGGATGTCCTCTCGCTCGACGCGGATCTTCCCGAGCGCGTCACCGAGGGCGCCGGCAAGATCGTCGCCGGGCACCACCTTGCGGGACTTGAGAGGGGCGCGCGCGAAGATGCCGCCGCCCAGGACCTGCTGGAAGAGGTGGCGCCCGGGGTTCGGCCGGAACGCCCGGAGCGCCTCCCGGGCCGACGCCGTCCCGGCGATCTTCACCGCCGCCTCGTCGCCCAGCCGGGCCAGGTCAGCTTCGGGCCGGCGGCCGGTCTCAGCACCGCCCGTCGGTCCGAAGAAGGTGCGCAGCCAGACCTCCAGGTTGACCGTCCGCCAGATGAAGGGGTGCTCTTCCAGCCGGTCCTCGCAGATGGCGTCGAAGGCGTCCGCGACGGCGAGGCCGTCCCAGTAGGCCCGCGAGCAGTAGAGCGGGGAGCGGAGCAAGCCCTGGAGCCAGGCCCGCTCCGCCTTCAGCCAGCGGAACTCGGGCGTCGTGAAGCCGACCTTCCAGCGCCGCAGCCGGATCTCGTCCGGCAGCGTCCCCTTGAGGCCGTCGCGGAGGATGGCGCGACTCCACCCCCGGTCGATGATCGCCCGAGACGGAAGGCGGAGGATCCACTCGACGAGCTCCTGGTCGAGGTAGGGGACCCGTGACTCGATCGAGAAGGCCATCGAGTTGCGATCCTCGTAGCGGAGCAGCGAGGGGAGGCTGAAGGTCGTCAGGTCCTGCAGCAGCCGGCGCTTCAGGTCGTCGCGAACCCGCGGGTCGATTGCCGGCTCGACCGTCGCCCGGAACCCCGGTCGCAGCAGCCGGCCGGCCGGGAAGCGCTTGCCCCGCTCGCCGAGCCGGCGCCGGAGCAGCGGCCAGAGGACGTCACGGGCCGCCCAGGCCTCGGACGCGAAGCGCCGGTAGTCGCGCTGGCGGAGGAGCTGGCGCAGGTAGACGAACTGGTACGGCACGTAGCCGGCCAGGAGCTCGTCGCCGCCCTGCCCGTCGAGCAGCACGGTGACCTCCTCGTGGGCCTTGCGCATGACGCACCACTGGGCGTAGGGGCCGGTCGAGACCATCGGCTCCTCCTGGTGCCAGACGACCTCGCCGATCTCCTCCAGGAACTGGTCGGCCCGCGGGTGGACGAGGTGTCTCTCGGCGCCGGTCGCGGCGAGCACGACTTCGATGTAGCGGCGCTCGTCGATGGGGTCGCCGTCGAAGACCGCGCTGAAGGTCTTCAGGTGGTCGCCCATCGAGACGGCGTCGGGGACGTGCTTGTGGAGCAGGTCGGACATGAAGCAGACGATGGTCGAGGAGTCGAGACCGCCGCTGAGGCAGGTGCCGACCGGCACCTCGGCGACCAGCCGCCGCTCCACCGACTTCTCGAAGAGCGCGCGAAACTCCTCCGGGTCCGCGCTGCCCGTTTCGGAGAGCTCGGGCTGCCAGTAGCCGTGCTCGGCCATTCCCGACCCGTCGACGATCGCGTAGCGGCCGGCACCGAGCTGGCGCACGCCCTCGAAGAAGGAGTCGGGGACGTGGTCGTGGAAGCCGGCCGAGAGGTAGTCGTGGATCCGCTGGCCGCTCGGTGCCGTCCGCAGAGTGCGGTCCTGGAGCAGGCTCTTGACCTCGCTCCCCCAGAGCAGCCGGTCGCCCGAGCGGGCGTAATAGAGCGGCTTGATCCCGAAATGGTCGCGCGCCAGGATCAGCCGGGTGCCAGGCGCGCGGTCGTCGAGGAGGGCCACCCCCCACATCCCGTTGAAGCGGGCGAAACAGTCCGGCCCCCACTCCTCGTAGCCGTGGACGATCACCTCGGTGTCGGACTTGGTCCGGAAACGGTGGCCGGCTGCCTCCAGCTCCCCGCGCAGCTCGCGGTAGTTGTAGATCTCGCCGTTGTAGACGCACTGGACCGTGCCGTCCTCGTTGCCGATCGGCTGCTGCCCGCCCTCGATGTCGATGATCGCGAGCCGGCGCATCCCGAGCGAAGCGCAGGGATGGGCCAGGAAGCCGTCGTCGTCAGGGCCGCGGTGGCGGATGCACGCGTTCATGGCCTGCAGCAGCTCCTGGTCGGGCGGGCCCCAGAACCCGGCTATGCCGCACATCGGGCCGGGCTAACCGCGCCGGAGGAGGGCTCGGCGAGCGAGGGCGAGCTCCTCCGGCTCGAGGGCGCGGAAGAGGAGCAGGCCGGCGCCGTAGACCACCATCC
>DATCOZ010000178.1:0-2872 GCA_036564345.1 Candidatus Dormiibacterota bacterium | reverse complement strand
AGCATCGCCTTGCGGCGGTCACCGAAGCCCGGCGCCTTGACGGCGACGGCGGTGAAGGTGCCGCGCAGCTTGTTGACGATCAGGGTGGCCTGCGCCTCGCCCTCGACGTCTTCGGCGACGATCAGGAGCGGCCGGCCCTGCTGGACGACGCGCTCGAGCACCGGCAGGAGGTCCTGGATCGCCGAGATCTTCCGGTCGGTGATCAGGATGAAGGGATCCTCGAGGACCGCTTCCATCCGATCGGGGTTGGTGACGAAGTAGGGCGACGTGTAGCCGCGGTCGAACTGCATGCCTTCCACGACCTCGAGCTCGGTGCCGATGCCCTGGGAGTCCTCGACGGTGATGACGCCGTCCTTGCCGACCTTGTCCATCGCCTCGGCGATCAGCTCGCCGATCTTGGCGTCCTGGGACGAGATGGCCGCCACGTGGGCGACATCCTCGTGGCCCTTGACGGGTACGGAGAGCTTCTTGATCTCGGCGACGACGGCCTCGACGGCCTTCTCGATGCCGATCTTGATACCCATCGGGTTGGCGCCCGCGGCGACGTTGCGGAAGCCCTCGCCGATCATCGTCTGGGCGAGGATCGTGGCGGTGGTGGTGCCGTCACCGGCGACGTCGTTCGTCTTGGTGGCGACTTCGCGGAGGAGCTGCGCCCCGGTGTTCTCCCAGGGATCCTTCAGCTCGATCTCGCGGACGATTGTCACTCCGTCATTGGTGACGGTGGGCGACCCGAACTTCTTCTCGAGGACGACGTTGCGACCCTTGGGCCCAAGCGTGATCCGAACGGCCTGCGCGACCGTGTCGATCCCCTTCTTGAGGCCCTGGCGCGCTTCGACGTCGAAAGCTACTGCCTTTGCCATATGTTCTGAATACTCCTCTTCTACTTCTTGGATTTGCCGTTGCCGGCGACCACCGCGAGAACGTCCTTCTCGCTGATGATCAGGTACTCGATCTCGTCGACCTTGAACTCGTTCCCGGCGTACTTCGCGTAAAGGATCTTGTCCCCCACCTTCAGTTCCATCGGGATCTTGGTTCCGTTGTCGAGAATACGGCCGGTGCCGACCGCCTCGACCATGCCTTCCTGGGGCTTTTCCTTGGCGGTGTCGGGCAGCACGATGCCGCTCTTCGTCCGCTCTTCCCGCTCGACCGGCTTCACGACGACCCGGTCGCCCAGAGGCCTTAGATTCATTGCGACCCTCCTGTTTTTCGAATTGGCACTCGGTCTCGCCGAGTGTTAGCACTCTCGCTGAACGAGTGCTAATTGTAGGTAGTCCAGACCCGGATTTCAACCCCGCCCAAACCCCGCCTGGGTTCCCGCGCGGCGCTATGCGGGGAAGTCGGCCTCGATCATCCGCAGCGCTTCGTCGGCCTGCTCGTCGGGCACGAAGACGCGAGTGTCCTCGGCGATCAGCCCCGGCCAGACGTGGCCGGTGTCGGTCAGTATCTCGGTCCGGTAGCCGGCCGCCTCGAGCGAGGCGAAGACCACCTCGGCGGCGTAGTTGGGTCCTTTGAAGACGACCGTCCAGCCCTTCACGAGGTCACCAGCCGAGGCTCGGATCGACCTCGAGCTCGGCCCGGGGAGCGTGGTGGGCGGCGGCGGCGATCATGGCGCCATTGTCGGTGCAGAGAGCTAGCGGGGGGATCGTTAGCCGAGACCCAGCCGCGGCTGCCACCTCGACTGCCCGGCGGCGGAGCAAGCTGTTGGCGGCGACGCCGCCGCAGACGACGACCTCGGCCGTTGGGCGCGTGGCGAGCGCGAGGGCGAGCTTTTCGAGCAGCGACTCGACCACCGACTCCTCGAAAGCGGCCGCGAGATCGGCCCGGGTACCGTCCGTGATGGACTCGCCGAGGTCGCGGAGGCGGTAGAGGAGGGCTGTCTTGAGGCCGCTGAAGCTGAACTCGAGGCCCGGCAGCGAAGGCCGCGGGAGGCGCTGCCGGCGCGGGTCGCCGGTCCGCGCCAGGCGGTCCAGCGCCGGGCCGCCCGGGTAGCCCAGGCCGAGCATCCGGGCCGCCTTGTCGAAGGCTTCGCCAGCGGCGTCGTCGCGGGTCCTGCCGAGCACCTCGAACTCGCCGTGGCCGGCCATCCAGACCAGGTCCGAGTGGGCGCCGCTGACGACGAGCGCCAGCAGCGGCGGCTCCAGCGAGGGCTCGCTCAGCAGGGCGGCGTAGATGTGCCCCCAGAGGTGGTTGACGCCGACCACCGGCTTGCCCCAGCCCGCGCCCAGGCCGCGGGCCATGCCGACCCCGATCAGCAGGCAGCCCACCAGGCCAGGGCCACGGGTCACGCCGATCCGGTCGAGCCGGTCCGGCGCGATGTCCGCCTCGGCCAGCGCAGCGGTGACGAGGTCGGGGAGCTTTTCGAGGTGAGCCCGCGCGGCGATCTCGGGCACAACGCCGCCGAACTCGCCGTGAAGGGCGACCTGGGAGTGGATCAGGTTGACGAGCTGGCGGCGGCCGTCCTCGATCACGGCGACCGAGGTCTCGTCGCAGCTGGTCTCGATCCCGAGGGTCAGGCTAGCTATCGGTCAGTGGCTTTTCGCGGCGCAGGCCGGCTACCTCGCCGTCGATCCGAGCGAGGTTCGCCTCGAAGGCCTTCCGGAAGCGCGGCGAGTAGATCGAGTCCGACCACATCACGATCGCGTCCTCGCCGTTGTCGGTGTAGTAGCCGCGGCGGCGGCCGATGACCTTGAAGCCGAAGTTCTCGTACATCCGCTGGGCATTGTCGTTGGAGGTGCGGACCTCGAGCGTGATCCATTTCGCGCCGAGGTCGTAGGCGGCCTGGACGAGGGCCGCGAAGACGATCCTGCCGTAGCCGCCTCGCTGGGTGTCGCGGCGGACGCCGATCGTCGTGACGTGGGCCTCGTCGTACATC
>DATCOZ010000055.1:0-9517 GCA_036564345.1 Candidatus Dormiibacterota bacterium | reverse complement strand
GCCGGCTTCTCGACCAGGTCGGCGACCTCGTGCACCCGGCCGGAGCTGGACCTGGTCGCGATGATGCCGTAGCGGTTGACCTGGTGCGCCGGCACCCGGCGGGCGGCGAGCACGGTCGCGCCCTCCTGCCGGTGGATGTCGATGAGCTGCTTGAGGCAGGGCGTCGCCCCGAGGATGACATCGTCGGCCAGCAGCACCGCGCAGGCCTCGTCGTCGACCAGCCGGCGGGCCGTCCAGACAGCGTGGCCGAGGCCGAGCGGCTGCTTCTGCTGGATGTAGGTGAGGTCGAGCTTCTCGCTCAGCAGGTCGACCTGGTGGAGGAGCTGGAGGAGGTCTTCCCTGCCCCGCTCGCGGAGGTAGAACTCGAGCTCGATCGAGCGGTCGAAGTGGTCGACGATGGCGCGCTTGCCGCCGCCGGTGACCAGGATGACCTCCTCGATGCCGGAGGCGACCGCCTCTTCGATGCCGTACTGGATGGTCGGCTTGTCGACCAGCGGGAGCATCTCCTTGGGCTGGGCCTTGGTCACCGGGAGGAAGCGAGTGCCGAGCCCCGCCGCCGGAAACACTGCCTTGCGGACCGGCGGCACACCCATCTCAGACAATGTATCCGGTGGTCGAATTCGAGAAAGTCCAGCCCGGGGTCGAGCAAACGATCGAGCGCGTGATCGACGCGACGCTCGTGACCAGCCACGTCGGAGGCAGGGGAACCTTCGCGACGCCGGCCATGATCGGGTTGATGGAGTGGTGCAGCCATCGCTCCGTGCAGCCCCTGCTCCCCGAGGGTTTCACGACGGTCGGCTTCGAGGTCTGCGTCCGCCACCTCGCGTCGACCGAACCGGGCGGAACGGTGAAGGTCACATCGAAGCTCACGAAGGTGGACGGCCGCAAGCTCTTCTTCGACGTCGACTGCCGGGAGGGCGACAAGCTCTGCGGCACCGGAACCCACCGGCGGGTGATCGTCCCCGAGTTCGGCTAACCGCCGCCCGCCCCGAAGTGGCGCCTAGTCCGGCGGAGGCTTTGGTTTCGCGGCCCGGCGCCGCTCGGCGAGCTGCATCTGGACCTTTCGCAGCCCCGCGTTGTCGACCACCACCTTGGGTCCCCGGACCTTACGGTCGCGCGCCTTCACGCGCGCCTTCTCCGGCTCGGGAAGCAGCTCGACGTCCTCGCTCACACCGCCGATGCTAACCGGCGGCGGCGGATGGCGATGACGCCGAAAAGGATCGCGGCGGCGGCACCGAGCCCGATCGCGGCACCGAGGGCCGGCCGGCGCGCGCCAGCCGGGATCCGGCGCCGGGCCGGCTCCATCAACCGCCGCCACCAGGGCGCCTGCCGGGGCTGCGCGAGCCAGTCCCGAAGCTCGGAACGGAACGAGCCCGGCGCCGGCACCCCGGTCAGGTTCTCGCGCAGGTAGCCGGCCGTCACGAGCAGCTCGAGGACTTCGGTGTCGTCATCCGCGGGAGAGCGGGAGGGGCTGCCGGCCTGGACGCGGTCCAGCGCGGCGGTAAGCCGATCCTCGGCCGAGCGCGTCACGAGAGCACCTCCTCGCGGCTCAGGGTTGCCCGCAGCGCAGTGATGGCCCGGAAGGTGAGCGCCTTCACCGCACCCTCGCTCCGGCCCAGCGCGCGGGCGATCTCGGCGTTACGCATGCCGCCCTCGAAACGGAGCAGCAGCACGGTGCGCTGGTCGTCCGGCAGCCGCGCCAGCGCCAAGCGCAGCGCGCGGCCGGTGTCGGCGCTCAGCCACGCCTCCTCGGGGCCGGCTTCGGTGGCGGGCTGGGCGTCCCGGAGCTCAAGGAAAGGCGCCCGGCGCCGCTGCCGGGAGACGACGCTGGCGGCGATCCGGTAGAGGAGCGCGCCGTAGGGAACGCCCCGCCAGCGGTAGCCGGGCAGGTGCTTGAGGGCGCGCTCGAACGTCTCGGCAGTCACCTCTTCGGCCTGCTGGTGGGAACCCGTGTGGTGGTAGCTGAAGGAGTAGATGGCGTCGACATACCTCTCATAGAGCTCGCCGAAGCGCGCGCCGTCCCCTTGGGCGGCCTCGATCAGGCGCCTTTCCTCCTGGAGTTCCGCCGGGCTCAACCGCTTCATCGCGTTCGGGTGCACCCAGCCTAAGGCTGCCGACCCATTACGGTTACGGAGTTGGACACCCTCAGCATCGGGGCGGAAGCGATCGAGCAGGCCGCCCGCGACCTCGTTCCCTACCTGAAGCCCACCCCCCTCCAGTTCTCGCGAGCGTTCACGACGAAGACCCGCTGCGAGGTCTACCTCAAGCTGGAAGGCGTTCAGCCGATCCGCGCCTTCAAGGTCCGGGGCGCGCTGAACAAGCTGATCCGGATGAAGGCCGCCGAGCGCGCCCACGGCGTGATCACCGCATCGGCCGGGAACCATGGCATGGGCGTCGCCCACGCGGCCCTCACCTTCGGCGTGCCTGCCACCGTCTACGTACCGGCCAACGCCAACCAGCTCAAGATCGAGTCGATCAAGCGGCTCGGCGCGCGAGTCGTCGAGCACGGCCGGACCTACCAGGACGCCTTCCTGGAGGCCCGGCGGAACCAGGGCCAGCAGACCTTCCTCCACGCCTATGACGACGCCGACGTGATCGCCGGCCAGGGGACCGTCGCCGTGGAGCTGCTTGCCGACCTCCCCGCCTTCGACACCGTCATCGTGCCGATCGGAGGCGGAGGGCTGATCGCCGGCGTCGCCGGCTACCTGAAGCAACGGCTTCCCGGTGTGAAGGTTGTCGGTGTAGAGCCCTTCGGCGCGGCCGGGATGAAGGCCTCCCTCGACGCCGGCCGGCCGGTCACCCTGGAGCGCATCCAGACGATGGCGGACGGGCTCGCGGCCAGCCGGCCGGGCGACATCTGCTTCGAGATCGCAAAACGCTGCATCGACGAGATGGTCCTGGTCGAGGAGGCAGAGATGCTCCGAGCGATCAAGCTCTACTTCGAGTGGGAGCATCTCCTCGCGGAGCCCGCCGGGGCGGCCGCGCTGGCGGCACTCCTCTACCGCTACTCGCCGTCACCTGGCGAGCGGGTGGTGGTCATTCTGAGCGGCGCCAACGTCACGGACGAGGTGATGCTGCGGGCGTTAAAGTCACGTTAGCGTCGGTGTTCGTTAAAGCTGGGGGTAGTTAGGTTCATGAAGGCATACGTCCTCATCAATGCCTCGCCGGGTCACGCGATCGACGTCGCCAGGGCGCTCCAGGGACTGGCCGGGATAACCGCCGCCGACGCCATCACGGGCGAATACGACGTGATCGCCGTGTGCGAGGCGAAGGACGTGGCCGGGATCGGCAACATAATCGTCGAGAAGATCCAGAAGGTCGAAGGCGTCTTCAAGACCATCACCTGCCTGGCGGTTCGTTAGTGTCTGGAACCGAGGTTCGTTGCAAAATCGCCGCCACGGGCGTCGAGATCAAGGAAGCTTCGATAGGGGGCCCCGCCCGCAGGGTGGGGAATGCGGCCGAGCAACGGAGCGCGCGGGCCTTAGGGCCCGTAAGCGAGTAGCGGAGAAGCTGACGCCGAGATCGGCGTCCTTGGCGGATGAGCCCGAAGGTTCGGCCGGCCGTCGCTTGCGTCGGCCTAGACATTTGCAGGGAACTTCGGTTCCAGGACACTAGCAGCCCGGAGGAGCCGGGGGTCGGCTCTTCGGAGCAATCCGCCCAGCCGCGTGCGGAGCCGCGTCAGCAGCTTCTCCTCGGGTGATTTCGGCACCCGGTCGAAGGCGCGGAGGATCGCTCGCCGCACGCTCTCGACGACCTTCACTACCCGTCGCGACGGGTCCCACCAGCCGGGCGGGTCGGGGTAGACCGGCGTACCGATCGAGATCGTGATCCGCGCACCAGGGCGAAGGCGGGCGTCGCCGTCGATCGCGACCGGCACGATGGGGACGCCGGCCTGGAGGGCGAAATGGGCCACGCCCTTCTTGAGCGGCCGGAGGCGGCGGCCGCGCGAGTAGCGGCCCTCGGGGAAGATCAGCACCCGGCCGCCCCGTGAGAGGACGTGGTAGACGCTCGCCAGCCCGGTGCGATCGAGCTCGCCCTCCTGGGGGGCGATGGCGAAGACGCCCGCCCGGCGCACGATCGCGCGCTTCCAACCCCGGTTGAAGACGGTGTCGCGGCGCGCCATCGAGTAGACCATCGGCACCGGGTTGGGCAGCGCCACGACCAGGAAGGCGGGGTCGTACCAGGCCTGGTGATTGCTGGCGATGATGTATGGCCCTTCGGCGGGAAGGTTCTCGACGCCTTCGATGCGGATCCGGAACAGCTTCGGCAGCAGCCAGCGCAGGATGGCGACGACCCAGAGGTAGAAACGGGGCGGGTGGAACGCGTCGGGGTGGAGGAGTGGGTCGGGCGGCCCCCAGGCGCCGCTGATCGCGGCCCGGTAGTCGGGTCCGTGGTAGGTCGTCTCGACGGGAGACGGTGCCCGCTCAGCTTTTGAGGAAGGCTGCGAGGTGCCTATTGAAGTCCTCGGGCTTCTCCGCCTGCGGGGTGTGGCCGGCGCCCCTGATGACGGCCAGCCTGGAGTTCGGCAGCAGGCTGTGCGCCCGCTCCGCGTGCTCGAGCGGGAAGAGCGGGTCGTTGGCGCCCCAGACGATCAGGACGGGCACCTTGATGCGATCCAGCCGCCGGGTCACGTCGAGCGCGCCCAGGTAGCTGCGGGGGCTGGCGATCGAGCGCACCGTGGCCAGGTAGGCATCGGGGTAGCCCTCCGCGGCGTACATCTCGCGGAGGTCGTCGAGATACTGGTCGCTCATCGTCGTCTCGAGATCCCCCCGGGCGCCGATGAACCGGGCGGCGAAGCGTCGGATGACCGGGCTCGGCGCCCAGCGGAGCCCGTGCTTCATACCGTGCAGGAGCGTCTCCCCCACCCTCGGCACGAGCATCATCGGGTAGTAGGGCTGGATCTTCGGGCGCCCCAGGCCGAGCGAGTTGACGACGACCAGCCGGCTCACCCGGGTCGGGTACTGGAGGGCGACCTCGAGCGCGATCCGGCCGCCCATCGAGGTGCCGACGATGGTCGCCTCGCGGATCCGCCGGCTCTGCAGGTAGCGGTCGATCGTCCGCGCGAAGTAGGGAATCCCATAGCGGGCGGCACGCGGCTTGTCGCTCTTGCCGTAGCCGGGCAGGTCGGGGGCGAAGACGCGGTTCGTCCGGGCGAAGCGATCCAGGTTGAAGCGCCACTCGAGGTAGCCGGAGGAGCCGAGCCCGTGGATGAAGACGATCGGACGGCCGAGGCCGCCATAGGTGTGGTGCAGGGTCAGGCCGCCGAGCTTCAAGTAGCCGTCGCGCAGCGCCATCTCAGGTCGCCATCTCGGGCGGGTGCAGCCGGATTGGGGTGCCGGAGGGGCTGACCTCGCGCTGCTCGCCGCGGATGACGGTCACCGAGCCGGGTCCGTGCGCCGTCCAGGCCCGCCCGTCCCAGAACGCCGCCGACCGCTCGTCGACGCCGAGCAGGACCGTGTCAGCGGTGGGGGCGCGCTCCAGCGCCGTGGCTGCCCAGCGGTGGCCGAAGGTCTCGAAGTGGGGCAGCACCGCGAGCCGGCGGAGCAGCCCCAGGGCGGGCCGGTAGAGCCGGCGCTTGTCGCCCTTGAAGCGGTCGCGGATGAGGGTCCATTCGCCCATCGCCATGGCACCGGCGCTCGAGCCGGCGAGAACGGCGCCCTTCTCCCAGGCGGCGACGATCGCCCGCCAGACGGCGGTCTCGCGAAGCGTCGACGCGGTGTGGCCGGGGTCCCCGCCGACGAGGTAGAAGAAGGACCCGGCCGCCGCCTGCGCCGCCAATGACTCGCTGTTGGCCTGGCTGCGGGTGAGAACGTGGAGCTCCTCGACCGCCAGGCCCAGCCGGGCGAACCACCGGATCGCATTGTCGACCGCCTGCTGCGGGCCGCCCCGGGCGGCCGCGGTGGGAACGATGTAGGCGACGCCGTCGCGGCTCTTCGCGGCCTCGATGAGAAGGGCGTCCTGGTCCTCGTTGCCGGGCTTGAACTCGTCCCCGCCGACCAGCGCCAATGGGCCCGTCACTTCGCTGGGTAGCATATGGCGACATGGCCGAGCGCCCGGTTAGGGTGCGGATGGCTCCCAGCCCCACCGGGCCGATCCACGTGGGCAGCGCCAGGACCGCCCTCTTCAACGTGCTCTTCGCCCGCCGCCACGGCGGGAAGTTCATCCTGCGCATCGACGACACCGACCTCGAGCGCTCGACCGCCGCCGACGAGGAGTACATCTACGACGGGCTCAACTGGCTCGGCCTGCCCTGGGACGAGGGACCGGTGCGGCAGTCGGAGCGGCTCGACCTCTACAAGCAGCACGCGGTCCGCCTGATCGACGCCGGCCACGCCTACCGCTGCTACTGCACACCGGAGGAGCTCGCCGCCGAGCGGGAGGCGGCGCAACGCGAGAAGCGCCCCTACAAGTACTCCCGACGCTGCCTCACCGACGCGGCCCCGAAGGAACGCCCGAGCTGGGTCGTCCGCTTCAAAGTGCCGGACGGCGCGAAGATCGAGTTCGAGGACCTGATCCGGGGCCGGATGAGCTTTGACAGCGACCTCATCGGCGACCCCGTGATCATCAAGAGCGACGGCTTTCCGACCTACAACTTCGCCAGCCCGATCGACGACGCGCTGCTCGAGGTGAGCCACGTGATCCGCGGCGAGGAGCACCTCTCCAACACGCCGACCCAGCTGATGATCGTCGACGCGCTCGGCTACGACCGGCCGGAGGCGACCGCCCACATACCGCTCATCCTGGCCCCCGACCGGACCAAGCTCAGCAAGCGTCGCCACCCGGCCCTGATAACCCAGTTCCGGGAGTGGGGCTACCTGCCGGAGGCCATGGTCAACTACCTCGCCCTGCTCGGCTGGAACCCGGGCACGGAGCAGGAGATCTTCACCGTGGAGGAGCTGGAGCGGCTGTTCGACCTCGGCCGCGTCCAGCAGAGCGGCGCCATCTTCGACCGCGAGAAGCTCGACTGGATCAACGCGACCTGGATCCGGTCGCTGCCCGCGGCGGGGCTCGCCGAGCGGCTGCGGCCGTTCCTGCCCGAGCTCACGGCCGAGCAGCTGGAGCGCGCCGTCCCGGCCCTCCAGGAGCGGATGAGGACGCTTGCCGACGGCCGCGAGCTGCTCGCCTATCTGTGGACGGAACCGGAACCGCCGGGCCTCAACGATGAGGAGAGGGAGCGCCTGATCGCCGCCGCCGCCGTGCTGCGGGCGGTCGACTGGGACCCGGAGGCGATCGAACACTCGCTCGAGACACTTCGGGAGAGCCGCGGCTGGTCGCGCAACCAGCTCTTCAAGCCCATCCGCCAGGCGGTCACCGGCGGCAACTCGCCGCCCATCCATCACACTCTCGCCCTGCTGCCCAAGAACGAAGCCATCGCCAGAATGGAGCGCGCACTGTGACCTTTCTCGAAATCCAGATCGACCTCGACCCCAACTTGCTGACGGTCGGCAACTTCACGCTGACCTGGCACGGCGTCTTCAGCGTGCTCGGCATCCTGGCCGCGATCCGGATGACCCAGTGGCTCGCCTGGCGGCAGGACCGGATCGACGGCGACAAGGTCTACGACGCCGCTTTCTGGGCCGTCGTGATCGGCCTGCTCGGCGCGCGGATCCATTTCGTCGCGGAGAACTGGCATCTCTTCCAGGCGGCGCCGATCAAGGTCTTCTACATCAACGAAGGCGGGATCAGCCAATGGGGCGGGATCTTCGGGGCGATGCTCGGGATCTGGATCTGGTCGTACCGCAACAGGGTCAGCTTCTGGAAGCTTCTCGACGCCGTGAGCCTGCCGGCGCTGGTGGGCCTCGCCGTCGGCCGGATCGGCGACGTCATCAACGGCGAGCACCACGGAACTCCGACGACCCTGCCCTGGGGCGTGCGCTACGTGAACGCCCACACCCTGGGCCAGCCCGGCTCTGTGGTCCATCCCGAGGTCGCCTACGAGATGATCCTCTGCCTCGGGCTGGTGCTCCTCCTGCTGCCCTTCTACGGGCGCCTGAAGGCGCGCTTCCCGGACGGCGTGATAGGCCTCGTATTCCTGGCCCTCTACGCGGTCGGCCGCTTCTTCCTCAGCTACCTGCGCGCCGACCAGATCGAGTACGGCCTTCGGCAGGCGCAGTGGGCGTCGCTTCTCATGGTCGTGCTGGCGATCGGCTTCAGCCTTTACCTGCTGCGAAAGCGCGCAGCTCCAGCGCCCGTCGTGGAGCCTCCACCGAGTGTCGTAGAAACGCAAACACCTCAAGTCCCGAAGCCACCTCGGAAGCGAGCCGCTCGCCCCACGGCCGCAGCTGCTCCTCCGAGTACTCGCGCCGCAGGCGGTAATAGCGGAACGCGCCGGCCGCGTCCGCCAAAGGCCAGTCCTCCTGGTCCGTGACGACGACGGCGCAGCCGTGCCGCTCGACCACCTCGTAGATCTCCGCGTCGAGCCAGCCGGCGTCGCGAAACTCGACGGCGACCGGCCGGGCGAGGTTTGCTAGGAGCATCTTGAGCAGCTCCGGGTTCCTCTTCTGAGTTGGCGGGAACTGGAGGAGGATGGGGCCCGCCCGGTCCCCCAGGGGCCGCATCCGGGAACCGAAGTCGCGGGCGACGATGTCCTTCGGAAAGCCGGCCGCAGAGTAGGTGAGCGCGCGCTGGGCCTTCAGGCAGAGCCGGAATTCGCGCGGGGTGTCGCGAAGCCACTTTGCGAGCGCCGCCTCCTGCGGGATCCGCTGGAAGGTGTTGTTGACCTCCACCGCGTTCAGCTGCTTGGAGTAGGCCTCGAGAAAGCGGCCGGCCGGCAGGTCCGCCGGGTAGAAGGTCCCACGCCACTCCGGGTAGCTGAAGCCGCTGGTGCCGACGTAGAGGGTCACCGGTCGATTCAGCGATAGACGACGACGGTTCCGCCGAGCTTGTCGTGCCACCCCTGCTTGCGACTGTCGAACGCCGCCCAGATGAGGCCGATCGCGCAGCAGAAGGAGGCGACGATCCAGCCGACGTAGCGAAGGATCGCCTTGCCCACCCCGATGCTCTGGAAGGTCGACTGGTCCGCCACCCGGATCCCAAAGATGCGCATGCCCGGCGTCGAGCCCAGGGTCCAGAAGAAGACGAAGTAGCCGAAGGTGATGGCGAGGTAGACCAGGTTGGCGGAGCTCATGTATGCCTGGCTCTGGCTGGCCGCGCCGCCGCCAAGGAAACCGATGGAGATGACGGCCATCGGGATGCCGATGATCAGGCTGTCGACGAAGTAGGCGATGAACCGGATCCAAAAGCCGGCGTAGGCGTGCCCTGAGGTGGACGACGCGATCACGTCGGAGTACACGTTGGCCCAGGGCACCGCCCCCGGCGCCGGGGCGGCCAGCGCCACGTCGGTGGTCAGGGGCTGGTCGGGAGGGCGCTCGAGGCTCGCCGGCGGCCAGGGGGCGTCCGCCGGCAGCCATGAGGGGCGCGGCTCACCCTCGGGAGCGGCCGGTGGTGGCGCGTAGCTGGGTGGCGGTGGAGGAGAACCCGGAGGGCCGGCGGAGCCAGAGGGTGGCGGGGGCGGTGG
>DATCOZ010000164.1:0-3275 GCA_036564345.1 Candidatus Dormiibacterota bacterium | reverse complement strand
CGGGAGCGGGGGTTCGTGGCTCCGCGCTCGGCGGCACGGGCGGGTGCTGGGCTCGCGGCTGGGCCGGGACCACCCGAAGGCGGGGCGGGTCGGCCTTGGCGGCGCGATCGTCGGCCTGCTGGTCCTCGGGCCGCTTCCGGGTCCGCGACAGCGACAGCTCGAGGAGCTTGGAGCCGAGATCCTGGCCGAACATCGCATTCGACAGGCGCGAAGGATCCTCCCGCCGCCGCAGGCAAGCCGCGCAGCTGGGCTCGAGGTCGGAGACCTGGTAGTCGGCCGCCTCGAAGGTACGCTCGCAGAGGGTCAGGACCGGCTTGTCCGGCTCGACCAGAACCGTCAGGTGGATGACGCCCTTACCTTTGCGAACCGGGATGAGCTTGAGGTCGAGGGCTATATCTCTTCTTCGCCTCCTTCAGCAAAGCCGTGGTCGATCGCCATCAGGTAGCCCCGCGCCCGCTCGGTCAACGGATAGCGCAGCACCATCTCCCAGAAGGCCGGCCCGTGATCGGCGTGCTCGAGGTGGGCAAGCTCGTGGACGAGCAGGTAGTCGAGGACCCAGGGCGGCAGCTTGGCGGCCCGCGAGGAGATCCGGATGACCCCGGCGGTGTAGGTGCAGCTGCCCCAGCGCCGGCCCTGCTCGGCATAGGCCACCGAATTCCAGCGGAGGCGTCCGCCGAAGTGGCGCCGGTTGAGCAGCTGCGCCCGGTCCTCGAGCCGTTCGTCAGTCGGCAGGGCGCGCTGCAGCTGGCGCTCGATGCGGCCCCGCATGACATCGACCCACCTCTCCCGCTCCCGCTGCGGCATCGACTCCGGCACCAGCACCTCCAGCACGCCGGAGCGGAGGCGGGCCTGGACCGTCCGCCGCCGGCGGCGGGAGCCGACGATCCGGACCGGGGGACGCCAGGGACTCTGCAGGTCGGACGCCTGGGTCGCCATTGTCGGGGTGCTCCTTCGTTGAGTGGGACGCGACGGAGGTGAGTCTAATGAAGGTTCGGCCAAGGCCCAAGACGGGCAGTTAAGGGGCCTCGGCTTCGCTGATATATTCGCGCCACCTGCCCCATGCCTCGAAGCTTCGTGATCGGAAACGGCAACCTCCTGGTTGGCTATGACGCCAACTACGACGTCCGAGACCTCTTCTATCCCCACGTCGGGATGGAGAACCAGACGGTCGGGAACGTCTGCCGGACGGGCTTTTGGATCGACGGGCGGTTCGCCTGGCTGAGCGATCCCGGCTGGCAGCGGAAGCTCGGCTACTGGCGCGACACCCTGGTCGGCGACGTCACCCTGGTCCATCAGGACCTCGGTCTGACCGTTCACTTCGAGGACTACGTCGATATGGTCCGCGACTACTTCGTCCGCAACCTCCGGATCCAGCTCGCGCGACCGGCCGAGCAGGTCCGGGCCTTCTTCCACCATGACTGGTGGATGCGCGAGTCGGACCTTGGCTGCACGGTTCTCTACGAGCCCGACCACCGCGCCGTGATCGCCTACAAGGGCGACCGCTGGGCCCTCGCCGGTGGCATGACCGGGAAGGACTACGGGATCTCCTCCTGGGCAACCGGCAAGAAGGGCGGAGCCCTCGCGGGGACCTGGGTCGACGCCGAGGACGGCGTCCTGGGCCGCAACCCGATCGACCAGGGATCGGTGGATGCGACGATCTCGTTCGACCTGGGATCCCTGACGGCGGGGGAGGAACGGCGGCTCACCCACTGGCTCTGTTTGGGCAAGTCCTTCACCGACGTCACCACCTACGGCCAGGACCTGATCGTCGGCAAGGGCCAGCACACCTACCTGATCCGCACCCGCACCTACTGGGAGCGATGGTCGGACAAGGAGCACCACCAGATCGAGGCAGCCCTCGGCCACGACGTCCGGCACCTCTTCCGGCGAAGCGTCCTGACCGTGAGGACGCAGGTTGACAACCAGGGCGGGATCGTCGCCGCGAACGACTACGACATCACCAAGTTCGCGCGGGACACCTACTCCTACGTCTGGCCGCGCGACGGAGCCCTCGTCGCGAACGCCCTCGACCGGTCGGGCCACGAGGACGTCACCCGGAGCTTCTTCCAGTTCTGCCAGAAGGTGCTCCGGCCGGAGGGGTACTTCGCCCACAAGTACGCGCCCGACGGTCAGCCCGGCTCTTCCTGGCACCCCTGGGTGGACGCCATGGGCAGGCGGGTGCTGCCGATCCAGGAGGACGAGACGGGACTCGTGATCTGGTCCCTCTGGTCGCACTACGCGATCCACCGCAACCTCGACTTCACGATGCAGCTCTACTCCGGGCTGGTCGTCCCGGCCGCCGATTGGATGGCCTCCTACGTCGACCCGCGCAACCACATGATCAAGCCTTCCTGGGACCTCTGGGAGGAACGCTGGGGCGTCCACGCCTTCTCCGTCGGCGCGGTCTGGGCGGGACTCCGGGGAGCGGCCAACTTCGCCGAGCTGTACGGCGACGAGAAGTCTCTGGAGCGCTACTCGACAGCCGCCGACGAGCTCCGCCACGCGACCGACGACTGGCTCTGGCGGCCGGAGCTGGATCGCTTCGCGCGCCGCCTGACGGTCGCCCCGGACGGTTCGATGATCCCCGACAACGTGCTCGACTCGGCTGTCTACGGGCTCTGGCGCTTTGGCATGTACGAGGCGACCGACGCCCGCATCGTGAAGACGATGAAGGCGATCCGGGAGCAGCTCGCGAACAAGGGCGCCGCCGGTGGGATCGGGCGCTACACCAACGACTACTACTTCCAGGTCGAGCACGACCTCTCGCGAACACCGGGCAATCCCTGGTTCATCTGCACCCTCTGGCTGGCGCAGTGGTACATCGCGGTCGCGAAGTCGGTCGACCAGCTGCAGCCGGCGCGGGACATCATCGACTGGGTCGTCGCGCACAAGACCGAGGCGGGGATGCTCTCCGAGCAAGTCGACCCCAACAGCGGCGCGCCGCTCTCGGTGGCGCCTCTCACCTGGTCCCACGCCGAGTTCGTGGTGACCGTCGACGACTATGTCAAAAAGCTCGACAAGCTCCGCCAATCGCGGCGGGGGATGAGGAAGCCGCCGGCGGCGGTCGGCTAGCTTCTCGCGGCCTCATCGGGGAATGCCCCTCCGGCCGCTTCGCGGCCACCTCCCCACTTAAGTGACGCTTCTATGTCATGTCAAGCCGCTGAAGGAGCTTGAAGAAGCGGCGGGCGAGGTAGCGCTTTAGGCAGCGGCGAATTTCTCGAGGTGACTTGCCCTCCGCAGTTCGGCGAGCGATGTACTGCCGAGTGGCTGGGTCG
>DATCOZ010000148.1:0-18327 GCA_036564345.1 Candidatus Dormiibacterota bacterium | reverse complement strand
CGGCGCCCACCGAGATCCGCTGGCCCTCGACCAGGATCGACTCGTCCAGGGCGGCGAGGAGCCGCCGGGCGCCGAGCGCCGCGTCCTCCTCGCCCCGGATGCCGCCGAGCACGATGCCGAACTCGTCCCCACCCATCCGAGCCACGGTGTCGGCCTCCCGGGTGGCGCCGACAAGCCGCTCACCGACCTGGCGGAGAAGGTCGTCGCCAACCAGGTGGCCAAACGTGTCGTTGACCGCCTTGAACTCGGTCAGGTCGAGGATGAGCACACCGAGCACCGCGTCGTCGCGCTCGGCGCGCTTGACCTCCTGGGCAAGCCGATCCTCGAGCAGGGTCCGGTTGGGCAGCCCGGTCAGCGGGTCGTGGAGCGCCTGGTGCCGCAGGGTCTCCTCGATCCGCTTGCGCTCGGTGACGTCGCGAGCGATGCCCTGGATGCCGATCGGGACACCACCCGCCCTGATCAGCAGCGGGCTGATCTCGAGGATGACGGTTCGGCCGTCCCGCGTCAGCCACTCGATCTCGTAGGGGCCGTCGCCGATATGCCCCTCGAGGCAGTCGTTGAGCATCCCGCGGACCCTCTCCCACTGGTCGCCGGGGATCAGGATGCCGGGGTCCATGCCGACCAGCTCAGCCCTGCTGTAGCCGAGCAGGCGCTCGGTGGCACGGTTGGCGTCGGTGAGCTCGCAGTGAAGGTCGTAGGTGAAGACGACGTCGTGGGCGTTCTCGAAGAGGTCGGCATAGCGACGGTCGCTCGCCACCCGTGCCGCCGCCTCCCGGAGCAGCCGGGCGCCGAGGTCGCGCAGCCTCCCGACCACCGCGCCGACTGCAACCATGACGAGCACGACCGCAGGTCCGCCCTGGCCGAAGGTCAGCGGCAGGTCGGCATGAGGAACGCCGAGGGCCAGCAGCTCGATCGTCGTCAGGGGAAGCACGAGAAGGCCCGTGGCGGCGCCCGCTCCCATGCCCCACAGGTAGCCGGCAACAAGAACCGGGATCGCGCAGAGCGCGGCGTTTGCCGCACCGGCGCGCGCGAAGAGGAGCGGGTAGACGATGACGAAAAGCAGGAGAACGGCGCCGGTCGCCAGGGCGCGCCTGCCATAACGCCGTTGATCCAACACCACAGCGTCGCTAGCCTTGGACCCGATGGCGCGAATCGAGCTCGACTTCGAATTGCGCGACGTGGCCGGAGAGCGCTTCCCCGCCCGGCAGTTGCTCGGGACGCCAACCATCCTGGTCCTTCTTCGCCATCTCGGCTGCCTCTTCTGCCAGGACCACCTGGCGCAGCTTCGTGCTCACTCGGACGAGGTTGAGGCAGCCGGGGGTCAGATCGCCGTCATCTCGTTTGCCGCTCCCCAGCACGTGGAACGCTTCGCGCGGGCGCTGGCACACCCTTACCTCTGGCTCTCCGACCCGGCCCGGGTCAGCTACCGGGCTTTTCGGGTCGGCCGCGGCGGCCCGCTCAGCCCCTTCAGCAACACCGATCTCTGGCACAACTTCGTGTCGACGATCCGCGGACGCCCATGGCTCCCCCAGCAAGCGGATCTCTGGCAGCTTGGCGCCGACTTCGTCTTCGACGCCGAGGGCAACCTCACGATGGCCCACCGCTGCCGGACGAGCCACGACCGACCGACCGCGGCCGCCGTGATCAGCGCCTTTCGGAAGGCAGCTCCCGCGCTCAGGCGCAGGCGGTGAAGAGCACCGGACCGCTGCCCTCGACGGTCGTGTCGGGATGGTCGCCCGCGAACTTGCGGAGGACCCCGACGAGCCCTGCGGTCGCCTGCGGTCCGCCCATCAGGAAACGGGTTCGAACGCAGGTTTGGGAGCCCTGGTCCCAGGCGATGTAGCGATCGCCGGCCCAGTTGGAGGCGATGGCCTGGACCTCGCTTCTCGTCACCTCGCCGCGGGAGTACAGCCGCTCCAGGATCAGGTCAAGTCCGAACTCGCCGAGCACGCCCTTGTCGATGACGGTGCCATTCGCTGCCGGGAAGTCGACGCTGGCCGGGTTCCGTCCCGCGAGGAAGAGGTCCGGGTGGATCACCTGCGCGGTGCTCGTCGGCGGCGTCGTGAAGGCGGCGTCGAGGCGCTCCTGGCCACGCGAGATGACCGCTTCGGTGAAGGATGGGCCGACCTGGTAGGGGAACGAGTCGAGCTCGAGCAGGATGTCGGGGATCCCCGGCGGCAGGCCCCCCTGGGCGTTGTTGGCCGCCTGGATCTGGCTCTTGTCCGCCTGGCTCAGGACGGAGATGTACTCGTTCTCGATCCTGACCGCGTCACCCTCGACGAGCGTCCGGAAGGCGATCTCGCTCTCGTCCTCGTTGGAGAGCGTGCGGTCGATCGAGAACCACTGGTCCTGGAGCGCATGGGTCAGCTCGTGGACGAGGACGTGGCGGACGGACGCCTTGGCCTCGACGCCGCGCACGAAGAGCTGCTTCGTCTTGGGGTCGTAAAAGCCGATCACGCTGCTGTCCTGGAGGCTCTGCTCCGCCTGGGCGAGGTCGGGAAGGCCGTCGAGGAGGCCGAGCGCATGGAGGACCTTCGCCTCCGTGGCGTAGCCGGTGGGATCCGTGCCGTTGGTTTTGCCGAGCTCCTGGTTGAACTCGGCATCGGCAAGGAAGGTGACCTTCACCGACGTCTTGAACTTGAGCCCGCGGTGGTCTTCGACGAACTTCTCGGCGACCGGCACGAAGGCCAGGAGGCCGGCGTCGGCCGCCGCCGTGCTCGACGGCGCGGCGCTCGGCTTCGCCTGTGGCCGACCGAGTGCCGGCGTGCAGGCGACGAGCAGGAACGCGGCGAGGACGGCGGTGAGTCGCAACGGGCTCGAAGCCTACGCCACGTGTACCGCCTCAGACGGTCACTGTGGCCCCGTAGACGGATGTCAGCCAGGCGGCTGGGGCGGCACCGCGGACGAGCTCGAAGTAGCGGGACTGGATCTGCCGGGTGAGCGGTCCGATGCTGCCGTCGCCGACCCGATAACCATCTATCTCCGAGATCGGCTGGACCTCCATGTTGGTCCCGGCGAAGAAGAGCTCCTCCGCGATGTAGAGCTCGGTGGGATCCACCTCGCGCTCCTCCACCGGCAGCCCGAGCTCCGCACCGATCCCGAGCACCGTCTCCCGGGTGATCCCCTCCAGGATCGCGTCGGTGGTGGTGGGCGTGATGAGCCTGCCCCGGCGGACCAGGAAGATGTTCTGGCCGGGGCCTTCGGCGACCCGGCCTCGCTCGTTGAGGAGGACCGGGATGTCGAATCCCTTGAGGTTCGCGTCGAGCAGCGCGACGCGGCTGTTCAGGTAGTTGGCGCTGGCTTTGACGCGGGGCGAGATGGAGGTGTCGGTGGGTCGCCGCCAGGCGCTGACCGTCGACCTGACACCGGATTCGAGTCGAGCATTGCGCGGCTTCGAAAAGGCGAGCATATAGGCGCCGGTGGGGTCGCCCTCCCCGGTCGCCGGGCCGTCGAGCACGTCGAAGTAGGCGACCACCCGGATGTGGGCGTCGTCGTGGACCTCGTTGGCGCGAAGAAGCTCGATAATGCCCTGCGTCAGCTGCTCAGGCGTGTAGCCGATGCGCATCCTCAGGACCCGCATCGAACCGCCATAGAGGCGCTCGAAGTGGTCGGCGAGGCGGAAGAGGAGAAGGTCCCGCTCGTCCGTCGACTGGTAGGCGCGGATCCCCTCGAAGACGCTCGCCCCGCGGAGGACCGCGTCGCTCCCGACGTGGACAAGGCTCTCTTCCCAGGGCCTGACGCTGCCGTTCATCCAGGTGTGCTTTGGGTTCATACGTGAATAGTGTGACCGGAGATCTCCGGGGCGGAGGCCGCACAGGGGCAGGCGTCTGAGACAATCGTCGGCATGAAGACGATCGCCGGAATCCAAGGCTACAAGGCGCTGGTGGGCGAGCAGCTGGCCGAGAGCGACTGGCTGGAGGTCGACCAGGATCGGATCAACCAGTTCGCCGACGCGACCGGCGACCACCAGTGGATCCACGTCGACACCGAAAAGGCGAAGCAGGGGCCCTTCGGGACCACGATCGCCCATGGCTTCCTGACCCTCTCGCTCATCCCGGGGCTGACCGGTGGTCTGCTCAAGATCGACGGCGTCCGGATGGCGATCAACTACGGGCTCAACAAGGTCCGCTTCCCGTCACCGGTGAAGGTTGGCTCGAAGGTCAGAGCGTCAGTGCGCAACGTCTCGGTCGATGACGTCCAGGACGGCATCCAGATCGTCAACGAGGTGACGATCTCGATCGAGGGCGAAGCCAAGCCGGCCTGCGTGGCGGAGATGGTCTCCCGGCTCTACTTCTAACCGTCGTCGAGGCGAATCAGCCGGCGAAATCAGCAGCCGGGTTTCGTCGCCGGCAGCAAGGGTTCGGCGCGAGCGGAGGCGGCCTCGGCGGGACTGATGTAGCCGTGACCGACCATCGCGTCGAGGACCAGGCCACGGCGGCGGAGCGCGGCTTCGGGATGGGTCAGCGGGTCGTAGGAGACGGGCGACTGGGGAAGGCCGGCCAGCAGCGCGTACTGGGCAAGGTCGAGGTCGGCGAGCGGCCTGCCGAAGTAGGCGCAGGCGGTGGGCGCGACGCCGTAGCGGGTCGGGCCCGTCGGGGCAAGCGTCAGCCAGTCGGCGAGGATCCGCGGCTTGTCGAGGACGGATTCGACCTTGAACGCGAGGATCACGTCGACCAGCTTGTTGAAGCCCATGTTCGACCCGTTCAGGTAGACCTCCTTGATGAGCTGCTCGGTGATCGTCGACCCACCTTCGCAGAGGCAGCGCATGGCGACGTCGTCGACGACGGCGCGGACGATTCCGGGGACGTCGATGCCGTGGTGGCTGTAGAACCGCTCGTCCTCGGTCGCGACAACCGCGAGGGCGAGCTGCTCCGGAACGTCGGCCGGGCTGAGAACCGGCACTTTGAGCCGGGCGGCCTCGGCATCGACGCGGGCCTGCGCGTCATTTACGTCGGGCGTGGCAACCCAGGCCACGACGGCGGCACCAAGAGCGACGAGGAGGATTGCGGCCGCGGCACGACCAAAGCGACGCCCCACTGATGGCTGCAAGCGCCGCCTGAGCGCGATTGGTTACGGAATTCCACCTGTGGCGGGCCGTTAACCTGAAGACATGGCTTCGGTGATCGTCGCCGGCGCGCGGACCGCCATCGGCAAGTTCGGCGGCGGCCTCAGCACGGTGCCCGCCGTCGAGCTGGGAGGGGTCGCCATCCGGAGCGCGGTCGAACGGGCGGGGATCGCGCCGGAGGATGTCGACTACGTCATCATGGGCCAGGTCCTCCAGGCGGGCGCCGGCCAGATCACGGCGCGGCAGGCGGCGATCCTCGGCGGGCTGCCGATCGACGTGCCGGCCCTGACGATCAACAAGGTCTGCCTCTCCGGCCTCAATGCGATCGCGCTGGCCGACCAGCTGATCCGCGCCGGCGAGATCGAGGTGGCCGTCGCGGGCGGGATGGAGTCGATGTCGCTCGCGCCCTACCTGGTCCCCAAGGCTCGCTTCGGCGCCCGGATGGGAAACGCCGAGATGGTCGACTCGATGGTCCACGACGGCCTCTGGTCGACCTTCCTCGAGGCGCACATGGGTGAGTCCTCGGACGACATCAACCGCGAGCTGGAGATCGGCCGCGAGGAGCAGGACGCCTGGGCGGCGCGCTCCCATGCCCGGGCGGCCGCGGCATGGAGCGGAGGACGACTTGGCGAGGAGACGGTGCCCGTCGAGGTGCGCGGGCGCAAGAGCCAGGCAACCATCGTGGAAACGGACGAGGGCTTCCGCGTCGATACCACGGCGGCCGGGCTGGGCAGCCTGAAGCCCGCTTTCCGGAAGGACGGGACGATCACCGCCGGCAACGCCTCCCAGATCTCCGACGGCGCCGCGGCCGTTGTGGTGATGTCGCGCGAGCGGGCCCAGCGCCTTGGGATCGAACCGCTGGCCGAGATCGTCTCCCACGGCATGTCGGCGGACCGTTTCGGTTGGCTCCATACGGTCCCCGCGCTCGCTATCAACAACGCCCTCGAAAAGGTCGGGCTGAAGGTCGCCGATCTCGACCTCGTCGAGATCAATGAAGCCTTCGCGGCGGTTGCTCTCAATGCGACCCGGATGCTGGGCCTGGATGAGGAGCGCGTCAACGTCAACGGCGGCGCGGTGGCCCTCGGCCACCCGATCGGCGCCAGCGGAGCCCGACTCGTGCTGACGCTGGCCAATGAGATGCGCCGCCGCGGCGTCGCGCTCGGCGCGGCGGCGCTCTGCGGTGGCGGCGGGCAAGGCGACGCGCTGGTCATCCGCCGCGAACCCTGAGCCCGGGCCGGGACCCGAACGCGCCTTCCGCAACAGAACCTTTTTGCGACGTTTTGGTTCGCGCTAAGGTTTGCCAGCCATGGAGAGCCAGAAGGTGGTCGAGACGGCGGGTCTCACCAAGCACTATGGCAATGGCATCGTCGCGGTGCAGAGTCTCAACCTCAACGTCCTCCGGGGCGAGGTTTACGGCTTCCTCGGCCCCAACGGCGCCGGCAAGACGACCACCCTTCGGATGCTGCTCGGGCTGATCCGTCCGACCTCGGGCAGCGCGATCGTGTCCGGCGCCCGACCGGGCTCGCCCCGATCGCTCGCCAAGGTCGGCGCGATCGTCGAAGTGCCCGCCTTCTACCCCTACCTGTCCGGCTACGACAACCTTCGTGTGGTGGCCGGCCTCTGCGGCGCCCCGGCTTCACGGATCGGCTCCGCGCTCGAGCAGGTCGAGCTGACACCCCGGGCCAAGCACAAGTTCAGCACCTACTCGATGGGCATGAAGCAGCGCCTCGGCGTCGCAGCCGCGCTGCTGAAAGAGCCTGAGCTGCTGATCCTCGACGAGCCGACCAACGGGCTCGATCCCCAGGGCATGGCTGACATGCGGAACCTGATCATCCAGCTCGGCCAGGGCCGGCGCACGGTGCTCATCTCGAGCCACCTGTTGAACGAGGTGGAGTTGATGTGCACGAGGGTCGGGGTGATCCAGAAGGGCAAGATGGTCGCCGAGGGCACCGTCGACGAGCTGCGCGGCACGGCGCAGCTGACGATCCGGGCCGATCCGGTGGAGCGTGCACGCGCCCTCCTTGAAACCGAGCTCGGCGCCGGCAGCGTGACCGTGCGCGAGGACGGCACGTTGAGCCTCAAGGTCGACCTCGCGCGAACCGCGGACATCAACCGCACCCTGGTCCAGGCCGGTATTGCCGTGACCGAGCTGAGGTCGGTGACCCAATCTCTGGAGGAGGTCTTCATGGAGCTGACCGGCACCGAGGGAGGCCTCTGAGATGCTCGCCGCCTTCACGTGGGAGTCGTTCAAGCTCTTCCGCCGGCCTGCGGTCTGGGTCTGCATCGGGCTGCTGCTCGCCCTCGCGGTCGGCCTCGGCTACGTGGCCTTCTACTTCTTCTACACCTACGCGCCGAACGGCCCCAACAGCGGATTGCCCCGTGGTGTCACGCCGCGGGACTTCAAGATCGCGCTCTATCCTGCCGCCTTCGTCAAATACACGCTCAGCACCTGGGACACGCTGGGAGGGGTGTTCGCGCTGATCCTGGGCGTCCTGAGCCAGGGCAGCGAGTACGGCTGGGGCACCATCAAGACGCTCTACACCCAGCGCCCAGGCCGCGTTGCCATGTTGGCCGGCAAGCTCGGCGCCCTTTCGCTCGCGGTGTTGGTGTTGGTCCTGACCCTGTTCGCGATCGACGCGCTCTCCAGCTACTTGGTGGCCGCCGTCGATGGCAAGAGCGCATCCCTTCCGGCCACCGTCGACATACTCAAGGGCGTCGCGGCGGGCTGGCTCATCTTCGAGTTCTGGGCGGTGTTCGGCTTCTTCCTCGCGACGCTCTTCCGCCAGTCGGCGCTGGCGATCGGCCTCGGCCTGGCTTATGCGATCGTGATCGAGGGGATCATCTTCCGGATCGCCGGCGCCTTCGGTGGCGACACCGTGAAGCGAGTCCTGTCCTGGTTTCCGGTGGCGAACACCGGCTACCTGACCGAGTCCTTCGGAGCCGCCGTTCCCGCGGCGCTGGCCAGGACGATCGCAAAGCCGATCGCCGACGCCAACCACGCCGTCATCGTGCTTCTCATTTACATGGCGGTGTTCATCGCCGTTGCGGCCGTGCTGGTCAGCCGCCGGGACGTGGCCGGCTAAGCAGGGTCGGCGTCCGGCCAGATCTCCGCGCCTCCTTCACAGCTCGTTCACATCCCGACCGGAGGATGGCTCCAGAGGCGGCCTTCCCCCGCCCACATTTGGAGAACAGTTCCAATCATGAGATCTCGATTCGCTTTCCTCTGGGTCCTTGCGACGGCGGTCATCGCGGGCGTGGCGGCCTACATCGCCTACGGCGCCGGGGTCGCTTCCCACATCACCGGCACCGCGGCGGCCGGCGGCGCCGTCTACTACCAACCCGTCTTTCCCTTCTTCGGCCTCGGCTTCTTCTTCCCCTTCCTGCTGATCTTCCTGCTCTTCCTGTTCCTGCGGCCGCGACGCTGGGGCCGCGGCGGTTGGGGCGGCTACGGGATGCACGGCGGCCCTTCGCAGGGCGGCGTGCCTCCGCACATCGAGGAGCGGCTGCGCGACTGGCACCGCACCGCGCACGGTGAGACGAGCACCCCACCTGACGCGCCGGCCGGGCCGCCGTCAAGTGCCTGAGGGCGAATCGGGAGGGCGGGTCGGGGCGGTGGCCCCGGCCCGTCCCGCCATACCTAGGATTCCGCCCATGAAGACGGTGCTCGTCGTCGACGACGAGCCCCAGATCGTGGGCATCGTTCGCGACTACCTGGAGCACGCCGGCTTCGCGGTGCTCGCGGCAACCGACGGCCCCCAGGCGCTGAGGGCGGTCCGCACCGGGAGTCCCGACCTCGTCATCCTCGACCTCGGACTCCCCGGCCTGGACGGGCTCGACGTGCTCCGGTCGCTTCGCCGCGAAGGCGGTCTCCCGGTGATCGTCCTGACCGCCCGGGGCGAAGAGTCGGACAAGCTGGTCGGGCTCGAGCTGGGTGCCGACGACTACCTGACGAAGCCGTTCAGCCCGAAGGAGCTGGTGGCCCGGGTGCGCGCCGTGCTCCGGCGAGCCGAGGCGGCGGTTTCCCAGTCCGACGTCGTCCGGGTCGGCGAGGAGGTGCTGCTCGACCTGCCCCGGATGGAGGCCCGGATCTCGGGTCGCCGGGTCGAGCTGACGCCGACCGAGTTCCAGCTGCTGGCCGCGATGGCGCGCCAGCCGGGCCGCGTGTTCACCCGCTCACAGCTGCTCGACGCGATCCACGGGGTCGCCTTCGAGTCCTACGAGCGGGCGATCGACGCCCACGTGAAGAACCTGCGCCGAAAGATCGAGCCGGATCCGCGTTCCCCGCGCTACCTGCTCACCGTGTTCGGGGTCGGCTACCGCTTCGCGGACCTGGACCGTTGATGGGTCCGCACTGGAAGGGGCGCCGGCCTCGCCACCGTCCGCCCTGGTGGCCGGAGAGCGAGCCCTGGCCGCCGACCGGTCCGCCTTCCTGGTCGCGGCATCGCCGGGGCCGGTGGCGAGGGCCGTACTTCCTACTGTTCGCGACCTTCATCGTGCTGTTCTCGGTCTGGCTCAGCCGCTACGGCCATCTTTTCCTGCCCGCGACACTGACCGGCCGGCTGCTCGTGATCGGGTTTGGCGTCACCTTCATCATCCTCACGGCCCTCGCCTCCCGCGACCTGGTTCGAACCGCGAGGCGCGCGACCGACGCGGCTCGAAGAGTGGAGGCGGGCGATTACTCGGCGCGCCTCAGCGATCGCGGCTGGGGTGCCATCTCCGACCTGGCCCGCGCCTTCAACTCGATGAGCTCCCGGCTCGAGGCGAACGAGGCGCGGCGGCGCTCCTTCCTCGCCGAGGTGACCCACGAGCTGCGGACGCCTCTGGCCATCATCAGGGGCGAGGCGGAGGCGATCGCGGACGGCGTCCACCCCGCCGACCCCGAACACCTGGGCAGGATCCTGGACGCCGCTCACACCGTCGAACGCCTGGTCGAGGACCTCGGCACACTCTCGGTGAGCGACGCGGGCGCGCTGATCCTGAAGCGAGAGCCGGTCGAGGTCGAGCTGCTCGTCAACGAGAGCATCTCCTCCGTCCGGCCGGCGGCGGAAGCGGCGGGCGTGACGCTCGAGGCGCAGGTTGCGGACGGGCTGCCCTCCGTCTTCCTGGACCCGGGCCGTATCCGCGGGGTGCTCGGGAACTTGCTCGCCAACGCGCTTCGCCATACGCCGCAGGGTGGCAGGGTCACGGTCGCGGCGGCTCCCTACCGGAGCGGTGTGGCGATCACGGTGGAGGACACCGGCAGCGGCATCCCGCCCGACCTGCTCGAGCACGTGTTCGACCGCTTTGTCAAGGACCCCGCATCACCCGGCTCAGGCCTCGGCCTGGCGATCGCACGCGACGTGGTGGCGGCCCACCTGGGCTCGATCGAGGCGGAGAGCCCGGCCGGAGGTGGCACCACGATCCGAGTCTGGCTGCCAACGAGCTGATTCCCCCTCCCCGCGGGCGGGGAAACTCAGGGCAAGGTGGGGCCAGCCGCAGGCCCAAAGGCAGCTGGAGGACGGTGGTTCCAGGTCGATCTATCGCCCCACCCTTCGCCGGGCCTGGTTCCGCCCTACACCAGCAAGTCCATCTGACGCCGATCGTGCCGTCCGGGAGCGCTCCGATGCCGCCGATCTGACGGCGCTAAGTCGCCGCTATGCCCGCACCGGGACCTACAACTGTCCACGGGGGAAGTGAGACCTTAATGATCGAAGAGGGAACCGTGATCGGGCCCTACCTGGTCCAGGACAGGATCGGGCAGGGTGCTTCGGCGATCGTGCATCGCGGCTGGCACGACGACCTGCAGCGGACCGTCGCGATGAAGTTCCTGCCCCTCCTCCATCAGCCCCTCGCCAAGTCGCGCTTCGTCCGCGAGGCCCGCGCTCTTCGCCGTCTCGACCACCCGAACATCGTCGAGGTGCTCGACACCGGCGAGTACGAGGGAACCCCCTTCATGGTGTTCGACTTCATCCCCGCCGGGTCGCTCGCCGACCAGATGGCGCTCCAGCCGCTCACCAGCGCGGAGGCGATGGCGATCCTGAACGGGATCGCCAAGGGCCTCGACCACGCTCACAAGCACGGCATCATCCATCGCGATGTGAAGCCGGCCAACGTGCTCCTCAACAGCGCCGGAGCACCGGTGATCGCCGACTTCGGCCTTGCCCGGCTCCTCGAGCAGCCCTCGGCGACGGCCACCGGCATGTTCGCCGGCACCCCCGCTTACATGTCGCCCGAGCAAGCCGAGGGAGGCGAGGTCGGGCCCCGCGCCGACCAGTACTCGCTCGCCGCTCTTGCGTACGAGCTGCTGACCGGCCAGGTCCCGTTCCCCGGCGACACCGTCAGCGAGGTGCTCACCGCGCTCCTGACCCGCGAGCCGGTCGCTCCCTCGACCATCCGCCACGGCCTCTCCGTCGGGGTTGACAAGGCGATCCTGCGCGGCCTCAGCAAGAAGCCCGAGAACCGCTGGCCGACGTGCCAGGCCCTGATCGACGCGATCCTCAGCGCGATCGTGGGCTCGACGCCGGTGCCGTATATCGCGTCGAACGGGATGGATCCCCGCATCCGGGCCTTGAACATCGGGCCGAGCGAGCCTTACCTGACGATCGTGATGCCCTACAGCCAGGTACAGCCCCGCAAGAAGGCTCGCCGCCGGCTGCTCGCGGCGGTTGCCGCGGCTCTGCTGCTGGGCACCCTGGCGGTCGGAGCCGCCTGGTCGGGCACTTCCCTCGCCGATCTCACGGGAAGCCATCCGGCGGCTGCGGCGGGAGCGGGCGCGACCACTCGCTGACACGGGAGCCGTCCTCGCCGCCGAGATGCCCGCCCGGCTCGTTTTTGAAGCGCCGCCCGAGTACCGACCGGCAATCCGTCGCTCCAATCGTCATACTTCCCGAGACATGCGAGCGAGAATTTCGTCGCCGGCCAATCCAGCGGACAGCCGCGTCCGCGGGGAGCGCTGACCCGAATCCTTGCTCGATAAGCACCGGCAGGCAGGCACCCGCATGGTCCTGGCCGGCCCCGAGGAACTTGAATTCGCTCTGCGGCTCTTCCGCGACGACAGCCTCATGGCGAAGAGCGAGGCGCGCCGCAAGAAGTACTTCGTGCCGCCCAGCGCCCGCCGCAAGATCAAGTCGATCGCGGCCCGCAAGCGGGCGGCGCGCGCCCGCCGCAAGCGCTCGGTGACCCCCCCTAGCTAAGCGAGGCAAAGGGGGGCAGGCCCCCCTTTCCAAAATCCCTCTCTCAGCGCGGTGTCCTGGTGTCGATTACACAGCTCATTCGGCCGGGATAAACCCGGCCTACGCGCTGATGTGGCAAAGGGGGGCAGGCCCCCCTTTCCAGAATCCCCCTCTCGGCGCGACATCTGGGCGTCGATTAACCAACTCATTCGGCCGGGATAAACCCGGCCTACGCGCTACGTCTGGGTCGGGGGGCGTTTCCATGAAATCTCTTAGCCTTTTGCGTAGTTGCTGGCGCCGTACCAGTCGACGGTGATCACCGGCTCGTCGCCCACCACGAGCTGACGTGGCAAATGGGGCAGGCCCCTTTCCAGAAGGGGCCGCCCATACCCGCTTAAGCCGCGGGCCCATTCCCCTCGACCCAAGCATGGAGCGTAGGCCGGGTTTACCCCGGCCGATTGAGTTGTCCTGAGCGACGCCCAAACGTGGCGCTGAGCGGGGGGATTTAGGAAAGGGGGGCCCGCCCCCCTTTGCCCGTTAGGCTTTCGCATAGTTACTTGCGCCGTACCAGTCGACGGTGACCACCGGCTCGTCGCCTACCACCCAGGCGTCGTGGCCGCTCGGTAGCGAGGTGATGTCGCCTGGGCCTGCCACGAACTCGGTGCCGTCGTCCATCCGGATCGCGAGCCGCCCGCTCACGTGGTACTGGAAATGAGGCGCCTCGCAGCTGGCGGTCTTCGCTATCGGTTTGACGTCGTTGGACCAGCGCCAACCCGGTTCGAGGACCAGGCGGCCGACCTCGCCGCCGCCGACGTGGATGATCTCCGCCCTGCCGTTCGGAAACTGGCGAGTCTCGTCGGGCGTGCCGAAGCTCTTGTGTTCGGTCGCGTGGGTTATGGCCATGGTTTCAGCTCCCTTCTGGTGGTTACCGCCGCTGTCGGCGCTATACTTACCTACTGGAAGGTAAGTTGTCAATATCCCAGGCGGGCGAGCATTTCAAGGTGGCCGTGAGAAAGCCGGACGTCGACGCCGGCACCCCCGGGCGGATCCTCGACGTCGCCGAGCGACTGGTGCAGCAGCGCGGCTTCAACGGGTTCAGCTATGCCGACGTGGCCGCGGAGCTCCACATCACGAAGGCCAGCCTGCACTACCACTTCGCGAGCAAGGGCGAGCTGGGTGAAGCCCTGATCGCGCGCTATGCGGCCCGCTTCCTGAAGGCGCTTGCCGCCATCGACGCCCAGAAGGGCGACGGCCCCGCCAAGCTCGACGCCTACGCCGGCCTGTACGCCGACGTGCTGAGCGAGCAGCGGATGTGCCTGTGCGGCATGCTCGCCGCCGATTACGAAACCCTGCCCAAACCGATGCGGGACGCGGTCATCCGCTTCTTCGACGAAAACGAGGCGTGGCTGCAGGGCGTGCTCGAGGAAGGACGGTCGAAAAGCCGGCTGCACTTCAACGGCTCGGCGGCCAACGCCGCCCGCCTGATCCTCAGCGCGCTCGAGGGAGCGATGCTGGTCGCGCGCCCCTACGGGGACCCCGAGCGGTTCCAGGCCGCCGCCACGCGCTTGCTGGGAAGCATCGCCGCGACGGCTGCCGGAACCGCCTGAAATGCTTCAGCGCCAGTAGGGCGAGTCGAGGCCGGCCTCGAGCCAGTCGAGGAGCGCTGAGACCTTCGCCCAATCTCCTGCCTTACCGGCCGCGATCAGGTCCCGCAGCGCCTGCGGCTCGATCGCCAGCAGCGCCTCGGCGCCGGAGCTCGCGTAGCGGACCAGCGCATGGTGGACCACCTCCTCATAGGTCAGGCCGGTGTTCGCGGCGAGGTTCTCGAAGGTCGGCCGGGGATCGACGAGGAGGGAGGCGCGGACGGCGTCGCGAAAGTTCTGGTCGGCGTCGGGTTCCGCCACGGCGTCAGTCAATCAGCTCCGAGGCCACTTTGAACGCCGAGTTGGCGGCGGGGATGCCGCAGTACACGGCGCTCTGCAGGAGCACCTCCTTCAGCTCCTCCCGCGTCACCCCGTTGTTGAGCGCGCCGCGGATGTGGAGGGCCAGCTCCTCCGGGCGGTTGAGGGCAACCAGCATCGCCACCGTGATGCAGCTGCGGGTCCTCAGGTCGAGTCCGGGACGGGTCCAGACCTCACCCCAGGCGTAGCGGGTCAGGAGATCCTGGAACTCAGCGGTGAAGGGTGTGGCGGATGCCTGGGCCCGGTCGACGTGGGCGTCGCCGAGAACCTTCCGGCGGACCTTCATCCCCTTCTGCGCCTGCTCCTCGCTCATTCCCTGCGCCTCCGCCTTTCATGATCGGCCAAGGCCCGGTCGATCAGTGCCGCCGACTGGCCGAGGTAGTGGGATGGGTCGAGCGCGGCCGCCAGGTCGCCGGGGCTGAGCACAGCAACCACCGCGGGATCTGCGGCGAGCACCTCGCCGAGCGTGCCGGCCCCGGCCGCGACCCGGCCGGCGGCGGCTCGGACGATCTCCTCCGCCCTGGCACGGCCGAGCCTTGCCGCCAGGGCGCTCAATGCCGCTTCGGACATCACGAGGCCACCCGCGAGGTCCAGGTTCGACCGCATCCGGTCCACGTCCACGACCAGGCCGTCAACCGCGGCGCGGGTCCGGCCGACGGCTCCCGCGGTGAGCCGGAACGCCTCCCCCACCGCGCTCCATTCGGCCTGCCAGGCCCCGGCCCCACGCTCATGCTCGACTCGCATCGAGGCGAGCAGGACGGCAGCCTGGGCGGCGACGGCTCGGACGCAGGCGTCGGCCTCGATGGCCGCGACCGGGTTGCGCTTGTGGGGCATCGCCGAGGAGCCACCGGGCTCGCCTTCAGCGACTTCGCCAACCTCGGTCTGGGCGAGAAGGGCGATGTCGAGCGCGATCTTTCCCGCCGCGCCCGCGGCGATCGCAAGCGCGGATCCGAGCTGCGCGATGCGGGTGCGGTTGGAGTGCCAGGGTAATGGCGGCTCGCCGAGGCCCAGCGAGTTGGCGAGGCCGGCGGCCACGGCGAGGCCCGCCGGGCCGAGAGCGGCCAAAGTGCCCGCGGCGCCGCCGAGCTGAATCGCGAGCCTCTGCCGGCGAAAAACGGCCAGCCCCTCGGCTGCCTCGGTGATGCCCTGCAGCCAGCCGGCCGCCTTGAGCCCGAAGGTGATTGGCACCGCCTGCTGGAGGAGCGTCCGGCCGGCCATCAACGAGTCCCGGTGGCGCTCGGCCAGGTGGGCGCAGCCGGCAGCGAGTCCCTCGAGGTCGTCGAGCAGGAGATCGAGGGCGCGCTTCGCGATCAGCATCAGGGCGGTGTCGAGGATGTCCTGGCTCGTCGCACCGAGGTGCACGTAGGGCGCCGCGACGGCGGGAACGGCCTCGGCCAGCGCCTTCACAAGGGGCACGACCGGGTTGGCGGAGGCGACCGCCTCCCGGCCGATCCGCTCGATGTCGAAGCGGTTCGGCTGGCAGGCCGCGCGGATCGCGGCCGCCGCTTCGGCCGGCACCAGGCCGGCGGCGCTCTCGGCCTCGGCAAGGGCCGCTTCCACGTCCAGCATCGCGGCCAGCCACGCCCGGTCGGAGGTCGCCTCCGCCATCGCGGGCGGGGTCAGGCTCGCCGCGAAGAGGTCAAAGGGCAAAGAAGACGGTCTCGCCGGCGCCCTGGAGCCGGACGTCGAAATGGAGGACACCGCCCTCGGCCCGGGCGACCAGTGTCGCCCTGCGCTCGGGTTCGACGAGCCCCAGGACGGGGTCGGCCGCGTTCGCTTTCGCCTCGTCCGGGAAGTAGATGCGGGTCGCGAGCTGGCGGAGCAGGCCGCGGGCGAACACGGTCAGCTCGAGGTGAGGAGCCTGCCGGCGGCCCTCCGTCACCGCAGGCGGCGCCGGCTTGCTGACCAGGAAGTGGAAGGCCCCCTCGGGATCGGTGCGGCAGCGAGCGAACTGGTCACCCTGCCAAGCCTCCAGGATCGCCTCGGCGACAGGCTCCCCCTCCCCGTCGAGGACCTGGCCCTCGATCCTGACGGCTCCGCGGTCCAGCGCCGCCGCCTCGGCGTCACCCGGGAAGGGGAGGGCGAAGCCGAAGAACGGCCCGACCGTCTGGGATGGAGTCGGCAGCGGCCGGGAGCCCATGCTCAGCCCTCGCGCGGCGTGGCGGCGCGGCCGCGGAGGACGATGTCCCAGCGGTAGCCGAGCGCCCACTCCGGCTCGGTCAGCTGGAGGTCGAAGGACGATATGAGAAGGTCGCGGCCGCGCTGCTCCGGGATGGCTTGAAGGATCGGATCCAGGGGCAGCAGCGGGTCGCCGGGAAAGTACATCTGGGTGACCAGCCGGCTGGCCAGCTCGGGCCCGAAGACGGAGAAATGGATGTGCGCCGGCCGCCAGGCGTTGGGGTGGTTGCGCCAGGGATAGGCGCCTGGCTTCACGGTCAGGAAGCGATAGCGCCCATCGCCGTCGGTCAGGCAGCGCCCGGCGCCGGTGAAGTTGGGATCGAGCGGCGCCGGGTGGTCGTCACCGCCATCTACATAGCGGCCCGCGGCGTTCGCCTGCCAGACCTCGACCAGGGTGCCGCGGACCGGGCGGCCGCCGCCGTCCAGGACGCGGCCGCTGACGATGATCCGCTCCCCCAGCGGCTCACCGGCATGTTGGCGGGTTAGGTTGGCGTCGCCGGGCGCGACCGGCACCCGCCCGAAGGCCGGCCCCGGAGCGGTGTGGAACCACTCCTCAGGCAGCCGTAGAAGCGGCCGCGAAGGCGCCCGGAGCACCGTCGACCGGTAGTCCGGGTGGAGGTAGGGCGGCTCCAGCTCGGCCGCCATTACGCCCGGCCGGCGGCCTGGCGTCCCTGGCGCGCCACCGCGTCGATCGTCACCGCAGCGAGCAGCACGGCGCCGGTGACCATGAACTTGATCGCCGAGGAGTAGGCGAGCAGGTCCATGCCGTTCGAGATCGAGCCGATCACGAGCGCGCCGGTCACCGCCGACCAGACCGAGCCACGACCGCCGAACAGGCTGGTGCCGCCGATGACGGCGGCGGCGATCGCGTTGAGGAGGACGTCGCCGCTCCCCGACGATTGGTTGACCGCGACCAGACGCGAGGCGGCGAGGATGCCGCCGCAGGCGGCCATCACGCCGGAGAGGGTGAAGACCGCGACCCGGATCGTGTTGACCGAGATGCCGGCCCGGCGGGCGGCCTCGGCATTGCCGCCGACCGCGAAGATGTAGCGCCCGAACTTGGTCCGCGTCGTCAACTGGTGGAAGAGGACGACGAAGCCGAGCAGGATCAGGAAAGCAATGGGAACGCCGCGGTCGGAGTTGAGCACGAAGGCGGCGACGAGGACCACGGCCGCGATCAATCCGAGCCTGATCAGCGCGCCGGGGAGGAGCGGAAGATCGAGGCCCGCGGCAGCGCGGCGGCGGCGCACCAGGTAGGTGTCGAGGGCAACCACGATGATCGCGACGGCGGCGAGCGCCCAGCCGGCTTGAATCGACAGGAAGGACAGCGTCAGGTTGTCGATGGTGGGGTCCAGCACGTTGAGCGTGCCGGTCTCGCCGAGGACGAGCAGCTGGACACCCACCCAGCCGACCAATCCTGCCAGAGTGACCACGAAGCTGGGTATCCGGAAGCGAGCGAACCAGGCGCCCTGGAGCGCTCCGATCGCGGCACCGGTCCCGATTGCGGAGGCAATCGCGAGAGGAGCCGGGACGTGGTTCTTGATGTTCAGGACCGCCATGACGCTCGCGGTGAGTCCACTGACCGAACCGACCGAGAGGTCGATCTCGCCGAGCAGCAGGACGAGGACGATGCCGACCGCGATGGTGCCCATGCTGGTGATCTGGAGGACCAGGTTTGTCAGGTTGCGAGGCGAGAGGAAGTTGGGGTTGAGGTACTGAAAGACCGCCCAGATCAGGACCAGCCCGAGGATCACCGGGAGCGACCCGACGTCACCCTGGCTGACGCGCTCCTGAAGCCCTCGCCGCCAGGCGGTGAATGAGCCCGCCGGCGGGCTCGCCACCTCTTCGCCGGTTGCGCTCATTTCGACTCCCCCGGTGCCTTGAGGATCTCGACCGTGGCACCGGTAATCGCGGACACGACCTGCTCCCGTGTCGCATCGGCGACCCGGAAGTCGCCGATCCGCTTGCCGAG
>DATCOZ010000147.1:0-9757 GCA_036564345.1 Candidatus Dormiibacterota bacterium | reverse complement strand
CGCGATCCCAAGTGCGCCTCAAGAACAGCGTCGTCCTGATCACCGGCGCATCGAGCGGGATCGGTGAGGCGACCGCCCTCGCCTTCGCCAAGAAGGGAGCGCGGCTCGCGCTCTGCGCGCGGCGGCTCGAGCGCCTCCAGGCGGTGGCAAAGCGCTGCCGCGAGGCGGGCTCGCCCAGGGTCACCACGAAGCGCGTCGACGTCAGCCGGCGGGCCGAGGCGCGAGGCTTCGTCGCGGCGGCCCTTCGCGACTTCGAGCGCATTGACATCCTTGTCAACAACGCGGGCGTCGGCTGGGCCGGACCGCTGGTCGAGATGCCCGAGGACAGGGCCCGCGCCCTCACCGACACCAACCTGCTGGGCGTTGTCTGGGCCACCCAGGCGGTCCTCCCGCCGATGATCGCGGCGCGCTCCGGCGTCGTCATCAACGTCTCCTCCATCGCCGGTGTGCGAGCGACGCCTTACTCGGCGCTCTACTCGGCGACCAAGCACGCCGTGACCGGCCTCTCCCACGCCCTCCGCGGGGAGCTGAGCGGCACCGGCGTCAAGGTCTGCGCGGTCTATCCCGCGGTTACTGCGAGCGAGTTCTTCAGCGTCAGCGGCGGGCGCGAAGTCGGCCCCGTCTACCCGGCGGCGTGGGTCGCGAACCTGATCGTGCGGACGGCTCGCTTTCCGCGGCGCGACGCGATGGTGTTCCCCTTCCGGGTCGCCCACCTCGCCGAGCCCTTCCTGGGAGGGCTCATCGATCACGTCGTCGGCGAGGTGCGCCGCAAAGCGGAGCCTGACGCATCCCGATGACCCCCCTCGTCATCCTGCTCCTGCTCGCCGCCGCTGGCCTCCATGCCGGCTGGAACGTGCTACTGAAGACGTCGGGCGACCCGCTGCCGACCTCGACCCGCGCGCTGGCCGCATCGGCGCTCGTGGTGACGCCGATCTGCCTGGTGGCGTGGTACGCGACAGGCCACCCTGGGCTGCCGGCGCTGGGCTGGGTCGTGCTGGCCTTGTCGGCGTGTGCGGAGGGGTTTTACTTCGTCTTCCTGAGTCGTGCCTACCAGGCCGGCGACCTCTCGGTCGTCTACCCGATAGCGCGCGGTACCGGTCCGCTGGTGGCGGTCAGCGCCGGCCTGCTGGTGCTGCACGAGAACTTGACCGGGATCGAGCTGGTGGGTGTGGCCGCCCTGCTCGCGGGAATCTGGGCGGTCCGTAGACCGCGCCTCAACGCGGCCGTGATTCCCGCCCTCATCACCGGTGTCTTCATCGGCGTATACACGACCCTGGACCGGGTCGGCGTCAACCTCGGCTCGCCCTGGCTTTACGGCGGTCTGCTCTGGGGCTTGATGGCGGTGGTCCTGGCCGCCTGGACACGGGGCCGGCCGCTCGGCCGCAACGCAGGCGAAAACTGGCGGACGTCGATCACGATCGGCGTGCTGATGGCGGGCGCCTACGGCCTCGCGCTGGTCGCCCTGACCCTCGCGCCGGTTGCGATCGTCGCTCCACTCCGGGAGTCGGCCATCGTGCTGGTGACCGCCTGGGGCGTCTGGCGCCTGAAGGAGCGGGAGGGGATGGTGCTGCGCCTCGCAGGGGCTGTCGCGATCGTTGTCGGCATCGTCCTGATCGCAGCCTAGTGGTGCGTCTGGCACACCACTGAAAACAGAGAGGCGCCCAGTGGGCGCCTCTCTGCGATATCCGGAAGCCTTCGGTCTTAGTTGGCGGCTGCCGCAGTGCTCGTCCGGGGCGCCACCAGCATGCCGCGGATCGCGCCGACCGCCCAGTCGACAAGCACCCCGCCGAGCGAGGCGATGAGCGCGCCGACCAGGTGCAGGTGACCGACCTGCGGGCCGATCTGGAGGTAGGCCTCCGCGAAGACGATCGCCAGGAACGGATAAGCCGCGGTCCGCCAGATGCTGTCCTGGGTCCGGCCGAGGATTAGTCCATACCAGAAAAGGCCCAGCGCATACGCGACGGCGCCCATGAGAAGAACGGTTCCAAGATCCATTGTCGAATCGACCTCCTGTGACAGCGCTCTCGAATTTGCTTTTTGGTTGAGTGGCAGCCGTCCGCGAGAACCTAAGCCGATCGGTCACGGCAGGTTACGCGGCGCTAGAATCCGCGCGCCGAAATTGCCCCTTAAGAGCCCGCTCTATTACCTGACCCACTGGTACACCTTCCGGACGCTGCTGGGCGTTCTGCTCGGCACCGTGATCGCCCTCCTCGTGTTCGGCTCCTACGCGGTTGAGCTCTTTCCGATCCATCCCGAGGACAGGCTCTTTCCCAGCAACGACAAGCCCGACTCCAACGTGGTGATCGTCGGGATCGACGACCAGAGCATAGGAGACCAGAAGGCGGGCCACTTCCCCTTCTCCCGCGACCGTTTTGCCACCGTGCTCGACAACCTTCACGCGGCGGGCGCTGCGGTGACCGTCTTCGACGTCGGCTTCAGCGAGAGCACCGCCGGCAACGGCGACGACAAGTTCGCCACCGCAATCGGCAAGGACGGCCCGGCGGTCCTCGCCTACGGCCAGGGCGGGCTCAGCAACGGCACCCATGACTACGTCTTCACCGACAGCGGCGACAACAACCGTCCGCTCGACAAGTTCATCTGCGGCGACCCCAGGGCGGCTCCCGGCTGCAAGCCTGTCGCTGAGCTGGGCGCCGTCGCCGTGATCCTCGACACCGACCAGGTGGTGCGGCGGATGCCGATGTTCCTGGAGGCGCCCTGCGTCACCAAGGACACGGCGGGCAGATGCACCGCCGGGACCCTGAACCCACTCGCCTTTCTCGCCTATCGCGCGTGGGCGGCACAGGGCGCCACCGGGTCCGACCTGCAATACACGGCCGGCGGCGCCACCTTCGGCCCCACCTGGCCGAAACCCCTGCCGGTGGACGACTTCGGCACGGCGACCATCGGCTGGTCGGGCGGCCCCACCTACATGAAAGCCCACGGCCAGTACGTGAGCTTCTGGGACGCCTACACGAACAACTTCGATCGCAGCAAGGTCGACGGCAAGATGGTGCTCATCGGTGTCTACGGCGCCACCGCGATCCATGACGAGCAGCTGGTCGCCCCGGGAGGGCCGAACGGCGGCAACGTCATGAACGGGGTCGAGATCCACGCCAACGTCATCCAGATGCTCGACTCGAACGGCGTGAAGTTCGTCGCGCCGGAGCCGCCCGCGGCGGTGCTCCTGAGCATCCTCGCCATCTGCCTGCTGCTCGGCCTCTTCCTGCCCCGCCTGTCCGCCTTTTACGGACTCGTCGCGACCGTGGGAGCCGCCGTCATCTATTCAGCCGCCTGGGTTCCGCTCAGCACCATCCTGCGGATGGTTCCCGACTTCTTCCACGTCTGGCTCGCGATCGGCTTCACCTACGCGGCCCTGATGGCCTACCGGTTCCTCTTCGAGGAGCGGGAGAAGCGGAAGGTGACCAACCTCTTCGGCCAGTACCTGAAGCCGGAGCTGGTGGAGACGATGGCCCGGGCGCGATCGGTGGAGGACATCGAGATCGGGGGCGAGCGGAAAGAGCTCTCGCTGCTCTTCGTCGACATCCGCGGCTTCACGCACATGTCGGAGTCGATGGAGCCCCAGGACGTGCTGCGCGTCATCGACGTGTACCTGGAGGGGCTGAGCAGCATCGTCTTCCGTTGGGACGGGACGCTCGACAAGTACGTCGGCGACGAGATCATGGCTTTCTGGAACGCCCCCCACGACCAGGCCGGCCATGCCCTGCTGGCGGTCCGCTGCGCCTGGGAGATGGTCGCCCGGATGCCGGAGCTGAACGCAACCCTGGCCGCCCAGGGCCTGCCCGAGATCAAGTACGGAATCGGCATCAACACCGGGCCCGCATCGATCGGGATCATGGGCTCGCAGCGCCGGCGCACGTACACCGCCATCGGCGACACCGTGAACACGGCGGCGCGCTTCTGCGGCCACGCCGGCCCCACCCAGATCCTGATCGGCCAAACCACGTACGAGCAGTGCAGCGACTACGTCGCCGTGGACATGGTCCCGGGCGTCCAGCTGAAGGGGAAGAGCGCCGAGAAGTTCACCATCTACCGGGTCACTGCGATCCGCGAGGCGCCCGGGAAGCCGTGGGCGACGGTCCCCGGTCTGGATACCTATTCCGAGGTCGGCGTCTACAACCAGCAGACGATGATCGGTGCCGGCGCGACCGTCTCGGTCGAGACCGGCCAGCCGGCTGCCGCGAACTTGCTGGACACGGCCGAGTTCCAGCCGCCCACCGAGCCGGCCGCGCCTGTCGGCTAGCCGGAGCCCAGCGCCGCGCGGTAGCGATCCGCCGAACGGCGGACCGCCTCATCGGCGCCGTCCGGGATGAGCTTCTCCCAGCCTGGATTGCCGTAGATCCTGTCGAAGCGGAGCCCTCCGACCTTCGCGGCGATGGCGCTGACGCGAGGCGCGTCGAGGGGGATCAGGTTCGGGTAGCTGCGCATGAAGCTCACCCAGCGGCGATCGGCGGCGACCATGATCGTGTCGCCGGTGAAGAGGACGCCGCGGCCCTCCGCCCCGGCGGGCCAGTGGAGGACGCTGGAGCCATCGAAATGGCCGCCCAGGCGGATCGCGGTGACACCCGGAAGCAGCTCCGCCTCGTCGTCCCAGAAACGGATCGCGGGACTCGGCCGGAGCACCCATTCCCGGTCTGCCTCGGGCAGCCGGATGGGGACGCCGCCGAACGCCTCTGACCAGTCGGCCATGGCGCCATAGAAGTGCGGGTGCGAGGCTGAGATCGCGGCAAGCCCTCCGCGCGCTTTGAACTCGCCCACCACGCGCTCGTCGACAAAGCTCGGGCAATCCCAGAGCAGGTTGCCGGCTGGCGTCTGAAGCAGGTAGCCGACCGGCCCGATGCCGAGTTGAGGCAGGCAGCGAAAGCCGGTCAGGCCGGGCTCCAGCTCGCGGATGTCGTATCCCTGCCCGGCGCTGGTCAGGTCTTCAAAGGAGGTCCAGGACTGGCCCTCCGGCGGGAGGTACTGACGCTCGTCGGAACAGATCGGGCAGGTGTCCGGCGGCGCCGCCGAGGGCGGACGCTGTACGCCGCAGGTGCGGCAGAGCCAGGCGGGCGGCTCAGCTGCCAACCGTGAAGATGTAGAGAGCGGAGAGGTTAGCTGAAGAGGGCGTGGTGCCCTGGTTGGAGTCGAAGAAGGTAACCGTCCCTGGGTTGGTGACCTCCACCCCGACCGAGCTGATCAGGATCCCGTTGAGCCAGGAGAGGACCTGGCTGCCGTGAAAGGCGACGACCAGCCGGTTGGGCTGGTTCACCTGGACCTGGGCGGTCTCGCTGAACTTCTGCACCGGGGCTGCGCCGGCGGAACGCTCGGTCACCCAGACGTTGCCCATCGGGCTCACGTAGACCTCGATGCAGTCGGTTGCGCCGCAGCGAGCCCCGATGCCGATGTTCGCGTCGCCGGCGGTGGTCGGGGTGAAATCGGCGATGACCACCAGGTCACCGGGCTGCGAGCTGCTCTGGACACCCACGCCGGCGCCCCGCGCGTTTGCGGTAAGCGTCGCGAAACCACCGCCGACCGGGATCGTCGCCTTGCCCTTGGGCGCCCCGTTGGCGTCGATCCCGATCCCGCCCAGGTCGGCCGGGAGCGCCGTCTGCCCGGCGAAGGAGTCGGCCTGGACCTGGCTGCCCAGCTTCAGGCTGCAGCTGCCGCCGTTGTTCGCGCCGGGCACCACGCCGGTTCGCAGGAATTCGCACGGGCCGGCGGCCGGCGTGGCGGTGGTGCCGCCGGTCGGCGTGCCACCGGTGCCGGCCGGCCTCTGGTTTAAGGCGACGACGGCGACGATCAGCCCGACCACGAGGATTGCACCCGCGACGGCCGCGATCAAGACCAGGTTGGGACGGCCCTCATCGGCCCTCCGGCCGTGCGCCGGCGGGGTGGGGGCATAGGCGGGCGGCGCCAGCGCCGCGGGCGGCGACTGAGCGGGAGCGCCGGCCGGGCTCCCCGCCCGGATCGCCGGGAGCGCCATCGTCGTCGCGAGAGCCGCGTCGGTCGTCGCCGCTGCCTGGGGGACCATCTGGGCCAGGTCGGATCCCGGCTCCAGCGAGTGGATCCAGTTGGGCCCGCAGAGCCGGGTGGCGATGGCGGAGAGCTCATGGTCGAATTCGGCTCCGGTCTGGTAGCGCTCTTCGGGGCGCTTCGCGAGAGACTTCAGGATGATCGCCTCGAGGGCGGGGTCGAGGCCGGGGCGGAGGACCGTCGGCGGCGGCGGTGGCGCCTGGACGTGCTTCGCGAAGAGCGTGAAGGGGCCGTCGGCGGCGGTCGCCTCGAAGGGCGGCCGGCCGCAGAACACCTCGTAGCAGACGATGCCGGCGCTGTAGAGGTCGGACCGACCGTCCACCTTGCTTGTGGTGACCTGCTCGGGAGACATGTACTGGGGCGTGCCGACGGTGGTCCCGGTCTTGGTCGCGTTGCTCGTCGGCGAGTCGTCGGTCAGGCGTGCGATCCCAAAGTCTGCCACCTTCACCTGGCCGTGCCTCGAGAGCATCACGTTCTCGGGCTTCACATCGCGATGGACGATCGCGTGCTGATGAGCGTGGTCGAGCGCCAGGAGGAGCCCGTGCATGACGGCGAACGCCTGCGGAATCGGCAGCGGCCTGCCCTTGAGCAGGTCGCGGAGGGAGCCGCCCTCGACGAGCTCGAGGGCGATGTAGTGGCCGAGCCCGGCCTCGATGATCCCGCGCACCCCGACGATGTTGGGATGGGTGAGCCGGGACATGACGGCCCCTTCCTGGAGGAAGCGCTGGACCGCGACCGGGTCGGCGGCCGCGGTGATCAACAGCTCCTTCATGGCGACCTTCTCGTGGGTCACGTCATGCTCGGCGAGGTAGACCGCGCCCATCCCGCCGCGGCCGAGCTCGCGCTGGAGGGAGTACTCGCCGATGTGGCGGCCGCCCAAAGGCTCGCGGGTCACGTTCGGAGTGCCGGCCGGCGGGCCCGGCGGAGGACCGTCGACTGCCATTGTCGGCGGCAGCCTAGCAGAGAAGCCCTCCCAGCTTCACAAAGGTTGGCACGGCTCTGGATTTTTGGGCCTTTTGGCCCGATAATCCCGGCAGCCTCATTCCGGCCGGTGCCGAGACCAAATCAATTCGGGAGGAATCCTCATATGCAGAACCCACCGGGACCGCCGGAATCGTCCGGACCACCGCCAGCGATGGCCAGCAGCGGGATGGACAAGAAGACGGCGGCAACTCTCGCCTACCTGCTGACGTGGGTCACGGGCATCATCTTTCTCTTCGTCGGAAAGGACGATCCCGACGTCAAGTTCCACGCGGCTCGCGCGATCGTCACCTTCCTGCCCCTGCAGATCCTGATCTCGCTGGCGGGTCTCCTGCCCAGCCCGGTCAGCTACATCGGCATCGTGATCTGGATCGGCTACGTCGTCGGCTGGCTCTATTGCCTCTACAAGTCCTGGACCGGCGGCGGCGTACGTTTTGAGATCCCGTTCCTGAGCGGCGTCGTGGACACCTTCGCGGAGCAGCTCGCGGCTCGCGTCTAGCCATCAATTGAAAAAGGGAGGCCACCTCGGTGGCCTCCCTTCTTTTTTAGCCGCCGGCGGCTTTTTCCAGCTTGTCGAGCGCCGAGCGCACGCCCCGCAGCAGCTCGTCGCGCTGGTCGCGGGTTTCGGCGAGCTCTTCGCGAAGCCGGCGGACCTCGGCCTCCAGGCGCTCCAGGCGTGGGTCGGGCTTGCCGATCTTCGCCCGCAGGTCGTCGGCCTCGATCCGGGAGCGCTCGGCCTCGACGCGCCGATCGCGCAGCTCCGCCTGGAGCTTCTGGATGACTTCAGAGCTTGGGTTTTCGGGCACGCGCCCAAAAGTCTAAGACGCTAGGACGCGCTGGCGGCAGCTGATGAGGTCTTGAAGTAACGGCAGATGCCGGGCTGGAACTCGCGCAGCCGGAGGTGCTCCATCTCGCCGCGCAGGAAGCGCGCCTTGAGCTGCAGGCCCCGCATCCCGACGGCCTCTCGCGACATGCCGAAGAGCGCCTTGGGATCCTCGTACGGGAAGCGGTACAGGTTGTAATGGTCGATCAGCATGCAGAGGCCGAGACGCTGCCCCTCGGGCTCGATGACGTACTTGTAGCAGGGCACACAGCGGCGAGCGACCTCGCGGATCTTGAACCCGCCGACCCGCTGCAGCATGTAGTCGATCGGCGAGCGCATTTCGCTTCAGAATTCTAGTGAGTGGACCTGACCCTGACGGCCGAGCAGGAAGCGCTTCGGCGCGCGGTTCGGGAGTGGGCGGCCGCCAATCTGGATTCCTCGACCCCGGCCGGCGGCCGGGAGTGGCAGCGCCGGCTGGCCGAGGGCGGTTGGGGAGCACCGGCCTGGCCGGTCGAGCACGGCGGTCGCGCTGCCGGGCCCTTCGAGAACCATCTCATCGCCCAGGAGCTGGCGCACGCGGGTGCGCCGGGCTCGATAGCGGTCATCGGCACCGGGTGGGCTGGGCCCGCCATCACCGCCCACGGCACCGCGGCCCAGAAGCGCCGCTTTCTGCCCCGGATCCTGAACGGCGACGAGATCTGGTGCCAGCTCTTCAGCGAGCCGAACGCGGGCAGCGACCTCGCGGCGCTGAGCACTCGCGCGGTCAAAGCAGATGACGGGTGGAAGATCGAGGGTCAGAAGACCTGGACCAGCTATGCCCGTGAGTCGGACTTCGGGATCCTCTTGGCCCGCACCGACCCCAGCTCCGAGCGGCAGCACGGCATCACCTGCTTCGCCTTTCCGATGCACCAGCCCGAAGGGCTGCTGGAGATCCGGCCGATCCGCCAGATGGACGGCCGGGCGACCTTCAACGAGGTGTTCTTCAACGGGGCGGGGGTGCCCGACGACCACGTCATCGGCGAGGTGGGCGGCGGCTGGGCGGTGGCGATAACGACCCTGATGAACGAGCGGACCAATCTTTCGACAGGCCTCGGCACGCTCTGGGGCGACGGGCCGACCTTCGCGGACCTCCTCGAGCTCGCCCGCCGCTCCGCCCTCACGGCAACCCAGCGGCAGCGGGTCGCCGGCCTCCACATAACCTCCGAGGCGATCAAGCTGACCGCCTACCGGATGCTCTCGACGAGAGGTAGCGCCGCCTCGGTGACCAAGCTCGCAGCCGACCGCTGGGGCCAGCAGGTGAACGAGCTGGCGGTCGAGCTGCTCGGGATGGATGGAGCGCTGGCCGACGACGATGGCTTTCCGCGCGCTTTCCTCTTCGCCCAGGCCCTGACCATCGGCGGCGGGACGACCGAGGTGCAGAAGAACATCCTCGCCCAGCGCGTGCTGGGCCTACCGCGGGGGAGCTGAGATGAGCTGGCAACAGCCGGGTCCACCGGCCCGCTACTCGGACGACGGACAGTGGTACTGGGACGGCCAGCGCTGGATCCCGGCGGCGTCCGCCGGCCCGGTCGCGGCCGGCTCGGGGGTATATGTGCAGCAGGCCGGATTCTGGCTGCGCTTCGTCGCCTACCTGGTCGACGGCGCCATCCTCTTCGTCAGCTACCTGGTTGTCTTCCTGGTCTTCGGCCTGATCGGCAGCGCCCTCGACGGGACGCTCTCCTCTCGCACCACCGGCTCCTCCTCGGTCGGCCTCGCGGGGACGGTCACCAGCCTGCTTGCCTGGGCCACCGTCCTGGCCGGAAGCTGGCTCTACTACAGCCTCCAGGAGAGCTCGGCAGCCCAGGCGACGATCGGCAAGCGGGTGATGGGTATCAAGGTCACCGACCTCGAGGGACGCCGTGTCAGCTTCGGGCGGGCGAC
>DATCOZ010000141.1:0-17769 GCA_036564345.1 Candidatus Dormiibacterota bacterium | reverse complement strand
GCCCGCCACTTCTCGAAATTTCTCTCCGGTCTCCTCTGCGACATCGGCTATGTCATGGCCGGGTTCACCGAGCGGAAGCAGGGGCTCCACGACATGATCGCGGGCACGCTGGTCGCCCGGACACGGCCGGTCGACGCGCAGCAGCTTCAACCCGCCGGTTCAGGCTCCGGGGCGACCGCCGCGATCGTGAGCGTGGTCGCCGCGTTCGGCATCCTGATCTTCACGTCGATCGTCGTGATCGTGATCCTGCTGACGATGGGCGGCCAAATCAAGAACGTCTTCTCGAACGTGGCCGTCGCGCTCAACGGTCCCTAGTGTTCCAGGATATTAGCGCCGGTCAGAAGTTACCGGCCAGCTCCTCGGCCAGGCGCAGGGCGGCGAGCAGATTGGCCGGCCTCGCCCGGCCGGTTCCGGCGATGTCGAACGCCGTCCCGTGGTCGACCGAGGTGCGGACGATGGGCAGGCCGATGGTCACGTTCACGCCGCTGTCGAGACCGAGCATCTTGATCGGGATATGGCCCTGGTCGTGGTAGGCCGCGACCACAGCGTCGAACTCGCCCTCCGATCCGCGAAGGAAGATCGTGTCCGGCGACCAGGGGCCGGTCGCGTCGATTCCCGCTTCGCGAGCCAGCGCGACGGCGGGGACGAAGCGATCCTGCTCCTCCCGGCCGAGAAGGCCGTTCTCACCGGCATGGGGATTGATCCCCGCGACGGCGATCCGCGGCGCTGAGAGGCCGGCGTGCTCGCGAAGGAAGTCGGCGGCGAGCCGGATACAGTCGAGACAGCGGTCGGTGGTCGCCTTCTCCACCGCTGTTGCGAGACTGGCGTGGGTCGACTGGTGGACGACGCGCAGGCGCCGGTTGACGAGCATCATCGCGTAGCTCTGGCTGCCGCAGAGCGCCGCCAGGGCCTCGGTGTGCCCGGCGTGGGGGATCCCGGCCTCACGCCAGGCCTCCTTGTTGATCGGCGCCGTGCAGAGCGCCGCGACATCGCCCGCGAGCGCGAGTCGTGTCGCGTGCTCGAGGTAGGCGTAGGCCGCGGCCCCGGCGACCTCGGAAAGCTCCCCCCAGGGCAGGTCGGCGGGAACGTTGGCAAGGTCGATGACGTTGACGAGGCCGGGCTCGAAATGAGCCTCGGAGGGCGAGCTGATCGGGCGCAGCCGGGGCCCGCCCCGGGGCAGGATCTGCCCGGCGAGCTTCAACCGTCCGGCGTCGCCGATGACGACCGCACGGTGCGGCTCGGCGGCGAGTGCCGCGAGGACGATCTCAGGGCCGACGCCGGCGGGGTCGCCCATCGTGATCGCCACCGTGCTCCTAGCCATGCGGGTCCATCCCGAGGAGCTTAAGGGCGGCGTCGAGCAGGAGGCGCGGTCCGCCGAAGCCGCCGGCCTTGGTGGCGATCGTGAGGCCGGCACGGCCGGTCTCGCTCCAGACCACCCCCGGCAGCACCTCCGCCCTGGGCCGGATGGATGCGATGCCCAGTGCACGACAGACGGCGAGCGCCGCATCGCCGCCGGTCGCCAGCACGGACTCGCCCCCACTTGGTGGGGGAGTCCCGCCGAAGGCGGGGAGGGGGTCGACCAGCCAATCCCAAGCCTGTCGGCCAAGCCTCGCAGCCAACTCGGTCGGTATGCCTTCCGCGTCGGCCGGCACGGCGATGATCTCGATGGCGGGGTGCGGCTCGGCGGCGAGAGCCGCCAGCTGAGCCCGTGCCGCCGGGTGCCGGCTGGCGACCGCCACCAGCACCCGCCGGCAGGTGGGGCCGGTGGTCGGGGCCGCGGAGCCCTCGAGCCGGGCGAACGCTGCCGCAAGGCCGGCTGAACCGGCTGGCAGAAGGTCAGGCCGGCGCTGGCAGGCGGCGGCGATCCGGTCGAGGTCGGCGTCGGTGGTTGCGTCGACCACGACGAGCCCCGGCAGCTGGCCCGTCTTGAGAGCCTCGACGGACACCGATACAGCCGCAGCGCCAAGGTTCTCGGACACCCTGCCGGCATCAACGCCGTCGACGAGCAGCCGGCCGGCCCGCACCGTCCTGCCCTGGGCTGGGAGGGTCGGGGCGAGGACCGCGGTGCTTCTGCCGAGCGCCACCCGGGCCGCCGCCAGCTCCGCGGCCACCGGCCCGCGGAGCGTCGAGTCGACCTTCTTGAAGAGGCCCTCGCCAAGGCCTTGGCAGGCGAGCCTCACAATCGACGCCGCTTGATCGGGTGGCGTGTCGCGGGTTTCAGTATCGAGCACCAGGAGGCGCTCGGCCTGCGTTTGGCCCCACCCTGGCCCTCCCCACGACGTGGGGAGGGAAACTGAGTTGGGTGTGGGGAGGGTGATAGCCATTTCGATCTCCCGCGAGGTGGCGAAATGGACCGACGCGTCGGCTGCCCCGGTCAGGTCGTCGGCGATCAAGTAGCGGATCAACCGCGATAGGTTAGGCGGAGATCAGCTCCAGCTGGCGCGGCCGCTCGGCCGGTGTGATCTTCACCGTCCTCCTGTCAGCGATGCCGTGGACCTGGCGCAAACCGTCCACGGTCTGCTGGATCGGCCGTGTCTTCTCCTCCGGCAGGTAGGCGCCCTTGCGGTATTCCTCCTCGTAGCGGGGAAGCAAGTCGGGCCAATGCCTGGCCACGCAATCCATGAAGTGCTCCTTGGTGCCCGGCCTAAGGTAGAGCAGGTTCGCCCAGATGCCGACCGCTCCCGCCTCCCGGGCCGCCCGGACGACCGCCTCCAGCTGCTCCGGCCGGTCGCTGATCCCCGGCAGGATGGGCGCCATACCGACACTTGCCTTGACCCCCGCCGCGATGAGCTGGGAGATCGCCTTGAGGCGCTGCCGCGGGTGCGCCGTCCCCGGCTCGGTGCGCCGCCAGACCTCGTCGTCGAGCGTCGGGATGCTGAAGGTCACGCTGAAGGAAGCCCGCCGCGAGAGCTCGGTCAGGACATCGATGTCGCGGATGATCATCGGCCCGCGGGTGATCAGGCCGGCCGGGTTGGCATGGTCGGCGAGCGCCTGCAGGCAGGAGCGGGTCAGTCGGTAGGTGCCCTCCGCCGGCTGGTAGGGATCGGTGGCCGCCCCGATGGCGATCGACTCGAACACCCAGGAGCGCCTGGAAAGCTCCTGGCGAAGCACCGCCGCGATGTTCGTCTTGACCCGGATGGTCCGGCCGTAGCGGTCGTCGGAGGGGCGGTCGGCGCGCCGCTCGAAGGCACGTACGTAGCAGAAGGTGCAGCGGTGCTCGCAGCCCATGTAGGGGTTGAGCGACCATTTGAAGGGCATCCCCCGGACCGCGTTGAGGGCGCTTTTACAAGGTTGCTCGACGTACTCGACGCTTGTCTTCCGGGCCTCCGGCTCGGGCATCAAGCTTGATTCTAGAACGTTTGTTCGTAGCACGGGTGGTGGAAGAGGGGCAGAAGTCGTTGAGCACGCAGACCTCGCACCGTGGCCGCTTGGCGTCGCAAACCCGGCGGCCGTGGAGGATCAGCCGGAGCGAGAGTCCGGTCCACTCCTCCCGCGGGACGACCTCACAGACGTCCTTCTCGATCTTGACCGGATCCGTGCTGTCGGTGAGCCGGAGCCGGTTGCAGAGCCGCGTGACGTGGGTGTCGACCGCGAAGCCGGGGACGCCGAAGGCGACGCCGAGGACCACGTTGGCGGTCTTCCTCCCCACACCGTGGAGTGTGACGAGGTGCTCCATCCGGGGCGGGACCTCCCCGCCGAAGCGCTCGACCAGGCCCCGGGATGCTCCCTGGATCGACTTCGTCTTCTCGCGGAAGAAGCCGGTCGGCTTGATCAGCGCCTCGACCTCGGCCGGGTCGGCCGCGGCAAGGTCGGCGGGCGTCGGCCAGCGCGCGAACAGGTGTGGGGTGACCTTGTTGACCATCTTGTCAGTCGACTGGGCGCTGAGGATGGTGGCGATCAGCAGCTGGTAGGGCGTCTCGAAGTCGAGCTCGCAGATCGCCGGGTAGATCTCCTTCAGCCGGGCGACCGTCTGGAGCGCGCGCTGGCGGGCGCCGTATGGCCTAGCCAAGCAGTCGCTTGGCCGCGGCGGCGATCTCGGACCCCGCGGCGCGGCCGGAAAGGCGCTGGTTGGCCCCCTTCATCACCATCCCGAAGCCCGCCGGCCCCAACGGCTTGAGCTCCTCGATGATCTTGCGCAGCTCGGCCTCGAGCTCGGTCGGATCCATCTGCGCCGGCAGGTAGGGCTTGAGAACGGCGGCAGCCTCCTGCTCCCGCCGAGCGGCGTCCGACCTCCCCGCCCCGGTGTAGGCGTCGGCCGATTCCTGCCTTCGTTTGAGCTCCTTGCGGGCGACGCCGATCACCAGCGCATCGTCGATCTGACCCTTGAATCCCGACTCCTTGCTGGCGTTGATGACCTCTGTCTTGAGTAGTCCGAGGCTTCCCAGGGCGACGGTGTCAGATCGCCTCCGGGCGTCGGTCAGGTCGTCCTCGATCTTCTGGAACAGGCTCATGTCGGACATATAATCGCAACCTCAATGACCCCGCTCGCCGTCGGACCCATTCTCGCCCTCGTAGGCATAGTGGCGGCGTTCTTCGTCCTCCGCGGAAAGGCCAAGACCCGGAAGTCGATGTATCGCACGCTCCGCGAGCGGCGCGAGGTGGATCTGCGCAAGGCACGGGAACGCGCGACCGCCGCCAAGGGGGCGGCTGAGAGGACCGCCATCGAGAGGGAGGCGGCCGCCCAGGCAGCCGCCGCGGCAGCTGCGGCCCCGCCCGCCGGTCCCGCCGCGGCAGCCACGATCCAGACCCCCGCGGAGGCCACGCCGGCGTACACGCCGCCCCCACCCCCCCCGCCGCCTCCAACGCCTGCCTACACTCCCCAGGAGCCGACCTACTCGCCACCGGAGCCGTCACCGGCGCCGGTCGAGCAGGCGCCCGCCGAGGTGCTGCCTGAACCTCCTCCCGGCGATCAGACCAAGCCCTCCTGGGAGATCGTCCAGCCCGAGAAGCCCGAGGCCGAGGGTATTCCTGCCGCAGCAGGCGCGGGCATGGCCCCGAGCAAAGCGAGCTGGGAGCTGGATCCCCGCGAGCAGCAGCGGATGGACGAGCTGTACAAGAAGCACGGGCGGATCGGTGGCGACGAGGAGGAGGACGACACCGGCGAGGAGTCCCTCGGCCAGGTCCTGCTCAGCTACGCGGGGCTGGTCCTCGCGCTCCTCGTGATCCTCCTCGGCATCCTCTTCATGATCGGCGGCAAGGCAACCCACTAGCCACGTCGGTTCTCCGCCGGAACTTGGGGATCGGCGGCCTTCTCCTCGCCTTCGTTGCCGTCGACGCCGTCGGCGTTGCGATCGTCTTCGACTTCTTCGGCCGGATCTGGGTCGGGGTCCTGATCGGCGCTGTGGCCGTGGCGATCACCGTTCTCGGCTTCCGGGAGGAAACCTCGGGGCGCGTCCGCGCCGGCGCCCTCGCGCTCCTCGTCCTCCTGCTCCTCTTCCTGCCCCAGCTGCTTCTGATCGTGGCCCAGCCGCCGAACGCGCCGATCATCGACGGCGCCCTTCTCAACGACGTCGCCGCCGACCGCCTATTGAGCGGCCACGATCCCTACGTCGGCGACTTCCTCAACACTCCGATGCGGACGTTCTACCTCTCCGACGTCCCGGTCAACTTCGGGCTCTCCCGCTTCGTCTACATGCCGGGGATGGCGCTGCTCGATGTGCCGCTTCGGCTGCTCCACAGCGACCGCGCCAACTTCAGCTGGCTCTTCCTGCCGGCCCTGCTCGCGCTGGCGGCGGCCGCCTGGTCGATCGGCAGGAGCAGCGCCGAGAGGCAGGCAGCGCTGATCGTGGTCGCCCTCAACCCGCTTTTCCAGCTGGACTACTTCTACCTCCTCAACGACCTCTTCTTCCTGGCCCCGGCGCTCGCCGGCGTCGGGATGCTGCGGCGGGGACGGCCGCTGGCCGCCGGCGCGCTGCTCGGGCTCTCCCTCGGGATGAAGCAGCAGGCGATCCTCTTCCTGCCTCTGCTCGGGCTCTATGCCATCCGCCGGCTGGAGCGCCGCGACCTGCTCCGGCTCGCCGCCGCCGGGACCCTGGTGGTCGGGATCATCGTGCTGCCCTTCCTGGCCTGGGACCCGAAGGCCTTCCTGGCTGGCACGGCCGGCTTCTTCTACGGATCGGGCGTGGACAGCTACCCGATCCGCGGCCTCGGGCTGCAGGGGATCCTGCTCGGAGCCGGCGTCATCGGAAACCGCTGGGACTCGTTTCCGAGCGCGCAGATCCAGGTGCCGCTGCTGGTCGTCGCGCTTGCCTTCGCCGTCCGCGACCTGCGCCGGAGCTGGTCCTGGGCGCGCTTTTGGGCCTGGCTCGGGCTGGAGGCGCTGATCGTCTTCGCCTTCGGCCGGGTGCTCTCCCCGAACTACCTCGACCTGGTGGTGACCTTCTTCCTGCTCGCCCTCACCTCAGCGCTGGTAGGCGAGGCGCCAGCTGGTGCCGTCGGCAGAGACATAGATGGGACCGCGGGCGGCCGCCGCCCAGTAGGTGAGGCCGCTGAGCACGACCCGGGTCACCTCCCGGCCCTTTAGCGGCCCGCCGACGGGCTGGTTCCCGAAGTAGACGCCCTGGGTCGTCCCGACAACGTTCTGCGCCACCGACCAGACGCCGGCCGGTACCGTCTGGATGGGGAACCAACCGGCGGAGGAGCTGACCCCGGCCTGCGCCCAGACGTGCCCTCTCCAATCGGCCGCCTCGCGGCTGCCCTGATCGAGCGCAGTCATCCGGTCGGGGAGCCCTGCGACCCGGGTCCAGGTGCTGCCACCGTCGGTGGATTGAAGCAGGCCGAGGAGCGTGGCGGCGAGTCCGGGAACGACCGCTTCGAACTCGGTGTCGCCGGCAGGCACCGCGGCCTTGGCCCAGGTCTGGCCGGTGTCGTGGCTGACGTAGAGCGCGTCCGCCCAGGCGCCGGCGAGCTCCTCGCGGCCGTTGATCGCCACCGCGGTGAAGCGCCCCGGCAGTGCGGCCCGCCAGTGGCCGCCGCCGTCGGCCGAGACGTAGAGCCTTCCCTCCGTGGCGAGCAGCAGGTTGGAGCCGTCCGCGGCGAGCGCCCGGAAGATCCCCGGCGGAACCGCGGCTAGCCGCTGCCAGCCACCGGACGCGTGGACCAGGCGCAGCTCGCGGTGTGCCTCGTCGGCAACGTAGAGATCGCCGTCGGGCGCAGCGGCCATCGCGGTCCAGTAGCCGGCGCCGCTCGGGCTGGTGGCCTCGCGGAGGAAGACCAGGCCGAACATCAGCAACGTCGCCAGCGCGACAGCGAGCGCTCGGCCGAGGGCGGTGATGAACATGCCGTGCAGGTATATCACCGCCGTTCCCATTCCCAATCTGCGGGGATGGTGGAGACGCCTGTTTTCCCCTCCCTGCGCTGTGGGGAGAGTGGAGACGCCTGTTTTCCCCACCCCGATTGGGTAGGGTGGGGCCATCCTCAGGCCTGAACGCAGTCGTTAGACCAGGAGCAGCTCCTCGGCGAGCCGCCGGCGGCCGGTGGGCCCGCCCATCACCGTGTCGAGAAGGGCAACGCGGTAGCCCAGCGCGTGGATGGCGACAGCCTCCGCCGCGTCGCGATGGTCGAGCACGAAGGTCGCCGCATACTCCCGGTAGCCCCGGGCGATCCCGGTCGGCGTGGCCTCCCGGCCGAGCCCTTCGAGCATCTCCACGGTGGGTCCCTTGAGTGCGGCACCGGCGACGATCGGCGTGATCGCCATCGTGCGCGCGGGATCGATCAGCTTCCCGACGACGGCGAGGATCGGCTCGATGCTGATCGCGGGGTTGGAGGGCCCGATGATGACCCGGTCCGCCTGGCGCAGAGCCTCCGCCACTCCTGGCGCCGGTTCCGCCTCCTCCGCACCTACCATCTCGACCGCCGACACCGGCAGGGCGTGGCGCTCGCGGACGAAGTACTCCTGCAAGTCGAGGCGCCCTTTCGGGGTGGTCACCTTGGTGCGGACCGGCTGCTCCGACATCGGTATGACCTGGGCGTTGAGGCCAAGCCGCCGGGCCAGCTCCGCGGTGACCGCCGCGAGGCCCATACCGGTTCGGAGGAGGTGGGTGCGCAGAACATGGGTGGCCAGGTCCCGGTCGCCGAGACCGAACCAGGGCTCTTCGCCGTAGCGCTTGAGCATCTCGAGCATGGCGAAGGTTTCGCCGTCGATTCCCCAGTGGGTCCTCTCGTTGAAGATCCCGGCGAGCCGATAGAGCACGGCGTCGGTGTCCGGGCTGATCGCCAGGCCCCAGAGCTCGAGGTCGTCGCCGGTGTTGGTGATCACCGTCAGCGAGCCCGGCGGCAGGACACCGTGGAGGCCTTCGGCGAGCATCGCACCGCCGGTGCCCCCTGCGAGGAGGGCGACTTTCAACGGTCTTCGGTCACCGGAACAGGTCCTCCGCCGGGGGCCTGATCAACTGGCGACCGGTGCCCGGCTCGCCCTCCGCCCGGTAGCCGCGGATGACCACCGCGGGCACCCGGTCGGTCTTGCCCATCGCCAGCTCGGCCGCTCCCGCCAGCTCGTCGGCGATCGCGACGACGGTGCCGATCAGCGTTCGGCCGAAGTCGTCGTCCCTGCCCCTGTAGTCGACCACCGCGGGCATGCCGGCGACGCCGAGGGCGACGTTCTGGATCCCGACCCGCCAGGCACGGCCGAAGGTGTCCGACACGATGACGGCGACGGTCCGCCCGGTCAGCTCGCGGAGCCGCTCCCGCAGCGCGGCGGCGCTGGCGTCGGGGTCGACCGGCAGCAGGCAGAGGATCTCGCCGCCGGGCACGTTGCTGTGGTCAACCCCCGCGTTGGCGCAGATGAAGCCGTGGCGCGTCTCCGCGATGATCACCCGCTCGGTTCGGACCAGCCGCACGCTCTCGTCGATCACCGCCTGCACCTGGCGGGGGTCCGACCCGTTCTGGCGCGCGATCTCCAGGGCCTGGCTTCCGGGCGTGATCTCGCGCATGTCGCGGAGCCGGCCCTCGGCTTTTGACACGACCTTCTGAGCCACGACCAGGATGTCGCCGTCGGCCAGCTCCGCTCGTTCGGCCAACAGGCCCGCCAGGTCGTCGCCGGGCGCGACCTCGGGCAGCCCGGTGACCGGGTGGAGCTCGATCAACCAGCCCGCCGGCGCTCGCGGTAGGCGGCCAGGTCGGATGGCTCGTCGATGTCGAGCGCGAGCTCGGGGGAGTCGTACCTCTCGAAGCGCACTCCGCGGCCGCGCGCATCGGCCTCGAACTTGGTGAGCGAGTCATCGCCGAAGTGGAGCTCGATCGCGCCCGGAGGAGCCAGGTAGAGCGCGTTGGTTCCGCCTCTGCCGATTGCCGGAACCGCCACCACGACCGGCCGGGGCAGGCCGTCCGCCCAGGCGAGCAGACGCGCAACCAGCCCGGCGTCGATCAGGGGCAGGTCGGAGGAGAGGAGCAGGACCGCGTCGGCGCCGCGCTCGACCGCAGCCTCGATGCCGAGGCGGGCTGCCGGGTTCTGCCCGCCGGCGTGCTCCTCGACCACGACTTCGTTACCCATCCCGCGGGCAACCTCGGCGGCGTTCTCCGAGCCCGCCACCACCAGCGCGGCGGGACCGACGGCGTCGAGCGCCGCGAGGGCGAAATCGGTCGCGATGACCCTCCGCGCGGCCGCGTCCAGCACCGAGCTGAGCCGCGTCTTGGCGAGCTCGAAGTCCTTCATCAAGAGGATGACGCGGGTCACGACCAGCGCTCGCGGAGGCGGGGCAGGATCTCCTCGCTGTAAAGGTTGAGAAAGGCCTCCTGGTCGTTCGTCGGGGAGTGGAAGATGAGCTCCTGGAACCCAAGCTCGACGTAGGGGCGAAGCTGTTCGATGTGCTCCTCGGCGTTGTCGGAGACCAGCCAGCGGCGGTGGGCCTGGTCCTCGATCGCCTTGGCTCGCCGCTCCAGCTCGCGGGGATCCTCGACCCCCGCCTTGTCCTCGGCGGGGAGAGCCAGCGGGGCCCAGAGCTTGGTGTCCTCCATCGCCCGCGCCCGGTTGTGGTCGTAGGAAACCTTCATCTCGATCGCCTTGACGATCGCCTCGTAGTCGCGCCCAGCTTTTTCAGCACCCTCGCGAACCGCCGGGAGAAGCTTCTCCGAGTAGAGCTCCATGCCCTTGCCGGAGGTACAGATGAAGCCGTCCGCCACCCGGCCCGCGAAGCGTGCCGCGACCTCGCCGGAGGCGCCGACGTAGATCGGCACCTGCCCCGTTGTCGGCTTGTCGTAGAGGGTCACGGCCCGGGTCTGGAAGTACTCGCCCTGGTACGTGACGAAGTCCTCCCGCCAGAGCCTGCGCATCAGCTCCACCGCCTCTTTCAGGCGCCCGAAGCGGACCTTGAACTCGGGCCACTCCATCCCGGTGACGGGTACCTCGTTCATCGATTCGCCGGTCCCGATGCCGAGGATCACCCGGCCGGGCGCCAGCCGCTCGAGGGTGGCGAACGCCTGGGCGATGATCGCGGGGTGGTAGCGGAAGGTAGGCGTCAGCACGCTGGTGCCAAGGGTCGCGCGCTGCGTCCGCTGGGTCGCGGCGCCGAGCCAGGAGAGGGAGAAGGGCGCGTGGCCGTCGGTGTGCCGGAAGGGCTGGTAATGGTCGGACACCCAGACGCTGTCGAATCCCTTCTCCTCGGCGAGCACCGCCAGGTCGAGAAGCTCCTGCGGTCCGAACTGCTCCGCCGACGCCTTGTAGCCGAGCCTCAGCTTCATCTCCGTCCGAAATACCTCCCCCAGCTGAAGGCGATTCCACCGACCGCGGCGAGGACGATCACCACCGCCAGCGCGATCAGGCTGCGGCGGTCGATCTGCGCGGGATCCGGAAAGGTGAAGACGAGCCAGACGGCGCCGAACAGCATCAGCCCGACCAGGATGCCGGCGCGATGGAGGCGGCGCGGGGGCGCCGGCTGCCGGCTCATCGGGTCGGAAGCCTGGTCCGGCCGAACTCCTCTTTCGTCTGGTACTCCTTCCACTCGGGGTATGGTCCCGACTCCTCGTCAAGGTCTGCCTCTGTCCAGCCGTCGACCCGCTTGACCGCTTCCCGCAGCATCGCCTCGAGGCCGTCGATCGGCTGGTCGCGTGCGAACTCGCCGACCTCCTCGACATGCTGGCGGCGGAGGGTCGAGTCCCAGTCGTCCCTGAACCAGGTGGCGATGATCCAGTAGGTGTCCGGGGTGTCCTCGGTCCACTCCACGTCCACGCTCGCCTCACCACCCCCGGCCCGCGCCCAGGCGAGCCGCCAGAGGGGGTCGTCGCGGTGGAATTCGATGAGCTTGACGCCCTCCGCCTCGGCGGCCCGGCGGATCGCCGGCGCGACGATCTCAAAGGCGGCGTCCATCTGGCCGAGCTTGTCCCACGAGGTACCCGCCACAGCCGTCAGCGGGTTGATGGAAACAGGCGTCGAGTCGGGGGGCGATCCTGGCGAGTCGAGCCCAAGGAGCCGACGGAGGAGCGGAACTTGGATAGGGGGCCCCGCCCGGAGGGTGGGGAATGCGGACCCAGCCTGCGCTGGGTGACTGAGCACAGGACGAGGCGACGCCGGGATCGGCCGCCAGGGCGACGCCTGGCCGATGCCGCGAGGGAACCCGTTTTCATCAGCCCGCTCTAAGCTTAGTTCGGCTTGCTGCACCGCCTCGGGACCGTCGACTCCACCCAGGTGGCGGCGGCCGGGATGCCCCTCGGGTCGGTTGTCGTGGCCGACCACCAGACAGCCGGTCGAGGACGCCACGGCCGGAGCTGGGAGGCGCCCTCGGGCAGCGGCCTCTTCGTGACCTTCGTGGTCGAGCCATCACCGGTCGTCGTGTTCGCCGCGGGGGTCGCCGCGGCCGAGGCCTGCGGCCGCGGCGTGCAGCTCAAGTGGCCGAACGACCTCATCCTCGACGACCGCAAGCTGGGCGGCATACTGGCCGAGATCCGCCACGAGCACGCCCTGGTCGGGATCGGGATAAACCTGAGCTGGGCACCGGTCGGCGCGGCAAAGCTGGAAGCGGACCGCGACGCCCTCCTCGACCGCCTGCTGCCGCTCATGAGGAGGTGGACCGCGACCGAGCCGGACGCGATCATCCAGCGCTGGCGCGAGCTCTCCTGGACGCTCGGCCAGACCGTCCGCGTCGAGCTCGGCGGCGAGGTGATCGAGGGCGTGGCCGAGGACGTGGCGGGGGACGGCGCCCTGCTGGTGGGAGGCCGCCGCATCATCGCGGGTGACGTGACCCGGGTGCGCTCGGCTTGAGCCATCACCGGGTCGCAATCGTCGGAAGCGGTTTCTCGGGGCTCGGCATGGCGGTCAGGCTGAAGCAGGCCGGGATCGACGACTTCGTGATCCTCGAACGAGCTTCCGATCTCGGCGGCACCTGGCGCGACAACACCTACCCGGGCTGCCAGTGCGACGTCGAGTCGAACCTCTATTCCTTCTCTTTCGCGCCCAATCCCGCCTGGACCCGGACCTACTCGCCGCAAGCCGAGATCTGGGCCTACCTGCGGCTCTGCGCCGAGAAGTTCGGCCTCGGGCCGCATCTGCGGTACCGGCACGAGGTCCGCTCCGCCGCCTGGGACGAAGCCGCCGCCCGCTGGCGGATCGAAAGCTCGGGGGGTCCCTTCAGCGCCGACATCCTGGTGGCGGCGGTGGGGCCGCTGAGCGAGCCCTCGCTGCCGGCGCTGGCGGGCCTCGACCAGTTCAAGGGCCCGGTTTTCCACTCGGCGGCCTGGGACCACGGCGTGGACCTCGCCGGCCGGCGGGTGGCGGTCGTCGGCACCGGCGCCTCCGCGATCCAGCTCGTCCCCAAGATCCAACCCAAGGTGGCGCACCTCGACCTCTTCCAGCGAACCCCGCCCTGGGTGCTTCCCCACCGCGACCGGGAGGTTCGCGGCGTGGCGCGAACCCTCTACCGCTCGATCCCTGGCCTGCAGCGGCTCGTCCGCCTGGCCGTCTACTGCTCGCGCGAGCTGTTCGTAATCCCCTTCATGAAGGTGAGGACCAACCCGGCGGCTGAGCAGCTGGCCCGCCACCACCTCGAGAGGCAGGTCGCCGACCCGCTGCTGCGAGCTCGCCTGACACCTGGTTATGCGATCGGCTGCAAACGGATCCTGATCTCGAACGACTACTACCCGGCGATCCAACGACCGAATGTCGAGCTCGTCACCGACGGTATCCGCGAGGTCCGCGGCCCTTCGATCGTGACTGCCGACGGAAAGGAGCGACAGGTCGACGTGATCATCCTCGCGACCGGCTTCCGGGTCACCGAGATGCCCTTTTCCCGATGGGTCACCGGGCGCGGCGGCAAGCGCCTGGCCGACCACTGGAGCGGCAGCCCCACGGCTTACCGGGGCACCGCAGTCGCCGGCTTCCCGAACCTGTTCCTGCTCCTCGGTCCGAACACCGGGCTCGGCCACACCTCGGTGCTGGTGATGCTGGAGGCCCAGCTCCGCTACGTGATGCGTTGCCTCCGCCACCTGGAGCGAAACAGAATGGCCACGATCGAGGTGCGACCGGAGGCGGAGGAGGCCTTCAACGCGGGCGTCCAGTCGCGTCTCCGGGACACGGTCTGGAACTCGGGCGGCTGCCGCAGCTGGTACCTGGATCGGACGGGCAGGAACACGACCATATGGCCGGGTATGACCTGGCCCTATGTGAGACTGATGCGGCGCTTCGACCCCGCGGCCTACCAGATGTCGTGACTTCTCCTCCCTCCCCTGTGAGACTGGGAGGGCACGGGTCGGGGCGTGCATAGGCCTGTGTCTGGCCCCAAACCCAGCCCTCTCCGCAGAGCGGGGAGGGTGTCCTATTGGGAGAGTGTCAGCAGCTTGGGGAGGAGGTCGCCGGCCCGCCCGCGGAGGATCACGGTGGCCAGGTCGTCGAAGGGCGTCGGCTCCGCGTTCAGGATCACCAGCGGCGCTCCCGCGTCGTGGGCGACGAGCGGCACCTGGGCGGCGGGATAGACGACCAGGGAGCTGCCGACGACGAGCATCAGGTCGCACTCCTCGGCGAGCTGGAAGGCGCGGCGGGTGGCCTCCGCCGGCATCGCCTCGCCGAAGAAGACCGCCGCCGGCTTCATGTGCATTCCGCCGCAGCGCAGGCAGCGCGGGGGCAGCTCCTCTTCCAGGCGGGCCTGGACGTGGCTGCGCGGCTCCCGGTTTCCGCAGTCGAGGCAGACGACCTCGCGGCCGTTGCCGTGGAGCTCGATCACGTCCCCGGATCCGGCCAGGAGATGGAGCCCGTCGACGTTCTGGGTGACCACCGTTTGCAGGTTTCCGCGCCGCTCGAGCTCGACCAGCGCCTCATGGGCGGCGTTGGGCCGGGCCGCGAGGAGCGTCGCGCCCCGTTCCCGGGCCACCTGCCAGTAAGCGCCCGGGTCGTTCACGAAGAACTCGAGCGACGAGGTGTTGGGGCTGGTCGTGTTCCAGAGCCCGCCGCTGCCGCGGTAGGTCTGGATCCCGCTCTCCTGGGAGATCCCGGCGCCGGTGAAGGCAACCCCTCGGTGCGCGGCGCCGACCAGCTCGGCGGCCCGTTCGAGGTCGGTCCTCGGCGTCACGTAAGAACCATTCGGCCAGAATTCTAGGAATTCCTCTTGGTCAACTACCGAGTCCTCGCCATCTACCTGATCACCGCTCTGTCCTTCGGTGCCGGTGGCGCCCGGAACCTGGCGATCCCGCTCTATGCCGACCAGCTCGGCGCGACCCGCGGCGAGATCGGGCTGCTCTTCAGCACCTTCACCATCACCGCGGCGCTGCTCAGCCTCCCGTCGGGGCTGCTGGCGGATCGCTTCGGCCGCCGCAACCTGGTCGTCTTCTCGCTGCTCGCCCTCGGGCTCTCGCAGCTGATCGCCGGGTTGACCCACGACGTCCGCGTCCTCTTCGCAACCCAGCTGCTGGGCGGCGTCGGTGGCGGGGCCGCGCAGACGGCCCTGATGGCAGCGCTCGCCGACCTGGTCCCCATCGAGCGGATGGGCCGCTCGATGGGCTGGCTGACGCTCGCGATGCAGACGGGCTTCCTGGGCGGGCCGGCGGTGGCGGGCATCCTGCTCCGTTGGCTGACCCTCGAGCAGGACCTGTTGGTGACGACGATCCCGGTCGGCATCGCGCTGGTGCTCGCCTTCTGGGTCAGCGGCGTCGGCGGCGCGAAGGGAGTGAAGCTGGAGATCCGCAAGCCGCTCCGCGCGCTCTCCGCTCGACGAGGCTTCGTCGGCCTCGTCATCGCCCTCCTGGCGGCGACCATCCTGTGGGGCACCTACAACGCCTACATCCCCGTCTTCGGGAAGCGCGGCCTGGGCCTTTCGGGGACCGAGGTGGGCTACCTGCTGGCCATCCAGGCTGTCCTCAACGGCGCTACCCGGGTGCCGGCCGGCCGCCTGCTCGACCGCGTCGCGAGGAAGGGCGCAGTGGTCGCGCTGACGACGATCGGCTTCGCGGTCGGCCTCCTGGTTCTTCCCCACCTTTCCGGCTTCTGGGTGCCGACCCTGCTCCTGCTGCTGACGGTGCCGATGATCGCCACAGCGTTCATCGCGATCGGGATCGTCTTCGTCCAGATGGCGACCGCCGATTCCCGCGGCACCGCCATGGGCGTCTATTCGACTGTCCTCTTCCTCGGCCTTGGCGCAGGTCCCGCGATGTTCGCCCCGCTGATGGACCGGAGCTACGTGTTCGGCTTCACTGCCTGCGCGCTGGTGGGCGGTCTGCTCGCCGGACTCTCGCTGCTGGTGCGGAACGAACCGATCCGGCGCCGGCGAGCGGTGGTGGTGCCCCCTACGCTCTGAGTCGGACCCAGTCGCCGATCGCCCTGCGGTGGCTCGGGAAGGCGAGCTTGGGAAGGTTGTCGGGGGCGAAGAGCCCGACCTCGAGCATCTCGTGCCCAGCGCTCGGCGCCTCTCCCTCCTCGAGCGTCGCGACGTAGGCGATGGCGACCATCCCCCGGCCGTCGCCGCGGATGATGTGGTAGACGTCGAGCAGGGAGTCGATCCTCACCTTCGCCCTGATCTCCTCCTGGCACTCCCGAGCGGCCGCCTCGGCGGGCGGCTCCTCCTCGTTGACGAAGCCGCCGGGCAGGCACCACAAGCCATAGCCGGGCTCGATCGAGCGGCGGCCGAGAATCAGTCCACCCGGGGTCCGGATGACCACCATCGTCGCGACCACCGGGTTGCTCCAGGCGGTGAAGCCGCAGGCCGGGCAGACGGGCACCCGCCGGCCGTCAATGTCGCGCGGCTCCAACTCGTGGCCGCATTGCTGGCAGAACTTCGCCTTCACCTTCGTTTGAAAGCGTATCGCCGGCAGCCGGCGTGGCCTGCCAGACGTGGCTGGCTAGACTCCGAACAGTGAATCTCGTGGTGGCCGGCGTGACCTTCATCGCCGCCGGCGTGGAATGGGTCGAGGCACTGACGATCGTGCTCGCCGTCGGCATCGTACGCGGCTGGCGGTCGGCTTTCACCGGCACCATCGCCGCCGTCCTCGTCCTGGTCGCCCTGATCGCCGTTTTCGGGCTCGCCCTCCAGGCCTACCTGCCGCTGGTGCGCACGGTGATCGGCGTCTTCCTGCTGCTCTTCGGCCTCAAGTGGCTGCACAAGGCGATCCTCCGCTCGGCCGGGCTCAAGGCGCTCCACGACGAGGCGAAGGCGTTCGTCGAGACGGAAGAGGAGCTGCGCAGCGAAAAGTCCCAGTGGGCCGGCATCGCGGCTGCCTTCAACGGCGTGCTGCTGGAGGGCCTCGAGGTCGTCTTCATCGTCGTTGCCATCGGGGGCCTCAACCACAACGACTACCGCTCGCCGATCATCGGCGCGGCGGTCTCGGTTGCCGTCGTGGTCGGCGTGGGCGTCGCCGCCAGGCGGCCGCTCACACAGGTTCCCGAGAACACCCTGAAATACGTGGTCGGGATCATGCTGACCGCGTTCGGCACCTTCTTCGCCGGCGAAGGCATCGGGGTCCAGTGGCCCGGCAGCGACCTGATCATCCTCGCCCTGGCGGTCGGCTATGGGCTCGCCTCGCTCCTCTTCGTCGCCTACCTGCGGCTGCCGGTGCGCCAGCCGGGCGAGGCCGCGGCGCCGGTGCGTGTGCTCCGCGCGGCCTGGGCCGAGCTCTACGGTCTCTTCGTCGACGACAGCGCTCTGGCGATCATCACAGTCGCCGCGCTGCTCGCGGTCGCCCTCTTCGCCCAGCGCTTCAACACCCAGCTGGCCGGTCTGCTGCTGGTCGTGGGCGTCCTCCTGGCGATGGTCATCTCGCTCTCGGGCCCGGCTCGGGCGAGAGCCGCCAAATAGCCGGTTTATACTCGCAGCGCCCTGGACCTCATTCATTTCGAAGACCTCGAGCTCGGTGGCCGGTGGGCCACCCGGGGCCGCACCATCACCGACGCCGACCTCGCCGCGCACGCCGGCGTCTCGGGAGACTTCGGCTTCCTCCACATGGACGCGCCCCGCGCCGAGCAGGGGCACTTCGGTGGCCGCGTTGCGCACGGGTCGCTGCTGATCTCGGTAGCCCTCGGCCTGGCTTCGATCGACGTCCCCCAGGCCAACGTCGTGGCGCTGGTCGGCACCACCTGGCGGTTCCTGAAGCCGGTGAAGCCGGGCATGACGGTCCACGCGATCTGGCGGCTGGCCCGCAAGCGGGACGTGACCAATCCCCGCTGGGGCCTAGCCGTATGGCAGGTGGAGCTGGAGGACCAGAACCTGGAGCGGGTCCTCGAGGGCGAGGTGTCGGTCCTCGTGAACCGCCGCGAGGTCGCCGTCTCGGCCGCTTCGCGAAGCCGCCGGCGCCGGCGCGGCAAGGCGCCGGTCGCGCCGCCCGCGCCCACGGCCGAGGCGAACCTGCCCGAGCCCGCAC
>DATCOZ010000135.1:0-7549 GCA_036564345.1 Candidatus Dormiibacterota bacterium | reverse complement strand
GCAACTTCATGTTCACCGGCCGTGGCGTCAACTACCCGATCGCCCTCGAGGGCGCGCTCAAGCTGAAGGAGATCAGCTACCTGCACGCCGAGGGCACCTCGGGCGGCGAGTTGAAGCACGGCGCCATCGCGCTCCTCGACGAGAGCTTCCCGGTGGTGGCCATCTGCACCAACGCCCCAACCCGGGAGAAGATGATCAGCAACGTCCACGAGATGGCCGCCCGCGACGCCCCCGTGCTGGCGCTGGTGACCGAGGGTGACCGGTCGGTGGACGGGATCGCCACCGACACGCTGGTCATGCCTGCGGCGGACGAGTTCGCCGGGGCGCTCCTCAACACGGTCGCCCTCCAGCTCTTCGCCTACCACGTCGCGGTGGCGCTGGGCACCAACGTCGACCAGCCGAGAAACCTGGCGAAGTCCGTAACCGTCGAATAACGCGCCCTCCGGGGCGACAATTCAAAGAGAGATGAAGCTCGGAATAGACGCGGTCGGGATCGAGCGGATCGCGCTCGCCGTCCGGCGCTCCGGGCCCGGCTTCCTGAAAAAGGCCTACACCGAGGACGAGCTCGCCTACTGCGCCGGCAGCGCCGAGAAGCTCGCCGGCCGGTGGGCGGCCAAGGAGGCTGTGATCAAGTGCTTCGACGGCACCGGCATCTGCTTCCCGCGGCGCCGGATCGAGGTTCTGCCGAGCGCCGGCGGCGCGCCCACCGTCACGCTGCTGGGGGATACGTCGGGCGCGGCGGTCGAGCTCAGCATCACCCACCACTCGGGCCTTGCCGTGGCGGCCGCGACCCTCACCATGCCGGGGGAGAGCCAGGGCCGGGAGCTGCTCGTCCGGCCGCCTGAGGCGCTCGACCTGCCCGACCGTCCCAGGGATGGGCACAAAGGGACGTTCGGGACGGTTGTCGTGCTCGCGGGCAGCCAGGGGTTCACCGGCGCGGCCTACCTGTCGGCAACCGCGGCGGCCCGCTCCGGCGCCGGCATCGTCAAGCTGCTGGTCGCCGAGTCGATCTACCCGATCCTCGCCGCAAAGTGCGTCGAGGTGATGGCCACGCCGGTGCCCGAGGTCGCCCCGGGCGCCGTCGGCCACCTCGGCCACGACGTGGTCGCCCGTCACTTCCAGGGGGCGGCGGCCGCCCTGGTGGGCCCCGGGCTCGGCCGCGACAGCTCGACCTGGCGTCTCGTCAACGACCTGGTGCTCGAAATCGGCTGCCCCCTTGTGATCGACGCTGACGGCCTCAACGCGCTGGCTGACAACCGGCGGACGTTGGGGCGGCTGCCCAGGGATCGCGTCCTCACACCGCACCCGGGGGAGATGGCGCGGCTCACCGGAGCACCGGTCGCCACGGACCGGGCGGGGCGGCTCGAGCTGGCGGCCAACGCGGCGCGTGAATGGAAGGCCGTCGTCGTCCTGAAGGGAGCCCACACGGTTGTCGCGGCGCCCGACGGGCAGGTGTCGGAGGACCCGCACGAGGTGCCGGCGCTGGCGACCGGTGGCACCGGTGACGTCCTCGGCGGCCTGATCGCCGGCCTCCTCGCCCAGGGCCTCGACCCCTTCACGGCGGCGGTCAGCGGCGTCTACATCCATGGCGAGGCCGGCCGCCGGGTCGCCTCCCGGCTGGGCGAGGCGGGCCTCCTCGCCTCCGACCTGCTGGAGGAGATCCCGGTGATCCAGAAGCTGCTCCGGGAAGGAAGGGTGGAGCGATAGGCCGGCCTTCCCACCGCTGGGCCGAGGTGGACCTCGGCGCGCTTCGCTCCAACGTCGAAGAGCTCAGCCGCCGCCTCCCGGCGACCACCCGCCTGATCGCGGTGGTCAAGGCGGACGGCTACGGCCATGGCGCGCGGCCGGTCGCCGGGGCTGCCCTGGCAGCCGGGGCGTGGGGCCTCGCGGTGGTCACCCTGGAAGAGGCGGCCGAGGTGCGCGATCTCCTCCCACCGGAGCGGATCCTGGTCCTCGGCCCCCTGCTCGTGGAGGACGCGGCCGACGCGGTGGAGGGCGGCTACGCGCTTGGCGTCTCCTCGCTCGACCTCGCCCGGGCACTGGCGGCGGCCGCCGGCGGCCGGGAGGTCCCGGTTCACCTCAAGCTCGACACCGGGATGGGGCGCTATGGCGCCCAGCCTGCCGAGTTCGCCGCGATCGCGCGCTTCATCGCCTCGGCTCCCGGCCTCGAGCTGGCCGGCACCTGGAGCCACCTGGCGACCTCCGATTCCGACGCCGGCTTCGCCCGGGAGCAGCTCGAACGCTTCCTGGCCGCTACCGAGGGCCTGCCCGGGATGCGCCACCTGGCGAACTCGAGAGGGGTCCTGAAGCAGGCCGAGATGGCCCTCGACGCGGTGCGGGTCGGGATCGCGATCTACGGCTGCGAGGATCCCGCGCTGGAACCGGTGCTCGGGCTTCGCGCCCGGGTGGCGCAGGTCAAGGCGGTCGAGGCGGGCGACTCGATCGGCTACGGGCGGACCTGGAAGGCGCCTGGGCCAGCACGGATCGCGACAGTCAGCATCGGCTACGCCGACGGCGTCCACCGCGCCCGCTCGAACCGTGGTGAAGTCCTCGTCCGGGGGCAGCGGGTGCCGCTGGTGGGCCGGGTGAGCATGGACTCGATCACGCTCGACGTCACGGCGGCGCCTGAGGTCCAGGCCGGCGACGCCGTCACCCTGATCGGGCGCGACGGCGGCGAGCGGATCAGGGCGGAAGAGGTCGCCGGCTGGTCGGGCACCATCAGCTACGAGGTCCTGACCTCGATCGGCCGGAGGGTCGCGCGCACCTACCTCCCCTAAACTGAGGGGTCCCATGGCTGAGGAGAACGTCGCGACGGCCGGCTTTGCGGAGGAGGCGATCGGCCACCTCGACGCTCTTTACCGGGGCGCGCTGAGGCTGACGCGGGACCCCGACAAGGCCCAGGACCTGGTCCAGGACGCTTACGCCCGCGCCCTCCGCTACCAGCACTCCTACCAGCCGGGAACCAACATGAAGGCCTGGCTCTTCGCGATCATGCGCAACCTCTACTGGGACCGCTTCCAGAAGGCGAACCGCGAGGCGGTCAGCATCGACGACATCGGCGAGTTCGCGCTCTACGACCAGATGCGCGACGACCTCGGCGAGGGGCCCGAGGCGGAAGTCCTCGACCGGATCGCGCGGGGCGAGGTCGTGGAGGCGATCGAGAAGCTCAACCCCCTCCACCGCGAGGTGGTCCTTCTGGTCGACGTCGAAGGCTTCTCCTACAAGGACGCCGCGAACATCCTGGGAGTGCCGATCGGGACCGTCATGTCGCGCCTCCATCGAGCCCGCCAGCAGCTTCAGAAGGACCTCTTCGACTACGCGGTGGAATCGGGTATCGTCGGCGGCGGTTTGAATAGGCGTTCCTGAGATGTACGACTGTGAAGACTGCGTGCGGCGCCTCGACCAGCTGGTCGACAAGGAGCTGAGCGGCCCGGAGGTGGAGGAGATCCACGTCCACCTCGGCGCCTGTGGTGATTGCACTCGCCGCTATCAGTTCCAGGAAGGGCTGAAAAGGCTGGTCAGGGTGTCGTTCAAGGAGGAGCGGGCCCCGGCCGCGCTCCGCGACCGGCTTCGCCAGCAGCTCAACTCTCAGTAAGCTTCTCTATCCGGGCGGATTTCGCCGGCCGGGGAATGTACCGAAACGTATCCCGGTTGCGTATTGATTGGTACGCATCCGCTGAACCGGGGGGCTTGGGGACTTGTACGAAGACGCCAATCGTGCCATCTGGACCGCCTACGAGCGCGCCGCGCGCCGGCAGGCGGAGATCAAGCGTTTCCCGTCGCTGATCCGCGCGATCGACGACCTGCTGTTCGAGCTCGAGGAGCTGAACCTGAGCGGGGTCGACCGCGTCCCCGCCGTGCTCCGTGAGCGCACCTCCGAGATCCTGAGCCTGGTGCCGGTCAGCGACCCCGAGGAGATCCGCGTCCGGTTCCGGGTCGGCGCCATGATGGACACCCTCTTCCGGGCCCAGGAGCTGGTCTTCCGCGCCAAGGACCCGGCCCGCTCGCCGGTCGGCGACAACGAGGGCGAGGAGCGCACGGCCTAGGCAGCCTGCCCTGTCGTTTCCGCGTTACCCGGCCCGCTCGTGGCGCGTCAACTCCGCATCAACGCCACCGGGATGGCGTCAAAAAGGAGACTGAACGAAGCAGCATGAGCAAGACGCTGCCCAGACTATTGATCGGAGCCATCGCCGTCGCGCTGGTGGCGGCCTGTGGGGCCGGCAGCGTGGCGTCCGGGAGCCCCCGAAGCACCGCGGGCGGCAGCAGCAGCACCGGCACCGGCGCCGCCGCACAGGCGGTCACGGCGCCGGCCGTCAACGGCAAACCCCAGGACGCGGTCAAGGCGCCGGGCACGACCATCACCGACGTCGTGCCGCCGATCGGCGAAGGGCCTCGCGTCATCCGGACCGCGCAGATCGCGGTCGAGGTGAAGAACGGGTCCTTCGACAGCACCGTCGACAAGCTGTTCGCCCTCTCCACCAACCTCGGCGGCTACATCTCGGGCTCGGTCGCCAATGCCGACACCGGCTCGCTGCGCACCGGCACCATCACCTTCCAGGTGCCAACCGACAAGTTCAACGAGGCCGTCACCCAGGTCCGGGCGCTGGGCACGGTCCAGAACCTCGCCATCGGCGGCCAGGACGTGAGCGCCCAGTACGTCGACCTCCAGGCCCGGTTGAAGAACGCCGAAGCACAGCAGCAGGCCATGCTGGCCCTGCTCGGACAGGCCAAGACGGTGCCTGACATCATCGCGATCCAGAACCAGCTGGGATCCATCACCGCCCAGATCGAGCAGCTCAAGGGCCAGATCGCCTATTACGACCACGCGACCTCCTTCTCGACCATCTCGGCGAGCATCCACGAGGCGGCCGTCGCCCTCAAGCCGGCCAACACCGACACCTGGGGCGTCACCGCGGCCCTCCTCCAGGGCCTCCACGGCTTCGTCAACACGCTCGACTACGTCCTGGTCGGCGTCGGCTACGCGGGACCGGTCCTGGTCCTGCTCGCCTTCGGCTTCGCGGCCTGGAGGCTTCGCCGCCGGTTCGCAATGTAAGTTGAGGGGCGTGCTGGAAGCGGCGCGCCTCTACGCGATCACACCTGACGCGGAACCTGACGCGGTCGTCAGCCTGGTCGGCGCCGTCCTGCGGGGCGGCGCCGACGTCGTCCAGCTCCGGCACAAGGCGCTCGCCCGGGGAGTCCTCCTCGACCTGGCAGGCCGCCTCGCCGCGCTGGTCCACGAGGCCGGCCGCCTCTTCATCGTCAACGACCACCTCGACATCGCCCTCCTGGCTGAGGCGGACGGGGTCCACCTCGGTGCAGACGACCTGCCCCTCGAGGCCGCGCGCCGCGTGGCGGGGCCTCGCTTCCTGATCGGCGCCTCCGCCAACACACCGGTGCTGGCGCGAGAGGCCGTGGCCGCCGGGGCCGATTACCTCGGCGCCGGCCCCGCCTTCGCCACCTCGATCAAGCTGGGCAAGGCGGTGATCGGGCCGGAGGGCGTGGCGGCGGTGGCGGCCGCCGTCGAGGTGCCCGTCTTCGCGATCGGCGGAATCGAGGCGGGGAACCTGGGCCTGCTGCTCGCCGCCGGCGTCCACCGTGCCTGCGTCATCCGCGGCCTCGCCGAGGCGGCCGACCCGGAGGCGGCGGCGCGCCGTCTGCGGGCGGTGCTGGCGGCTTGAAGCTGGGCGAGGCGGGCGAGGCCGAGCTCATCCGGCGCCTGCTGCCGTTGCTTCCCAACCAGGGGCTCGTGATCGGTCCCGGCGAGGACGACGCAGCGGCCTGGGAGGAGACCGGCGGCGGCTTCACCGTCGCCAGCTGTGACGCCAGCGTCGAGGGAGTCCACTTCGACCTCGGCTGGCAGCGGCCGGAGGATGTCGGCTGGCGGGCCCTGGCGCTCGCCCTCGGCGACCTCGCCGCCAAGGGCGCGCGGCCCGGCCACGGCCTGGTCTCGATCTCGGCGCCGAGGGACTGGGAGGTCGACGCCTTTCTCGGCGTCCATCGAGGCATCGGCGAGCTCGCGAGGCAGATCGGGCTGAGCCTGGTGGGAGGCGACACGACCGAGACCCCCGGGCCCGCCGTGATCGCGATCACCGTGCTCGGTCGCACCGCCACGCGCCCCCTCCCGCGCTCCGCCGTGAAGCCGGGCTGGGCGCTCGCGGTGACCGGGCCGCTGGGAGCGGCCGACGTCTCCCTAAGGGCGCACCGATCCCTTCGCCTGCTGCCGCGGATCGAGGAAGGCGAGCGGCTCAACCGGCTGGGTTTGATCTGCGGGGACATCAGTGACGGCCTCGGAGCCGAGCTCCACCGGTTCGAGGCGATGTCGGGCTGCGGCTGCGAGGTCGAGCAGAGGCTCATCCCGGTTGCGCCGGGCGCCAGCCCGCTCCAGGCGCTGACCGGCGGGGAGGAGGCGGAGCTGGTCTGCGCCGGCCCGCCGGAGGCGGTTGCCGCCGCCGGCCTGACCGCCATCGGCGCATTCAACACGGGTGGCGGCGTCGTCCTGCTCGACGCCGAGGGAAACCGGCACGCCATCGCCGGCGGCGGCTACCAGCACTTTGCCTGAGCGCGTCAGCCGCTCAGCCGCGGAGACCGAGGCGCTCGGCGAGGAGCTGGCCGCCGGCCTCGCCCGGGGAGACCTGCTCCTCCTCGCCGGGGAGCTGGGCGCCGGCAAGACGACCTTCGTCCGGGGGCTGGCGCGCGGCCTTGGGATCGTCTCCGGGGTGCAGAGCCCGACCTTCCAGCTGGTCCGCGTCTACCCGGGGCGGATCCAGCTCGCCCACGTCGACCTCTACCGGCTGGAGGCCGGCGCCAACCTCGCCGACCTCGGCCTCGACGACCTTCTCGACCAGGGCGTGGTCGCCGTCGAGTGGGGCGACCGGCTCCGCCTCGACTATCCGCGGACGCGGCGGATCGAGTTCGCCGCGCCCTCCCCCGAGGTGCGGGTGATCAGGCAATGATGCTGGCCATCGACACGTCCTCCGCGCGGAGCGCCCTGGCCCTGGTCGACGCCGGGCGGGTGGTCGCCGAGACGGTCCGGCCGGCGGGCCGCGACTTCGACGTCGCGGCCGAGGTCGCTCTGCTGGCGCCCGACCCACGGGTGATCGACAGCGTGCTGGTCGCCCTCGGCCCCGGATCCTTCACCGGCCTGCGCCAGGGCATCGCCTTCGGCGTCGGGCTGGCCCTCAGCCTGGGCGCTCCCCTCTTCGGCATCGGAACGCTCGACCTGGCGGCGGCGCGCGCGAAAGAGCCGGCGGTCGCGGTTTCGGACGCCGGCCGGGGGCGGGTCTATTACCAGGCGCCCGACGGGCGGCGCGGTATCGCTGAGTTGGACGCGGTTCCCCGCGAATGGCGGGCGGTCGGCTGGCTCCGGAAGGAGGGCCTTGCGATGCTGCCGGAGTCGAGCCTGCGGAGCTTCGGCGAGGCGGTTCTCAGAGTCCGGGAGGCGGCGAGCGAGGTTGGCTATGGTACGGTCAAGCCGGAGTACATGCTGGAGTTCGGGCGGCTAGTCTGAGATGGTTCAGCTGCGCCAGCAACTGGCGATCGAACCGATGCG
>DATCOZ010000121.1:0-2113 GCA_036564345.1 Candidatus Dormiibacterota bacterium | reverse complement strand
CAGGTCGAGACGGCGCAGCTCCACCACCTGCTGCCGCGGCTGATCGGGGCCTGGGACTACCACCGCCAGGGCGGCGGCATCGGCACCCGCGGCGGGCCGGGCGAGCAGCAGATCGAGGTCGAGCGGCGGCGAATCCGCCGGCGGCTCAAGGACCTCGAGAAGGAGATCACCGAAGTACAGCGACAGCGTGACCAGCAGCGGGCGGGACGCCGCCGCTCCGAGCTGCAGACGGTCGCCATCGTCGGCTATACGAACGCCGGCAAGTCGACGCTGCTCAACGCCCTCACGGGCGCCGGCGTGCGGGCCGAGGATCGGCTTTTCGCGACCCTCGACCCGACCACGCGCCGGCTCCATCTGCCGTCGGGACGCGAGATCCTGCTGACCGACACCGTCGGCTTCATCCAGAAGCTGCCGACCGATGTCGTCGCGGCCTTCCGCGCCACCCTGGAGGAGGTCACCTATGCCGACCTGGTGCTCCAGGTCGTCGATGTGTCCGATCCCGCGGCCTTCGACCAGGCCGTCACGGTGGAAGACGAGCTGGGCGAGCTGCGGGCCGCCGAGAAACCTCGCGTCGTGGCTCTCAACAAGGTCGACCGGCTGGGTCCGGCAGCGCGGCGTCGCGCTGTCCAGGCCCTCCACGAACGCTATCCCGACGCGGTTGCGGTCTCAGCCATCAACCGGCTCGGCTTCGACCCGCTGCTGGCGGCGCTGGAAGCCGCCTCGCGCGACGACGTGGTGAGCCTCGACCTGCTCGTGCCATACGGCCGCGAGCAGGTGCTCCACGACCTGCGCCAGGTCGGCGGTGTGGACCGGACCGAGTACGTCGACGCCGGCACCCGCGCCTGGGGCTGGGTGCCCCGGCGCGCATTGCACCGCTTCCAGGCGTACGCCGTCGAGGCCTAGTTCAGGACCCGGATGACGGCCCGGACGTCGCCCACGATGCTGAGGCTGTCGGGAACGATCGGGGCGTAGTTCGGGTTCTCGGCGATCAGCTCCACCCGGCCGTTCTCACGGTGGAAGCGCTTGACGGTCGCCTCGTCATCGACCAGCGCGACGACGATCTGGCCGTTGCTCGCCTCCTGCTTGGGTCGGACCAGGACGAGGTCGCCATCGAGGATGGCGGCGTTGATCATCGAGTCGCCGCGGACCTTGAGGAGGAACCAACCCTCCTGGGCGATGTCGGGGGAAAGCATCAGGTGGTCCTCGATGTTCTGCTCGGCGAGGATCGGCACGCCGGCCGCCACGTTGCCCACGATGGGCACCGCGATCGCGTTGCGGCGCTTGTCGTCGATCTCCTTCTCCTGGACGAGCTGGACGGTGCGCGACTTGCTGGCGTCACGCTTGATGAGGCCGCGCCTCTCCAGCTGGTTGAGATGGTTGTGGACAGTCGAGCTCGACGAAAGGCCGACGGCCTCGCCGATCTCGCGGACGCTGGGTGGGTAGTTGCGGACCCGCGTCACGTAGCGGATGTAGTCGAGGATCTTGGCCTGGCGATCACTGAGCTCGTCGGTCATCTGGACTCCTTTGGGGAGAGATTGGCGGGAGGAATGTCAAAGGGTTGCCAGCGGCAATCCTAGCAGCTTGTGGCGTCCGATGCAAACTTTTGTTCGCTCCGCTTGACACGCGAACACGCGTTCGGTTACGGTAGCGACCGAACAGATGTACGTGATGACAACGCCCCTCCGACCCAGCCGGCGCGCCCGCCGGCCGCGCAGCCCGTGGCCCGCCCGCCTGCGTAACTCGGCGGTGCTCGCCGGTGCCGTGCTGGCGTTGTCATTGGGGCTCGCCAAGGTGGCCGAGGGCGGCGCACAGGGGGGCTACGCCACGGTGACCGTACAGCCGGGCGACACGCTCTGGGCGATCGCCTCCGACCGCTACCCGGGGTCCGATGTACGCGCCAAGGTCTGGCAGATCGAGCAGGTCAACCATCTCGCGGGCGAAACGCTGCAGCCCGGGGAGACGGTCCAGGTACCGCTCCGCTAGCCTTCGGCCTCAGTGAAGGTCGAGCTGGTCACCCGGAAGGCATGCCACCTCTGCGAGGATGCCGCGCAGCTGCTCCAGCAAGGTGGGGTGGAGGTCACCCTTCGCGACGTCGACGCCGATCCGGAGCTGT
>DATCOZ010000119.1:0-2412 GCA_036564345.1 Candidatus Dormiibacterota bacterium | reverse complement strand
GGGCCCAGGCGATCGAGACCGACCGCCGAGCCTTCGGCTGAGCGGGCAACGGGCACTCTCCCGGCAAGGCCCCGCTTCGGTCAGGTGGCGCTGGGTCGCCGTGGCTCCGGATCAGCCTCCGGCCCGGCGCCTGGCGACCCGGGCAGGCGATCCGCCGATTCGGCCGACTCCCCCGGAACGACGCCTGCGCCATGCACGAGGAGGACGTACATCACGGCGAAGATCGGCAGGTGCCCGAGCAGCTCGACCGGGGACAGGAAGGGAACCGTGATGTTGAACGGCACCCACATCGCCACGATCACGAGCCGCGTCATCAGGCCGCTGATCAGGAGCACGCCGATCACCGCCTCGGCGATGCCGGCGGCGAGCACGAACCGATCGTCGGTGAACCAGGCGACGCCGAGGTACGCGTGAAGGACGTTGAACTGAGGATGCTGGTGGATGAAGGCACCTCCAAGCTCGGGGTCCCAGATCTTCTCGCGCAGCGCCGGCGCGACGATCGCGATCCCGGTCAGGACCCGGAGGCCGGCTATCGCGCGAGCCGGCCAGCGCGGACCGAGGCCGCGCAGCCATGGTCGTAGATCACCGTGCTCGATCGACTGGCGGCCGATGAAGAACACGGTCGCGGCGATGCCGAGCCAGTAGAGGTTGCCGATCGCGTCGAGCGGCCCCACGAAGAGGAACGAGAGCACGACCAGGAGCCCGAGCAGCGCCGCACCCGCCCAATCGAGCAGCCCGGTGATGAAGGAGACGGCCACCAGCAGCTCGAGGCCGCCCACCAGGATTCCGGGAAAGTTCAGGCCGAGCCGCGCTGCCGGCGAGAGCAGTGCCGGCTGGACGCCGTAGAACACGAGCGTCACCGCGGCCTGGACGGCGACCAGGGTCGGGGCACCGATCGCCATGCGCCTGAAGAATCCGAGCTCCGGCCAGTTCGGATCGCCGATCAGGCGCTGGAGGCCGAAAGCGAGCAGCAGCGCCACGGCGGACGCCGCGACGGTAAGCGCCGTGCGCCCGCTGAGGACCAGGTCCAGCCGCAGGGGATAGCGGGACGGGTCGACGAACCACGTGACGTGGGCGTAAACGGTCGTCATCTCGGTTCAGGCCGAGAAGCTGCGGATCGCCTCGCCGAGGACCGGTAGCGCTCGCTCCACCATCGCGTCGGTCGCCGTCAAGGAGATCCGGAAGTGACCAGGACGCTCGAACGCCTCTCCCGGCAGCGTGTAGACGCGCCGCTCGTCGAGCCAGCCGCAGAACTCGATGGCGTCCGGGATCGGACTGCGAGGAAAGAGGTAGAAGCCGGCTTCCGGTGTCTCGACCGAGTACCCCTGGCCGCGCATCGCCGCGACCATCCGGTCCCGCCGCCACTCGACCGCGGGCAGGTCGATGATCTGCCCCTCCAGCTCCGGCATCGCGTGCTGCATCGCCGTGTCCGGGACCGCGCCCGCGCTGATCGAGCCGAGCATCAGTGCCCGCCGCAGATGCTCGCGCTCGGGCATCGCCGGCGGCATCGCCAGGTAGCCGGCCCGCTGGCTGGGGGCGAGCAGTGTCTTCGAGTAGCTGTGGAGCACAAACGTCGCCGGGTAGAAGCGGGCGGGCGTGATCATCTCCCGGCCGTCGAAGAGGATCCGCGCGTAGGCCTCGTCGCTGAGCAGGTAGACGCGGCGACGATTGCGGGCCGAGGCTCGCTCCAGGATCTCGGCGAGCCCGCGCAGCTGGTCCTCGGGATAGATCCGACCACTCGGGTTGTGAGGGGTGTTAACGATCACCGCCCGCGTCCTCGGGGTGATCGCACGCTCGATCGCGGGCAGGTCGAGGTCAAACGCGCCCTCGGTGAGGTCGACCTTGAGGGGTTCCGCCGACTCCGCCAGCACCATCGCCTCGTAGAAGAACCAGGGGGGCGACATCATCAGGACCTGGTCGCCCGGGTCGAGCAGGGTCCGCATCAGCAGGTGCAGGCCGGAGCTGGCGCCGCGAGTGAGGAAGACGTCGTCCGGCACCAGGTCAAGGCCGAGGCGGCCCCCCAGGGCAGTAGTCACGGCCTCGATCGCCGGGCGCCAGGGAGGCCCGTAGCGGTAGTAGGCGGGCGAGTCCGGGACGACCGCCCTCTGCACCGCCGAGACGTAGGCGGACGGCGCCAGCTCGAGCGGGTTCCCTGCCAGCAGGTCGCACGCCTCGGGGTGTTCGAGGTCGCGCGGCTGCATGAGGAACCGCATGATCCCGCCGGCGGCCGCGAGGCTGCGGGCGGACCGGGCGGAGACGACGTCCCCTTCCTCGGCTCTGGCCATCGGGCGAAGACTAGTGCTCCGTTCGAGAAATAGCTCGACAACGGTTGACCTTTTCGAGGATGGCTTCCACCGAGGCCGTCCAGACGAAGGGCTTGGGGTCGGCATTGTGGGCCTCGATGTAACCGTG
>DATCOZ010000113.1:0-6023 GCA_036564345.1 Candidatus Dormiibacterota bacterium | reverse complement strand
TCAGCAACGTCGCCAAGATCCGCTCGCGGCTCCCCAACGCTCAGTTCGTCGTTTACGAGAAAGCCGGGCACATGCTGCCGTACGAGGTCGCCAAGGGGTTCAACCGCGACCTGATCAAGTTCCTTCGCAGCTAGTGTCCTGGAACCGAAGTTCCCTGCAAATGTCTGGGCCGTCGCAAGCGACGGCCGGCCGACCCTTCGGGCTCATCCGCCAGGGACGCCGATCTCCGCGTCAGCTTCTCCGTACGCATTCCCCAGCCTGCGGCCGGGGCCCCCTATCCAAGTCGCTTACGGGCCCTAAGGCCCGCGCGCTCCATTGCTCGGCCGCATTCCCCACCCTGCGGGCGGGGCCCCCTATCGAAGCTTCCTTGATCTCGACGCCCCTGGCGGCGATTTTGCAACGAACCTCGGTTCCAGGACACTAGCTTGCAGAGCCGGCGGCGGCACTCCTTCAACAGCACCGGAAAGGACCTCAGCCAGACCACCTCGCGGCGCCGGCGCTCAGCCCGTGACGACGGCCCGCCTCCCTCCGAACCACGGCCGCCCCGCTCCCCGCGCGAGCGGCAGCCGCGGCGTTCGATCGACGCTTTCTGGCGGCGCGCGCTCGCCCTGGTCCTGGCGGGCGTGGAGCTCTTCGCGATCGGCTGGGTCCTTCGCGGCGACCTGACGACAGTCCACCAGGTCACCGTCACCGGCCTCTCCCACCTGACGCGCCAGCAGGTGGTCAGCGCCGCCGGCCTGGACGGCCGCGCGTCGGTGTTGATTCTCGACGGTGATAGCATCCGGCGCGACTTGGAGCGGCTGCCATGGGTCAGAACGGCCTCGGTGCAGCCGCTGCTGCCCGACCGGGTCGCGATCGCCATCGAGGAATGGTCCCCGGTAGCCGTCTACCGCAACGGACCGCAGGGGAAGCTGGTCTACCTGAACGACCAGGGAACGACCCTGGCCCTCGCAACCGCCGCGGGGACGCTGCCGGTCGTCCAGGGCGGTGCTGCGGGCGACCCCAAGGTCGGCTCGCGGCCTCTGGACTCTCAGCTGCTGGCCGCCCTGGTCCGGATCCAGGCCGCCTTCCCGGCCGTCTACGGCCAGGCCGTCGGCGCCTTCCAGCTCGACTGCGTGGGGTCCCTCAGCCTGACCACCACCAAGGGGGTGACGATCTACTTCGGCCGGGTCCTGACGCCGGAAGAGTTCGCGTCGCTCTCCGCCAAGCTCTCCGCCCTGAAATCGATAGCGGCCTCCGACCCCGACGTCGCCAACCCGGCCAAGGTCGAGTACATCAACCTCGAAGACGTCCAGCAGCCGGCCGTGAAGTTCAAGGGCGCACTGCCCTCACCGGCGCCCTCGCCCACGCCCCGGACCGCGCCCAGCCCCTCACCGACCGCCATCGCCCCAGCGGTCCAGGCGGCGCCGTGCAAGTGATCGTCGTCGCGGTGGTCTGCGCCGCGATCGGCCTGCTCCTCGGGCTCCTCTCGCCGGTGACGATCCCGATCGGCTACGCCCGCTACACGGCTGTCGCGCTGCTCGCCGCGCTGGACTCGATCTTCGGCGCTCTCAAGGCCTACATCGCGGGCACCTACGAACCGCGGGTGTTCCTGACCGGCCTTGTCACCAACATGGCCCTCGCGGGTGGGCTGACCTTCGTCGGCGACAAGATCGGCGTCGACCTCTCGATCGCCGCCATCGTCGCCTTCGGCGTCCGCATCTTCAACAACGCGGCAAGCATCCGCCGGCACTACCTCTGACCGTTCACACGTCGGTGGTCGCGTAGCAAGCGGGCCGGGCTTGGGCGTCGGCAACCGACGACTTCGCGATACGCCGGCGGATCGCTCGTGCCCGTCGCCGCGAGGAGGGCGAATCCCGCTGGTCAGTCGGCGCTTCTCCGGACGGTGTCGGCGAGGCGCTCCATCGCCATCGGCAGGGTCAGCGTGAAGGTGCTGCCGGCGCCTTCCTCCGACTCCACCTTGATGTCGCCGCCGTGCATCCGGGCGATCTCGCGGGCGAAGTAGAGGCCCAGGCCGGTGCCCGGGATGTGGCTGTTCCCGGCGGTGACGATGCGGCCGAAGCGGGTGAACAGCCGGGGCAGGTCGGCCTCCGCGATGCCGAGCCCCCGGTCGCGGACACTGACGACCGCGGTACCGGCGCGCGCCCGCAGCCTGACCACCACCTTGCCGCCGTCGGGCGAGTACTTGACCGCGTTGTCCAGCAGGTTGGTCACGATCGTCAAGAGGCGGTCGTGGTCGGCCAGCACCGGGACCGATTCGGGGTCGCTGTCCAGCACGATGCGGTGGGCGGGGGCGGCTAAGGGCCTGATCCGCTCGGCCGCCTCTTCGAGCACCCCCGTCAGCTCCTGGCGCTCGAGACGGAGCTGAAAGCGACTGTCCTCGAGCCGGGCCAGCTCCAGCATCTGCTCGACGAGGTCGCTGACCTCCTGCAGCTTGGCGCTGATCACGGCGAAGACCTTCGTGGTGGCCGGGCTGTCGAGCGCCAGGGAGCCGTCAGAGAGCATCGAGACGTAGCCCTTGAGGATGGCGAGAGGGCCCCGCAGCTCGTGCGAGGCCACCTTCAGGAAATCGGACTTCACCCTCTCCAGCTCGGCCATCCGGTCGGCGTGCGCCTGCAGCTCCGACGTCCGGGTCAGCTCCATGCTCAGGCGCTCGGCATTGCCGATGGCGAGGCCGGCGAGGTCGGCGACTCCCTCCAGCATGCGCAGGGCAGGCCACTCGAAGAGGCGGTCGGAGGTTGCGGTGACCACGCCGTAGAGCTGGCCGCCGAACTTCACCGGCGCCCAGGCGAAGCTGGCCGCGGCCGGCCCGAAGACGGCCGCCAGCTCCGGCTCGAGCTGTTCCCGGGCACAGCCGACCGCCTGTCCCGACTCGATCGAACGGAGCATCTCGGCCGGCGCGAAGGCGAGCGGAAAGTCGATCGGCCGGGTTCGAACCGCTTTCCCGTAGTCGTCCGAGATCGACGTCAGCCTGCCGTCCTCGATCCGGATCAGGGCTGCCCTGCCACCCTCCGCCCGGACGGCGCGGGCTACTGTCCGCACCACCGTCGCCAGGACGACCTCGGGCTCGAGCGAGCCGGCGAGCGAGCGGGCGGCATCGAGGAGCAAGCTCAGCTCTTCCACCCGGCGCTTGACCAGCTCGTCGGCGAGTTGAAGGGCGCCCTCCCGCTGGACCGCATCCGAGACGGCGAAGGCGATCTGCTCGAGGAGGGCGAGGTCTTGCTCGTCGAAGCGCCCCGCCTGCGCCGAGTCGAGCTCGAGCACTCCGATCACCCGGCCGGCGGCCAGCAGCGGCACCGCGACCAGGCTCTTGATCCGCGCGTTTGACCCAAGCGAGCGGTTCGCCGGCGCCACCGCGATGTCGGAGGCGTCGATGTCAGGCACCAGGATCGAGCGGCCGTCCGCCGCGACGGCGCCCATGATCCCGGTCCCGACCCGAAGCCGGGAGTTCCAGACCGCCGCGTCGATGTCACCTTCGGCTGCCGCCGGGTAGATCTCGTTGCGCTCGTTGATCAGCCCCACCAGGCCGCCCCGCAGGCCTTCCCGCGCCATCTCCCGCAGGATCCGGTCGAGGATCTGCTTGAGCGACTCGGCGGAGGTCGCGATCCGAGCGATGCGGGCCATCAGGTCGGCCCGTGCGGCCGCTGCCTGGGTTGCCGTCGCAAAGACGGCCGCGACCCTTCCGACGCCCGCCACGAGCAGGATCGTCAGCGAGTCGGTCACCACCTCCACGGCGGGTACCGTGCCCTTCACGCCTTCCGCCAACCCGAAGGCGAGGGCAAGAATGGTGACGAGCACTGCCAGCCGGCCGGAGAGGACCCAGGCCGCGGCAAGGACGGGGATGATCGCGGCCGTGCCCAGGCTGGCTGCCGGAGTCAGCACGTCGATGAGATAGATCAGGCTGAGCGCCAGCAGGCAGGTTCCGGCGGTGAGCAGTCCGCGGAGGCCGTCCTGCGCGGATAAGGGGCGCGCCCAGCTCGGAAGCGGGGGCCCGGCTTCCGGTCTGTCGGCCCAGGTGAGGCGGTTATCGGACATCAGCGATGCCACCTATGATCGCCGACCGGGCAGATCTCCGTCCGTCCTTCCAAAACCGGTGGTTTGAGCGCGGAAACCCTCCGCTATAATGCCGACGCCCGCCCCAGAACACTCCCAGCATCACGGAGGCATCGCAGCACACCCTTTGACGAGGCGGAAGCGTGTCGTCGGTTTGGACCTGGGCACCAGCAAGGTTGCCGCGGTCGTAGGCGAGACCGACGAGTTCGGAAACATAAGCATCATCGGCGTCGGCGAGGCACCCACGGAAGGACTCCGCAAGGGTGTCGTCGTCAACATCGAGAAGACGGTCGGCTCCATCACGGCCGCGGCTCAGGCCGCCGAGCGGATGGCCGGCGTCCGCTTCGACGCCGTCGTCGTATCGCTCGCGGGTCCGCACCTCAGCTCGCAGAACAGCCGCGGCGTGATCGCTGTCTCACGCGACAGCCACGAGATCGGCCACGAGGACGTCGACCGGGTGGTCGACGCCTCTCGCGCCGTCAGCGTCCCGAGTGACCGCGAGGTCGTCCACGTCATCCCGCGCTCCTTCACCGTCGATGGCCAGGAGGGCGTCAAGGAGGCGATGGGGATGACCGGCACCCGGCTGGAGGTCGAGACCCACATCGTCACCGGAGCCCAGACCTCGATCCAGAACGTGATCAAGTGCGTGCACCAGGCCGGCTTCGACGTCGACGACGTGGTCAGCCAGGGCCTCGCCTCGGGCCAGGCCGTGCTCAGCCCCAACGAGATGGAGCTTGGCGTGTGCCTCATCGACATCGGCGCCGGCACGACCGACGTCGTCGTCTTCAGCGAGGGCTCGGGTCTGCACCTGGCGGTCCTCGCGGTGGGCGGCAACCACGTCACCAGCGACATCGCGATCGGGCTGCGGACGACGCTGTCCGAGGCCGAGACGCTGAAGCTCAACTACGGCCACACCCTCGCCGAGGTGATCCCCGGCGAAGAGCGGATCCAGGTTCGTGAGGTCGGTGGCGAACGCATCCAGGAGGTGCCCCGGCGCTTCCTGGCCGAGATCATCGGGCCGCGCGTGCGGGAGATCTTCCAGATGGCTCGGGAGGAGGTGAGGAAGAGCGGGTACGACGGGCTGCTTCCGGCCGGCGTGGTCGTGACCGGAGGTGGCGCGCGGCTCCTGGGAACCATCGACGCGGCCCAGGGCGTGTTCGACTCGTCCGTCCGGCTCGGTCTCCCGACCGGGTTCGGCGGCCTTTCCGACCGAGTCAGCGGCCCTTCCTTCGCAACCGCGGTCGGACTGGTCAGGTGGGGGTCGAACTTGAGCGGCGGTGGCAGCCCTTCCAACGGCAGGCACAACGGCAACGGCCATGGCAACGGCAATCTCACGAGCGCTTACGCGAAGACCGTGAGGTGGCTCCGTGACTTCTTCTAACCAACTCAAATTCGACGCAGTGGAGGCGCATATGAGTGAGCGGGACCAGATGCAGGACGGGCGGGCGCGGATAAAGGTGGTGGGAACCGGTGGAGGCGGCGGGAACGCCGTCAACCGGATGATCTCGGCGAACCTCAAGGGCGTGCAGTTCATCGCCGTCAACACCGACCTCCAGGCGCTCGGCAACTGCAAGGCGGACACGCGCGTGAACATCGGCCGCAAGCTGACCCGCGGCCTCGGTTCGGGCGGTGATTGGACCCGCGGCCGCGACGCGGCCGACGAGAGCCGGGTGGAGCTGGGCGAGCTGATGAAGGACACCGACATGGTGTTCATCACCGCCGGCATGGGCGGCGGCACCGGCACCGGCTCAGCGCCGGTCATCGCTGAGCTCGCGAAGGAGTCGGGAGCCCTGACGATCGGTGTCGTGACCCGTCCCTTCAACTGGGAAGGCAAGGTCCGCAACGAGACCGCCGAGCAGGGGATCAAGAACCTCCGCGACAAGGTCGATGCGCTGATCGTCATCCCCAACGACCGGCTCACCCAGGTCGTCGACCACAAGACGACCCTCGAGCAGGCCTTCCGGATCGCC
>DATCOZ010000093.1:0-3274 GCA_036564345.1 Candidatus Dormiibacterota bacterium | reverse complement strand
GGGACCAAGTACGAGAACTTCCTGCTGGCCATCACCTACTGGATCGCGCCCTGGTTGGCGATCGTCTTCGTCGACTACTGGATGAGGCGCGGCAAGTACTCCGAGGTCGAGTTCTTCGACCCCAGGCACACGCCCTGGCAGGGGTGGGTGTCGATGCTCGTGGGCTTGCTCGCCGGGATCCCCTTCTGGGACCAGGGCGACCCACTTGCCCCGGGAACCCACCCGATCATCGGAGCGGTTCCCTTCGCCCATCCGGAGTGGGGCGACCTCACCTTCATCGTCAGCATCGTGGTCGCCGGAGTGCTCTATTACGTCCTCAGCATGGGGTCCCGCCGGACGGCGGTGGCAGACGCTGTGGTAGACGCTCCGGTCTAGGCAGCGAACTCGGCAAATCCGGCCGCGACCGCCTCGGTGGTCGCGGCCGGGTGATCGAGATGGCGTGTTGCTAAACAACTTGCCAAATCGGTAACCTGTCCCCGCCGCGAGGAGGGAACGCGCGGCGGCGTCCACAGCGCAGGGGAGAAAATTTGCCCATGAACCAGGGCCGACTCAAGTCGCGTATCCGTGCGGCACTGACAGGCGCGGCGATCATCCTTCCGGCACTCGCTGTGGGCATCGGCGGCTCATCGGTGACGGTTTCGGCGAGCACCACCCGGCTCATCTCGAGCTCGGGGACCACGAGCATGAGCGCCGGCGTCGGGGCAACCAGCACGGGCGGGGTTCAGAACCCCGAATTGCCAGGGGCGGCCGGCGGCGATGCGGCCGCGGCTTCCGACACCAACGGCGCCAACCGGAGCAACAGCTCGACCGGTGGCACTGCCGCCGGGATCGCGACCGGTGACGGCAACGGCACCATCGCAGGGTCCAACCCGGAGCTAGCAACCAGCTTCGACGGACTGAACCACTTTATCAACCGTTTCGGCGTCAACCACGGGAACCAGTTCAGTCTCGAGCCGCCCGACCAGGGTCTCTGCGCCGCAAGCGGCGTCGAGCTCGAGACCCTGAACGACGTTCTGGCCGTCTACAACACCACCGGCACGATCGTCAGCGGGCCGGTCTCGCTGAGCGAGTTCTACAACTACGCACCCGCGATCGACCGCCAGCACGGCAACGTTCGCGGTCCGTTCCCGACCGACCCCTCTTGCCTCTACGACGCAGCCAGCCAGCGCTGGTTTCACGTCATCCTGACCCTTGAGACGGTCCCCGCCAACGGCCGTTTCACCGGCAAGAACCACCTCGACCTGGCCGTCTCCAAGACCTCCGATCCGGCCGGCGGCTGGAACATTTACCGCGTCCCCGCCCAGGACGACGGCACCGACGGTACGCCCAATCACCACTGCTCCGGCATCTGGTACGACGGCAGCGTGAACAACACCTGCCTGGGCGACTACCCGCACATCGGAGCCGACGCCAACGGCTTTTACATTACGACCAACGAGTACAGCTTCTTCGGTAACGACTTTCACGGCGCGCAGGTCTACGCCTTCTCAAAGAGCGCCCTCGCTGCCGGCTCGCCGACGGTCACCGTGACCCAGATCGACACCAACCTCATGGATGCCGGCAACTCCGGCTTCACCCTCGCCCCGGCCCAGGCTCCTCCCGGCGGCGCCCAGGAGTCGGCCGCGAACGGCACCGAGTACTTTCTGAGCAGCAACGCGGCCGACGAGGCGCACGGCAATGGCGCATCGGTCGGTCCCCGCAGCTCGAACCAGATCCTCGTCTGGGCGCTGAGCAACACGACGTCGCTCGCCAACGCCACACCAACGCTCTCGTTGAAGCACACGACGCTCAGGGTTGGCACCTATGCCTTCCCGTCACCGTCGAACCAGAAGTCGGGCCCGACCCCGCTTCGGGACTGCCTCAACAACGCGCCCTGCTCGATCGCCCTCATCGGCTTCGTCGACCCCTTCCAGGAGAAGGAGTACAACCTCGACAGCAACGACACCCGGATGATGCAGACCACCTTCGCCCAGGGCCAGCTCTGGGGCTCGCTGGACACATCGCTCTCCCACTCGTCCTCGAAGAGCGCGGGCATCGAGTGGTTCGTCGTGCGCCCGACAACGTCACGAACCGGCGCGGTCTCGGCGTCGGCGACCAACACCGGCTACCTCGGCCTCCCCGATGACAACCTGATCTACCCGGCCATCGGCGTCAACGCGGCCGGCAATGGGGTCATGGCGTTCACCGTCGTCGGCGGCGATCGCTTCCCGAGCGCCGGCTATGCGCTGATCAACGCCGGCGGCACCGGCACGGTCCACGTCGCCCGGGAGGGCGCAGGACCCGCCGACGGCTTCAGCGGCTACATCGTCGAGAACCTGCCCAATCCGGCACGTCCCCGCTGGGGCGACTACGGCGCCGCGGCCGTGGTCGGCAGCCAGATCTGGATCGCGTCCGAGTACATCGGACAGACCTGCACCCTCGCTGAGTACGAGGCCAGCAACTTCCGATGCGGCAACACGCGCACCGCTCTCGCCAACTGGGACACCAGGATCAGCCTGATCAACCCCTAGTCTCCAACCGAAGTTTCGAGAGGGGCCGGCAGAGCGCCGGCCCTTCTTTTTTATGCGATCGATGCTCCCGCGGAGCGCATCTCCGTCAACGCGGCGTCGCTCGTCTCCGGCGCCACGCCGGCGCAGAGCCCTGGTCGCAGCGTCACCTTGAAACCCTCCCTGAGGGCGTCGAGGACGGTGGCCCGGACGCAGTAGTCGGTCGCGATTCCCGCCACCTCCAGCTCCTCAACTCCCGCCTCCCGGAGCCGGTCGCCGAGAAGCTTTCCCGCACCGGAGCGGGCTTCGAAGCCGGAGTAAGCCGCGCTGTGGCCGCCCTTGTCGAAGACCTCGTCAACGAGGTCCAGCTCGAGTCCGGGGTGGAGCTCGGCGCCCTCGGTGCCGGCCACGCAATGGACCGGCCAGGAGTCCCGGAAGTCCGGCGCCGCGGCAAAATGCGCGCCCGGGTCGACGTGGTAGTCGCGGGTGGCCGCCACAAGGTCGTACCCGGAGCGGTGCTCACTCAGGAACTCGGTCAAGCCGCGCGCGACCGCGGCGCCGCCGTTCACGGCGAGGCTGCCGCCTTCGCAGAAGTCGTTCTGCACGTCGACGATCACAAACGCCTTTTTCATGTCAGCTCACCTCCAGCGGCAATGGTCGCCTGGCGCTCGAGGTCGCTCTCGAGGCGTTTTCTGGCCAGCTCCAGCAGCACCTCGACGCGGCCCGCGGGCCATACCACGACTCCGTCGTCATCGGCCACCACGACGTCGCCCGGGGACACCGCAACG
>DATCOZ010000084.1:0-14638 GCA_036564345.1 Candidatus Dormiibacterota bacterium | reverse complement strand
CCCGCACGACATCGGCCGCCAACCGCAGGTCCTCGATCCGCGAATTGGTGCAGGAGCCGATGAAGACCCTGTCGATGGCGATGTCCTGCATCGCCGTCCCCGCCTTCAGAGCCATGTAGCGAAGCGCCCGCTCGGCCGTCTCGTCGCGCGGCACCGGGACCCGTCCCGTGATGGGGACCGCCTGGCCGGGATTGGTGCCCCAGGTCACGAACGGCTCGAGGCGGGAGGCGTCGATGTTGATCTCACGCTCGCTCTCGGCGCCGGTGTCGCTGGAAAGGGTGCGCCAGTAGTCGAGCGCCTCTTCCCAGTGTTTGCCCTTGGGCGCGTGCCGGCGAGGCTCGAGGTAGGCGAAGGTTTTGTCGTCGGGGGCCACCATGCCGACCCGGGCGCCCCATTCGATGGTCATGTTGCAGATCGTCATCCGGCCTTCCATGGAGAGGTCGCGGATCGCCGAGCCGCGGTATTCGACCGCGTGCCCCTGGCCGCCGGAGACCCCTTCCTGGGCGATCAGCCCGACCACGATGTCCTTCGCGGTCACGCCGATCGGCAGCTTGCCCTCGATGTTGACGAAGACGTCGGAGAGACGGCGCTGTGGGAGGCACTGGGTGGCCAGCACGTGCTCGACCTCGGAGGTGCCGATGCCGAACGCGATCGCCCCGAAAGCGCCGTGGGTCGAGGTGTGGGAGTCGCCGCAGACGATCGTCATCCCGGGCTGGGTGAGCCCGAGCTCGGGGCCGATCACGTGGACGATTCCCTGGTGCCGGCTGCCCAGCTTGTAGAGCCGGATCCCCTCGCGGGTGCAGTTGGCGTCGAGCGCCTCCAGCTGCTTGCGGGAGAGGTCGTCGACGACCTCCGGACCGGTCGGCGTGTTGTGGTCGGTGGTGGCGATCGTCAGATCGGGCCGGTGCACCTTCCGACCCGCCAGCAGAAGCCCGGCGAAGGGCTGTGGCGAGGTGACCTCGTGGACCAGGTGCATGTCGATGAAGAGCAGGTCGGGCTCGCCCGGGGCGCTGTCGACGACGTGGCGGTCCCAGATCTTCTGCGCAAGTGTCTGGGGCATGACCAATCAGACTACTAGTCAACGTGGCAGGACTGGTCCGGACGCCTCGTTACCGGCGCTCCAGCGTCGATGAGGTCGCCTACCACGAGGCGGGGCACGTTGTCGTCGGGCACCGCCTGGGACTGGAGCTGGTCGACGTCGACATGGTCGAGGACGGTGAGGGCGGCCACGGCCACACCAACTTCAAGCCACCCGCCTGGTTCGGGCGGGATGGACCGATCGACGATCGGAAGCGCGCTTTCGTCGAATCGGTGGCCGTCACCTTCCTCGCGGGAACCGTCGCCGAGGCGCGCCGTGCCGGCTTCGAGAATTGGGAGTCGGCGGGATTCGACCTCGACAGCGTCGTTCGGGACTGGCTCCTCCTCCTCTTCCCCGCCTCCGAGGTGGAGGACCGGCTGGAGGCCTACGGTGTCGAGTCGGCCCGCCTGGTCGACGACCCGGCCAACTGGGACGCGATCGGCAACCTGGCGCGAGCTCTGCTGAAAAGGCGCCGTCTGGCAGCTGCCGAAGCCCTCAGCGCGGCCGGCCTTTCTGAGTAGATCGCCCGCACGCCGCGTTTCGTCTCCAGGCCGGGTGTGCTTTGGACAGTGGGGAACAGCCGGGTTTGTAACCGGCCACCCGGCGCGCCGAAGCGCATGGCAATTGACAGTTCCTTGCGCTGATAACTAACCTGCACCGAACTCGCGGGCCCGTCCCGCGTCAACGGTGTTGCGGGGGAATTTCATCGAATGGCGTCACAAGCCACGGCCATGACGGATTTCGCCGGCGAAAAGCAGAAGCTGAAGAAGGCGCTCTTCGGCTTCGACATGATCTTCTTCACGGTCTGCGCCATCGTCGCGCTGGACACCCTGGGACAGTCGTCCTCCTATGGAGCCCAGGCGATCTTCTGGCTGATCGTCTCCGCCGTCACGTTCCTGATCCCGTATGGACTGCTCACCGCAGAGCTGGGGACCGCGTTCCCGTCGGAGGGCGCGGCCTACGAATGGGTCCGGCTGGCCTACGGCCACCTGGCCGGCTCGGTGACGGCGATCCTCTACTGGCTGAGCAACCCGATCTGGCTCGGCGGGACGCTGGCGGCGACCGCAATCGCGACGATGGACGCCTTCTGGGGCACCCACATCGTCGGCAACACAGTGCTCGAGATAGTCATCGGCTTCGTCTTCATCTGGACGGCGGTGATCATGAACATCCTCTCCCTCAAGTCGATGAAGTGGGTGCCCAACTGGGGCGCCTTCCTCAAGATCGCCCTGCTCCTCCTCTTCGCACTGCTGGTCGTCGTTTCGGGAGTCCAGCACGGGTTCAAGGGCAGCATCACCGACGGCTTCTTCCCGACCAACCTGCTGGTCTTCGTCGGCGTGCTCGGCGTGCTCGTCTTCCAGTGGGTCGGCTTCGAGACGCAGAGCAACGCGAGCGAGGAGATGGACAACCCGCAGCGAGACGTGCCGCGGTCCGTCGCAGCCGCCGGCCTGATCTCGACGCTTGGTTACGCGATACCGATCATCGGCATCGTGCTCGTACTTTCCAGCAAGGAGCTGAGCAGCGTCAGCGGCTTCGTCGCCGGCTTCCAGACAGTCGCCTCCTCGGCCTTCGGCGGTGGGGCCACCGTGCTCGGCTACATCGTCGGCGCCGCCGTGATCTTCACGCTCCTCGCGTCCGGCACCACGTGGCTGATGGGCTCGGATCGGATGATGGCGATCGGCGCCCTCGCCGGCTCGGGGCCGCGCTTCCTCGGCCACTTCTCGGAGCGCTGGGGCACGCCGATCACGGTGAATATCGTCTCAGGCGTGATCGCGACCATCTTCATGGCCGTCAACTTCATCGTCACCAGCGGCAACCTGGCCACCTTCTTCGCGGTGGTCCTGGCGCTGGTGATCTCGACGACGACCTTCTCCTACGTCCTCGTCTTCCCGGCGCTGGTGACCCTCCGCCGCAAATACCCCAACCTCCGCCGTCCCTATCGCGTGCCGGGCGGCATGGCGGGCGCCTGGATCGCCATGCTGCTCTGCGAGTTCTGGGTGGTCGCCGCGACCGTCTTCTCGCTCTGGCCGAACCTTTGCGACAGCAACGGCTGCTTCGGCGGCTCGGCGATCGGCGACGTGGGCAAGGTCAGCCGCGTGGGGTTCGAGTCCATCGCGCTGGGCACCATCGCCGTCCTCCTGCTGGTGGCCGTGATCTTCTACGTCCTCGGCAGGTCGCACGCGATTCACACCGGTCCGGAGGACGTGGCGGCGAGCGGGCCGGAGCCGATGGTGACGGGGGCGCCCGGGGTATAGACCGGACCGAGCTCGCCCGCGCCCACACCCTGCCCTCCCGGCTCTACCTCGACCCGGCCGTCCTGGCGGCCGAGAAGGAGCTCATCTTCGGCCGGACCTGGCAGCTCGTCGCTCATACCGACGAGCTGGCCAGGCCGGGCGACTTCCTGCCCACGACGATCATCGACGAGCCCATCCTGCTGACCCATACGCTGGCCGGCGAGCTGCGCGGCTTCTACAACGTTTGCCGCCACCGCGCGGCCCAGGTGGTCACCTCGCGGGGGAATCGCCGCTCGCTGCAATGCGGCTACCACGGCTGGGTCTACGGCCTCGACGGCCGCCTCCAGACCGCCCGCGAGATGGAGGGCACGGAGGACTTCGAGACCGCCGACTTCGGGCTGGTGCCGATCCGGGTCGAGACCCTCGGCCCCTTCATCTTCGCCAACCTCGATCCCGCCGCGGCCCCGTTGGTGGAGTGGATCGGCGCCATCCCGGAAGAGATCACCGCCGCCGGCTACGACCTCTCCAGCATGCGCCGGGTCGAGCGCCGGGAGTACCTGATCGACTGCAACTGGAAGGTCTACGTCGACAACTACCTGGAGGGCTACCACCTGCCGATCGCCCATCCCGGCCTCTTCAAGGAGCTGGACTACGACCAGTACCGGGTCGAGACCTTCCGCTATTACTCCAAGCAGCACGCCCCGATCAAGGAGCTGAAGCCCGGGGAGGTGCTCGGCCGTGACCGCCGCTACCTGCGCGAGCCCGGCGCCGAGGAGAACGCCCTCTACTACTGGCTCTTCCCGAACACGATGCTCAACATCTACCAGGACAACCTCAGCACCAACGTCATCCTGCCCCTCGGTCCCGACCGGACCCTGACCATCTTCGAATGGTTCTTCGCCGAGCCGGGAACGGGCGCCGGCTGGGAGTCGATGCAGCAGACGATCGCCTTCTCCGACGAGATCCAGCAGGAGGACATCGTGGTCTGCGAGCAGGTGCAGCGCGGCCTTCGCTCCCGCTCCTACGACCGGGGCCGCTTCTCCGCCAAGCGCGAGAACGGCGTCCACCACTTCCAGGGACTCGTAACCGAGTTCCTCGACCTGGGAGCTGCCTCTCCCTCACCGTAGCCCTTAGCGTGCTGCCAGGCTCACAGAAACCTCACAACAGGCTCACAGCGCGGGCCTAGCGAACCAGCCCAGCCTGACCTCGTGAAGAGCGGCCGGATCGGGGGTGACCGGAGGTGGGGGCGGCTCGGGATCCGGCTCATCCTGGTCACCCTGATCGCTCTCGCATCCGCTTCCGCGGCACTCGACGTTAGCGCCAGCAACGCCGAGCCGGCCGCGGTGGCGGCGGCAGCTGTTCCGACGCCGGCCCCGACAGCGGCGATCTCGGTCACGCCCGCGGCCCGGGATGCGGACTCGCTGGCCGCGGCGGTTGCGGCGCTCGTTGCCGGCAGCGGAGCCACCGTCGGCGTCTCAGTGGTCGAGCTCGGCGGCACCCTTCCGCTCAGCTGGTCGTCGAACGGAACGGGCGTCTTCACGGCCGCAAGCACCTACAAGCTGGCCGCCCTGATGGTGGAAGCCCAGCGGATCGCAGCCGGCACCACCGACCCCAACGGCCTGGTCTATTTCGAAGACTCCGACTACGAGGACGGCGTCTTCGACGACTACAGCGCCGGCGCCGGCTTCACCCGCATCGAGCTCGCCTACCGCGCGGCCCACTACTCCGACAACACCGCCGGCCACATGCTGGTGCGCGACGTCGGCGGCGCCGGCGCCCTGAACGCCTGGGTGGCGGCGTTGGGCGCCACGGGCTCGTCCTTCTTCGACGGCAACACCACGACGGCCACGGACCTGACGGCGCTCTGGGTCGCCGAGGCGCAGGGAAGGCTGGGAGGCGCAGCCGCGCAGGCCTGGCTCTATCCGCTGCTCACCAGGACGAGCTTCGAGAGCGGGATCCCCGCCGGCACCAGCGGCGCCACCGTCGTCCACAAGACCGGCGCCCTCGACCTGACCGAGAACGACACGGCGCTTCTCCTGGGCGCGCCGTCGGGGCCCTACGTGCTCACCGTTCTGACGGACGGCCTCGACGAGACGGCAGGCCCGACCCTGATCGCTTCCATCGCACGCGCGGTTGAGACCTTCGAGAGCGCCCGCTCAGCCCCGCAGTAGGGCGCCAGGCGTCCGCATCTTCACAGGAGATTCCCAGCCACTTCGAAGGGACACCTCAGCCGCGGCACGCAAGCTGGAATTCATGAACAGCACGAACCCAGCACCGACTCCGGGCAGCCGCGACGCCGGGCTCCGGCTCAGGCGGCGCCTGACGGTGGGCTCCGCCGCGGCGGCGACCGTCGCCACCGCGCTCTTCGCGGCGATCGGCGCGGTCACGATCCCCGGCACCGCTGCCGCCAGCACGACGGGCACCGCCAGCACGGCAACCACCGACACCACCAGCGGCGTCGCCGCCGCGGCCCACACCACAACATCGACCGCGCAAGCGGCTGCAACGGTCACTCAGCCGGCGGCCAGCTCCTCAGCCCACGCCGTCTCCGGCGGCTCCGGCTAGCCCGCTGAGTCAGCTGGATGATGTAGCTGTCGCAGGCGATCCCCGCATAGACGAGAGCCTGCTACCGCGGGATGGGGTTTGACCCGTCGCCCAGCTTGACCTCGGCAAGTTGCGTCGCTTCGGACGGCGTCCCCTTGGCGCCGGGCACCGCCGACGAATCCTGTCATCGAAAAACCGGGCAAAGTTGATGGGACGTGGCAAGTCCACCGGCTCGGCACCCGACGGGGCCACCCGTCCGCTGGCTGACCATCGGGACGGGCGTCGCCCTGCTCCTGGCCGGCGCCCTCTACGTCTCCCTCGAGGGGAACCTCACCGAAGGCTTTCTCGACCTGCGCGAGGGATTCGTCGCCGTCGTTCGCCGCTACGGAGCGGGCGGCAGCCTCGCGCTGCTCTACATCGAGGAGAGCGGCCTGCCCCTTCCCATACCGGGAGATGTCTACGTCGCCTACCTCGGCCACCTGTCGCGAGGTTCCTGGACCCTTCTGATCAGCTCCTGGCTGGCCGTCATCGCGGTCGTCACCGCCGGGTCGACCAACCTCTACCTCATCTCCCGCCGGTGGGGGGTCAAGCTCATCGAGCATCCGCTTGCGAGGGTCTTCCACCTCGAACCGGCCCGGCTCGCGAGGGCGAAGGTCTGGTTCGACCGCTGGGGCGTGCTGGCGGTGATCTTCGGCCGCCACATCCCCGGCTTCCGGGTTCCCCTCACGGTGGTCGCCGGGACGCTCCACTTTCCGTACCGCCTGTTCGCGCCGAGCGTTGCCGTCTCCACCGCGATCTGGGCGGGGATCCTCCTCCTGGTCGGCGACAAGCTGGGCGGGGCGATCGCCCGCTTCTCCGCCGGCCACCCCTGGATCGCCGCGCTGGGGACGCTGCTCCTCTTCGGGGCCATCGCCTTCCTCGCCTTCCGGGCCTCGCGGGCGATCGGCGAGTCCGAGCCCGACCCAACTCAGCTTCCCGGCTGAAGCCGCCTCGATTGGGGGTAGGGAAAGATGTCGATGATCTCGCCCTCGCGCACGCGCGCCTGGACGTCATTCCAGAAGGCCGCCCGGTAGAGGTCGCCGTGGCTCCGGCCGAAGAGGCCGTAGAGGTCCGGGGCCAGCCCCAGGTAGCGGCTCAGCTCGACCGGGAACACGTCGCGGGCGCCGACGCCGAACCATGCTTCGTCGGCGTACTCGTCCTCATCGCTGGCCGCCGGCATCTCGCGGAAGGTGAAGTCGGTCAGCAGCGACAGCTCGTCGTAGTCGTAGCAGGCGACGCGGCCGTGCCGGGTGACGCCGAAGTTCTTGGGCAGCAGCTCGCCGGGAAAGATGCCATTGGCCGCCAGGTCCTTGATCGCGTGGCCGAAGTCGAGGATGGCACGCCGGGCCGCGTCCTCGGGAGCCTCGCGCAGGTAGAGGTCGAGCGGGGTCACGCGGCGCTCGATGTAGGCGTGGTGGATGATCACCGCGTCCTCGCTGACCGCGACCGTCTCCCCCGCGTCGCGGGCGAACTCCTCCACCAGCTCGGGGGCGAAGCGGGCGCGGTCGAACTCGAGGTGCTCGAACTCCTGCGCCTCCACCAGGCGTCCGGCGCGGTCGTGGCGGAAGACCAGGCGGTACTTGTCGCGGACGTCCTGCGGGGTGATCGGCTTGATGGCCGGGAACCGGTTCCGGATCACCTTGAAGACGACGTCGTACCCCGGCATCGTGAAGACGACCATCACCATGCCCGGGATGCCGGGGGCGAAGCCGAACTGCTCGTCGGTCTGGCGCAGGTGGCGGAGAAGGTCGCGGTAGAGCTCGGTCTTGCCGTGCTTGTGATGGCCGAGCGCGATGTACAGCTCGGCGACCGGTTTCTTCGGCATCAGCTCTTTCAGCAGCCGGACCAGGGTGTGCGTGGGCTCGAGGTCGACGTTGAAGTGGGACTGGGTGAAGCTGAACAGGATGCTGATGTCGTCCTCGTCGGTGAGGGCCGCGTCGACGACGATGCCGCGCTCGGTGTTGAGCAGTGCGAGCGCGAGAGGGACGGCGGTGCCGCCGGCGTGGAGCCGCCCGAGGATGTAGCCGCCCTTGCGCCGGAAGAAGGGCGCCCGGATGATCTCGGCCCTGTCGAGGCGGTCACCGATCCCAGACGCCGCCAGCTGGGCGGCGATGCGCTTTGCGGCCAGGACCGCATCGCCCCGCGCGTCGGCGTAGGGCGCGTCCCAGGTGAAGTCGCCGAGCACCGTCTCGATGAAGGCGGCGACATCCTCGATCGGCTGGTAGAAGCGGCAGAGCCGGTCGGCGGCTTCCACCGCGGGAGCCTCGAAATCGGAGTCGACGAACTCGACGTCCGGGTTGACGCCGAGGGTCGTGAAGATCCGCCTGGTGACCGAGTTGAAGAAGGTCTCGGCGAGCTCCCAGTCCTCCCGGCCGGCGATCAGCCCCGAGTAGACGGCCTTGGTTCCCGCCCAGACGATGGCGTCGGTGACCCGCTCTGCGAGGGCGGCCCGGACCTCCCGCTCGACGCTGTCGATGATCGAGCTGTAGAGGTCCAGCCGCTCAGCCGCGTCCTCGGCGGCGCCCTGCCAGTCGCACCCCTCGAAGCGCGCCTTGGCGCGCCGGGTGATCTTGTCGAACGCGTCCCGATGGACCTCGAACGCCGCCGCGATGGCGACCGCCGCCAAGTTCGAAAGCCGGCTCGCCGAAAGGTCGCCGGTCGCCTGCCAAGCCACAGGTCCCAGCGTAAGGGAAGGTTGGATGGGCAGCCCCTCCGTCCCGCTTCGCGGGCCATTGGATCGGCTGCTAAGCGGCCTAACCCAGCATCACCCTCCCACAGGGGTCACAGTGGGGCCACCCGCAGGCCTCGGCCCTGGTCCCCTAGTCCCTGACTCGAGGCGGCGGGAACCGGGAAGGCAGGTCGTCCACCTCGACCTGGAAGAGCGCGATCGGGGCGGGAAGGCCGTGCAGCTGATGGAGGCCGAGCTCCCTGAACCTGACGCCGTCAGCCGCGGTCCCGGCGATCGCGTCCCTGACCTCGACCGAGATCACGATCTGACCGCCGTGCCCGGATGAGCAGATGCGCACCGCCTTGTTGACGTCGAGGCCCACGTAGCCGGTCTCGGTGAGCGTCGGGCGGCCGGCGTGGAGGCCGATCCGCAAGCGAACCTCGTCGCCTTCCGGCCAGGCGCGAGCGATCGACCTGCGCTGGATGGCGAGGGCGGCCTGGAGGGCGGCCGGGGCCTCCGCGAAGACCGCGAAGTACTCGTCGGCGCGGGCATCGACCTCGTGGCCGCCCGCATCGCTGACGGCCGATCGGTGCAGCTGGCGCGTCTCGGCCAGGACGCCCGGCCAGCGGTCGCCGAGACGCTGGAGGAGTGGCGTCGAAGCCTCGATGTCGGTGAGCAGAAAGGTCACCAGGCCAACCGGCAGTTTGGCCGCGCCCGATGTTGCCGGCTGGGAGCGGAGCTGCCCGGCGATGAAGCCGATCGGCACGATGCCGTACTTCTTCGCCGCCCGGAGCAGCCGGGTGCGCGCCCGGACGCGGGCCTGCTCGTCCTCGAACCGCATCTGGTTGAAGCGCGACAGGGCGTTCCGAACGTGGGCCTCGTCGTTGATCGGGAGGCTCCGGCGGCCGCGGGAGTCGATGTGGGCGAAGGCGCTGTCGGGCAGCTGAGCGCGCGCCTTCGAGCCAAGGGGTGCCATGGCTGGCACAATAGCCGCGACACCAAGTGCAAGACACCTTCATCGGCCTGCTGACGCTCGTCGTCGGCATCGTGCTCTGCTTCGGCGGCCACCGCTTCTTCCGCTTCCTGATGGTCCTGGTCGGGATCACGGTCGGCTTCATCCTCGGCGCCTCCGGAGTGGCAGCGATCACGCGGGGCCAGTTCCTCGACAGCCTCTGGGCCTGGATCGTCGCGATCGTCGTCGCGCTCGCCCTGGGCGGCCTGGCGATCCCCTTCTACGCAGCGGGCGTGGCCGTCCTCGGGGGCGTCGTCGCCTACCTCGTCGGCAGCGGCGTGATGGCCTACCTCGGCTACGGCACCGGGACGCTCACCCAGGCCGTCGGCATCGTCGCCGGCGCCGTGGCGATCGTCCTCATCTTCCTCTTCCGGGTCCACCGCCTGGTCGTGCTCGCCGTCACCGCCCTGACCGGCGCGGGCGCGATCCTGGCCGGCGTGCTCATCCTGCTCGGCAGGCTCGCCTTTGACGTTCCGACCGCCACCGATCCGACCGCCGTCCTGCGAAGCACGCCGCTCTGGCTGCTGCTGCTGGTGGTCCTCTTCCTCGCCGGCATCGGGGCGCAGTGGAGCATCCGCTCCAAGCCCACGCCGAAGCCGATTCCGGCAGCCGCGACCCCCTCGGTGGCATCCGCCCCCGCCCCGGCCTCGCCGCCGTCGAGTCCCGAACCCGCGCCGGAGAGCGCGCCCAGCGAACCGCCGCCGGCGTCGCCGGAGCAGCCGCCGCCCAGCTAAGCAACCGACGTTGACAAAGGAGCCACCTGTCAACTAAGGTTGCTCGCGTGGACGCATCCCTTCCCGAGCCGATCGGCGGACCGGCCGACGGCCTTGCCGCGGTCATGGCCCTGCGCGCGATGACCGATCAGCTCGAAGACGCCGAGGTCGAGCGGGCGATGCGCGCCGGTTGGTCGTGGTCGCAGGTGGCCGAGGCTCTCGGGGTCACGCGGCAGGCGGTCCACAAGAAGCACCTTCGGCGGCTCGTGGCTGCCGGGCTCGACCTCCGGAGGCGTAATGCTTAAGCAGATCCTGGCCGGGCACGCCCGCAACGCCATCCCACTCTATCGACAGTTCGAGCTCGAGGCCCGGAAGGATGGCGCGCGAGTCATCGAGGCGGAGCACATGCTGCTGGCCATCGCCGCGACCCCCGGCACTGATGCCGGGAGCCTGCTGATCGATGCCGGCCTGGATTACCAGCGGCTCGCTGCTGCTCTCCGCGACGAGCACCGGCAGAGCCTGGCCTTCGCCGGCGTCAATCCCCTGGTCGAGGGTCTGACTGAGGCAACCCTCCTCGATCGCCCGATAACCTTCGGGACCTCGGCGAAGGCTGCGCTCGGGCGAGCGCTGCATGCGCGCCACGCGCAGCGCTCCCATCGCGCTCGCCTGGAGAGCATCCACCTGCTGATCGGCATCCTGTCGGCGGAATTGGGTACTGTGCCTCGTGCCCTCACCCTCGCCGATGTCGATCGTGCCGCGCTCATCTCCCGAGCCAGGGCCGGGGTCGGAGTGACCGCGCCGACATGCTGATCCGGCTCCTCCGCACCTACCTGCGGCCCTACAGCGCCCTGCTGATCGCGGTCGTGGCGCTGCAGCTGGTGAGCACCATGGCGAACCTCTACCTGCCCAGTCTCAACGCCGACATCATCGACAAGGGTGTCGCCAAAGGCGACACCGGCTACATCCTCTCCACCGGCGGCTGGATGCTCCTCGTCACGCTGGTCCAGATCGCGTGCGCGGTCGCCGCGGTCTACTTCGGCGCCAGGGCGGCGATGAGCTTCGGCCGCGACGTCCGCTCGGCGATCTTCCACCAGGTGGGCACTTTCTCCGCCCGCGAGGTCTCCCATTTCGGCGCGCCGTCCCTGATCACCCGCAACACGAACGACGTGCAGCAGGTGCAGATGCTCGTGGTGATGACCTGCACGATGCTCGTCGCCGCGCCGATCATGTGCGTCGGAGGCATCATCCTCGCCCTCCGCCAGGACGTCGGCCTGTCCTGGCTGATGGTCGTCTCGATCCCCGCCCTGGTCGTCGCGATCGGGCTGATCGTGAGCCGGATGGTGCCCCTTTTCCGGGCGATGCAAGCCCGCATCGACCTCGTCAACCGGGTGCTCCGCGAGCAGCTGTCCGGCATCCGCGTCGTGCGCGCGTTCGTACGCGAACGCGATGAGACGCAGCGGTTCGCCAAGGCCAACCGTGAGCTCACCGGGACGGCGTTGAGCGCCGGACGGCTGATGGTCCTCATCTTCCCCACCGTGATGCTGATCCTCAACGTGTCCAGCATCGCCGTCCTCTGGTTCGGGGCCGGCCGGGTCGACAGCGGCCAGATGCAGATCGGCGCGCTCACCGCCTTCCTGATGTACCTGATGCTGATCCTGACCTCGGTGATGATGGCCACCTTCATGGCGATCATGATTCCGCGCGCCGCCGTCTGCGCCGAGCGGATCACAGAGGTCCTCGACACGCAGTCATCGGTGGTCCCGCCGGCCCACCCGGTCGGCGAGGTGCACGCACACGGCGAGCTCGAGTTCCGGGCGGTTGAATTCCGCTATCCCGGTGCTGCCGCGCCGGTGCTGTGCGACATCTCCTTCCGCTCCACTGCCGGCCAGACCACGGCCATCATCGGGAGCACGGGGGCGGGCAAGACGACGCTGATCTCGCTCGTGACGCGGCTCTTCGACGCCACCTCCGGGAGAGTCATGGTCGATGGCGTCGACGTGCGCGAGCTCGACCCCGACCTCCTCTGGCGACGGATCGGCCTCGTACCGCAGAAGCCGTACCTGTTCACCGGCACGGTCGCCAGCAACCTCCGCTACGGCAATCCCGAGGCAACCGACGAGGAGCTCTGGCAGGCCCTCGAGGTCGCCCAGGCGCGCGACTTCGTGGAGGCGATGCCCGGCGGGCTCGAGGGCCCGATCGCGCAGGGCGGCACCAACGTCTCCGGCGGCCAGCGCCAGCGGTTGGCGATCGCCCGCGCGCTGGTGCGCAAGCCCGAGATCTTCCTTTTCGACGACTCCTTCTCGGCCCTCGACCTGGCGACCGACGCCCGTCTCCGCACCGCCCTCCGCCCCCACATCAAGAACGCGACGGTCGTCATTGTCGGCCAGCGCGTCTCTACGATCCAGGACGCCGACCAGATCATCGTCCTCGAGGACGGTGGGATCGTCGGCCTCGGCACCCACCAGGAGCTGCTCGAGACCTGTCCCACCTACCTCGAGATCGTCCAATCGCAGCTCGCCGCCGAGGCCGCGGCATGAGCCAGCAGCCGCCGGCCAAGGACCAGCGCGTGCTGACCGCGCCGAACCGGCCGCCGCCCCGCCAGTTCGGCGGAGGCCCCTTCGGCGGCGGCGGGATGACCGAGAAGCCGATGAACTTCGGCCCGTCGGCGCGCCGCCTGGTCGGACGCCTGCGGCCGGAACGGGTGAAGCTCCTGGCCGTCCTCGCGCTGGGTGTGACCAGCGTGGGCCTCATGGTGATCGGGCCCAGGATCATCGGGCGCGCCACCGACATCATCTTCTCGGGCGCGATCGGCAGGCAGCTGCCGGCGCACCTGACCAACGCACAGGTGGTCGCGGCCGCGCGCGCGGCCGGCCACGCCAACGTTGCCGACATGCTGGCGCGGATGAATGTCATCCCGGGCCAGGGCATCGACTTCGGCGCCCTGGGCACCGTGCTGCTGGTCGCCCTGGCGCTCTACGTCGCCTCTTCGATCTTCAGCTGGGCCCAGGGCTACCTGCTCAACGACGTCGTCCAGCGGACGGTCTACCAGCTTCGAGCCGAGGTCGAGGGAAAGCTCCACCGCCTCCCGCTTCCGTTCTTCGACAAGCAGCCGCGCGGCGAGATCCTGAGCCGCGTGACGAACGACATCGACAACGTCGCCCAGTCGCTCCAGCAGACGATCAGCCAGCTCCTCTTCTCTGCTCTGACGGTCGTCGGCGTGCTGCTGATGATGTTCCTGGTCTCGCCGTTGCTGGCGCTGGTCGCACTGGTGACCGTCCCGGTCTCGATGGTCGTGGCGACCCAGGTGGCGAAGCGTTCGCAGAAGCAGTTTGTCGCGCAATGGAAGAACACCGGTGCCCTCAACGCGCACATCGAGGAGGCCTTCACCGGGCACGACCTGGTCACCGTCTTCGGGCGACGGCGCGAGGTCGAGCAGGTGTTCCGGGAGCGGAACCAGAAGCTTTTCGAGGCCAGCTTCGGCGCCCAGTTCATCTCCGGCCTGATCATGCCGGCGATGATGTTCATCGGCAACCTGAACTACGTCGCGATCGCGGTCATCGGAGGCGTGCGGGTCGCCAACGGGACGATGACCCTGGGCGACGTCCAGGCCTTCATCCAGTACTCGCGGCAGTTCACCCAGCCGCTGACCCAGGTCGCCTCGATGGCCAACCTGCTCCAGTCCGGGGTGGCCTCGGCAGAGCGCGTCTTCGAGCTGCTCGACACCCCGGAGGAGAGCGCCGACCCCGTGGACCCGGCGCTGCCGTCCGAATGGCACGGCCGGGTCGAGTTCGAGCACATCTCCTTCCGCTACCAACCGGAACAGCCGCTGATCGAGGACCTCTCGCTGGTCGCCGAACCGGGCCAGACGATCGCGATCGTGGGCCCGACCGGGGCCGGCAAGACAACCCTGGTCAACCTGATCATGCGGTTCTACGAGCTGGACGCCGGCCGGATCACGCTCGACGGCGTCGACATCGCGGCAATGCGCCGGGAGGACCTCCGCTCCCACATCGGGATGGTGCTCCAGGACACCTGGCTCTTCGGCGGGACGATCCGCGACAACATCGCCTACGGCAGGCCGGAGGCAACCGAGGAGGAGATCCACAGGGCTGCCGAAGCGACCTTCGTCGACCGCTTCGTGCGCAGCCTCCCCGACGGCTACGACACCGTGATCGAGGAGGAGGGCAGCAGCATCAGCGCCGGCGAGATGCAGCTGCTGACGATCGCCCGCGCCTTCCTCATCGACCCCTCCCTGCTGATCCTGGACGAGGCCACGAGCTCGGTCGACACCCGCACCGAGGTTCTCCTCCAGCGGGCGATGGCGGCCCTTCGCTCCGACCGCACCAGCTT
>DATCOZ010000013.1:0-13150 GCA_036564345.1 Candidatus Dormiibacterota bacterium | reverse complement strand
CGTCGGATGCTCGGAGCGGAGCATGGCGGCGTTGAAGTACCAGGGGACGATCGCGGCGCCGGCGGCGCCCAGGGGAAGGGCGACGAAGGCGGGCACGAAGCGGGCCAGCGCGAGCGCCGACATCGCCAGCACGGCCAGCAGGGCCACCGGGGTGAAGACCTCCGAATGGACGACCCAGGCCATGGTGACCGTCGACTGGGAGCAGACCAGGGCTAGGGCGAGGACGAGCAGCACCGTCGGCGCCTCCGCGAAGGAAACGCGCTCCCTCACCCTAGACCAGGCGGACTGCATTTCTCGTCTTCATCAGGCGGGTGAAGTCGTCTCCCTTGCGGACCACGAAGAGCTCGACGTCGGTGTGGAGGTCGAAGGACAGGTGGGGCTCGGCCGCGCCGAAGCTGGCGGCGTCGATGTAGAAGGCGGCCCGCGCCGTCCGCTTGTGGGACACCATCTCCAGGTTCCGCAGCCACGTGGTATCGGTGCTCGGCGTGATCAGGACGATCATTCGGCCGGGCAGCTTGCGGACCTTGTCCCAGACCTGGGCGGAGGCGATCGGCAGGTCGCCGTCCGCCTGCGCTATGGCCAGGTACTCGAGGACCGCCCGCTCGAGCCGGAAGGCCCGGTGCGGGGTGAGCATCGTGCCCCGGCTGTCGTTCGTGATGAGGCCCACCTGCCTGCCCTGGCTGTGGACCTGGGCGTTGATCGACGCGGCGAGGCTGATGGCGTACTCGAGGGTCGACTCCTCGCCCTTTCCGTGGTGGACCGACCGCTGCAGGTCGAGCACGATCAGCAGGTCGGAGGTGAGCGGCTGCTCGAACGTCTTCGACATCATCTGGCCGTACTTGGCCGAGAGCTTCCAGTGGATCCGACCCAGCGAGTCGCCCTCCGCGTAGTCGCGAACGCCGCTCGTCTCGGGCGGGTAGTCGGCCCAGGCCGAAGAGAGCAGGCGGGCGTCACCGGAGTGCTGCTCGGCGGGCATCACGAACTCTGGCATCGGCCGGATCCGCGGGTAGACGAGGATCTTGTGGCGCTCGTTCAGGCGGGTCTCACGGCTGAAGAGCCCGAACGGCTCCTGGACCCGGACGCGGGTCGGGCCGAAGGTCATCCAGCCCCGCTGGCGGTAGGTTCCCTTGTGCGTCCAGGTGACCGGGTCGCCCAGCGACACGACCCGCCCCGGCTGGTAGCCGGCGATCTCGCTCATGTCGCGGATCTCGACCCACGGCGCCGGCACCCAGCCCGACTTCTCGGCGGTGAAGGACTCCTCGAAGGCCTCTCCCACCGTCGGCGTGCCGGCCTCGATGTGGCGGGTCACCTGGATCCGGCGGATGATCTGCCGCGGCCAGAGGAAGGCGATGACCAGGATCAGCGCCAGCCCGTAGACGAGGACGAACGCGGACCTGATCGCGGTCAGGTAGGCGAAGAGCAGTAGGAAGAGGAGGCCGGCGGCGAGAAGGAGCCTACTCATCACCCGACAGCTGCGGCACGGGTTCGCGCTCCAGCAGCTGGACCAGGATCTTGCGGGTCGTCTGCCCCTGCATCTCGGCGTTCGGTCGGAGGATCAGGCGATGGGCGAGGACCGGCTCGGCGAGCTCCTTGATGTCATCCGGCAGCACGTACTCGCGGCCGGCGATCGCGGCCCAGGCCTGCGCGGCGCGGAAGAGGTTGATGGTGCCGCGGGTGCTGGCGCCGAGGGCGATGTCGGAGTGCGACCGGGTGCGGTCGACGAGCCGCGCGATGTACTCGCGCAGCGGAGGCCTGACGAAGACCGCTCGGACCGCCGACTGCGCCGCATCCAGCTCATTCGGCGAGACCACCGGCTGAAGCTCCTCCATCGGCGACTCGACGCGGTCCTCACCGAGGAGGCGGGCTTCCTCCTGGAGCGTCAGGTAGCCGAGCCGGACCCGCATCATGAACCGGTCGAGCTGGGCCTCGGGGAGCGGGAAGGTTCCGGCGTACTCGATCGGGTTCTGGGTCGCCATGACCACGAAGGGGTGGGGCAGCGGCTTGGTCTCGCCATCGACGGTGACCTGGCGCTCCTCCATCGCCTCGAGCAGGGCGGCCTGGGTCTTCGGCGTCGCGCGGTTGATCTCGTCCGCGAGCAGCACCTGCGCAAAGACCGGTCCGGCGCGGAACTCGAAGTCCTCCGTCTTCTGGTTGAAGATGGTGACGCCGGTCACGTCGGACGGCAGCAGGTCAGGCGTGAACTGGATCCGGCGGAAGGTGCAGTCGAGGGATCGGGCCAGTGACTTGGCCAGCATCGTCTTTCCGACACCGGGCACGTCCTCGATCAGGAGGTGGCCGTTGCAGAGGAGGGTGGCCAGGCAGAGCTTGACCTCGTACTCCTTGCTGACGATCGCGCGACCGACGTTGGCGAGCACCGCGTCCGCTACGTGGTTGACAGACTCCAGGTCCTGCCGGCGCTCAGCGCTCTCCTTCACGAATCGACCCCCAGCACCCCTCGCATTATAGAAATGGCATCAGGTGGCGCCATCCCTGTATTCGCTTCGGTGACTTTTGGTTCCACTTGCCTACGTAACCGAGATGGCGGCGATACGTTTGACACTGTTCACGGCCGTCTGCTAGCCTTCCCCCCGTTCTGACGGGTGTCCCGGTGGTGGGGGGCCCGCACCGACCGGAACGCGGGGGTAGCTTTCAACTGGCGGTACTCAGCCGTTATCTCACGCACGCCGTCGTCCTGGTCATCGTGTTGATGGTTTCCGGCTACGCCTCGATAGGCCATCAGCTGCCTTCCCAGCTCGGGCTCCACACCGACGCCAACGCGCTGATGATGAACCAGGGCGGCGACGTCTCCGACTTCTACCTCGGGCGTTTCAGCACGATCGTCAAGCCTCTCTCGATCCCCAGCTCGGTGCCGATGGCGCACACCCCGGCCACCTACACGGTGGCCGACGGTGAAGACCTTCCCAAGATCGCCGCCAAGTTCAACGTGACGGTCGAGGAGATCCGCTGGTCGAACCCGATCCTGAAGGAGACGGACAGGGTCACCGGGGGCGTCAAGCTCAGCATCCCGCCGACCCACGGCATCGTGGTCAGCGTGCACGCGGGCGACACCGCCGACTCCCTGGCCAATACCTACCACGTCCCCGCCGTCACCATCCTCGACTTCAACCGGCTGCGGATCGATCCCAACGCCCTGCCGGTCGGGCTTGAGCTGGTGATACCCGGCGGCCGCGGTCCCGCGCTCACGATCAAGACCGAGCCGTGGCCGAGTGCGGTGCGCTTCAGCGGCGGCTACAAGGTGACCCTCGGCGCGCCCATCGGCCCCTACGTGAACCCCAAGTTCCCCTGGGGCTGGTGCACCTGGTACGTCTCGACCCGCCGCAACGTGACCTGGGTCGGTGACGCCTACCAGTGGTTCGCCAACGCGCAGGCGCAGGGCTACCCGGTCGGCTCGAGCCCCCAGGCCGGTTCGATCATGGTCACCTGGGAGAGCGGCCTCGGCCACGTGGCCTACGTCGAGAGCGTCGCCGACGACGGCTCCTGGCTTGTCTCAGAGGCGAACTTCCGCGGCTTCGGCGTCACCTCCCAGCGGGTGATCAAGCCGGGCCAGGTACCTTTGATCGGCTTCATCTACAACAAGTAGCGGCACTCGATGCCGATCCCCGCCCAGCTTCCAACCCTGCATCGGGACGGGCAGGGCCCGAACCTGCTCTACCACGTCGAGGGCGAGCTGGTCCCGGTTCTCCGCCTCCAGCTCGGCGGCTCCGTGCCGGCCTATTTCGAGCACCACGTGCTGCTCTGGAAAGAGCCTTCGGTCGACATCGCCCTGAAGCCGATGAAAGGCGCTTTCAAGCGCTTCATCGCGGGGATGCCGATCTTCCTGACCCACGCCACGGGCCAGGGCCAGATCGCCTTCTCCCGCGACGGGACGGGCCAGATCGTCCCCATGCACCTGCAGCCGGACCAGTCGATCGAGGTGCGCGAGCACCAGTTCCTGGCGGCGACCGACAACATCGCCTACACCTTCACGCGGGTGAAGGGGATCGCCAACATGCTGTTCGGCTCGACCGGCTTCTTCATCGACCGGTTCACCGCCGAGCAGTACGAGGGGATCGTCTTCCTGCACGGCTACGGCAACATCTTCGAGGTGATCCTCGGCGCCAATGAAGCGATCGACGTCGAGCCCGGCGGCTGGCTCTACAAGGACGCCTCGGTGCGGATGGAGATCAAGGTGATGGGCCTTCGCTCGGGCTTCTTCGCGGGATCGGGCAACTTCGTCTTCAACCGCTTCTACGGACCGGGCCGCCTGGGCATCCAGTCGATGTACATCCACATGGGCGACAGCGCGAACGCGGCAACCGGAGCCGGCGCCGCGGCGGGCGCGATCGGGGTCGCGGCCAAGCTGCTAGGCGGTTAATCTCTCCCCCGCCGAGCGGAGGAGAGACTTTCAGCGTCCGCCCTGGTTTTCTTCGTCTCTCAGTCCTCGGCTGACTGCTCGCCGGTCTCCAACACTCGGATGTTGGCGTGGCCGTGGAGGATGGCGGCTGCCTGGCGTGGGTCGAGCGTCGCCCCCGCCAGGTCGTCGAGGCTTGCTCGGATGCCGTCGATCTGGCAGCCTCTCAGGTCGGCTCCGTTCAGGCGGACGCGGGACATGACCGTCCCGCGGAGGTCGCATTCGGTGAATTCGGCCCGGTCCAGCGCGCAGGCAAGGAAGCTCGACTCGCCCAGCTGGCAGCGCTCGAAGCGCGCCTCCTTGAGCTCGACCTTCTCGAACTGCGCGTAGCGGCCGTGGCAGTCCCGCAGCGCGAGTCCGATCCCCTTTCCGCCCTTGATCCGAAAGCCGGTCATCCGGCAACCCTTCAGCTCGACCTCCTCGAGCAGCGGCAGCTCCCATTCGCAGTTGGAGAGATCGCACTCTTCGAGGACGACCCGCTCCAGGTGGAGGAGGCGGAAGGACTCGCCGGCGAGCGACACGCCGCGCAGGCGACCGCCCACGACGCTCGCTCCACGCACCCCGGCGAGCTCTCCGCCGTCGAGCCGGAGATCGGTGTAGGTCTCGAGGTCCGCCATCCGAGCGGCGGGACCCGCTACGAGACTTCTTCCTCTTCGATCAGGCGAAGCTGGTTGGCCCGGTTGAGGCCGAGGTGGCGGCCGAAGAAGGCCGCGACCCGCTCGACATAGAGCTCACGATCGACGAAGTAGGCTCCCGTGTGCGGCGCGCCCTGGACCACCCAGATCTCCCGCGGACCGCGGTAGTTGTCGTAGAGCAGGCGGGAGTGGTGCACGCCGGTCACCGCATCGGCGCCGCCGTGGATGAAGAAGAGCGGGCGCGGCTCGAGCGCGCTGAGGACGGCGAGCGGACTGGCCTCGGCCAGCCGGTGGCCGCTGCGCGAGCGGAGCAGGAGGTCGACCGCCCCGACGACCGGTCCCCCGGGCAGGTGGGTGAGGCGCTCGATGTTCTCCTTGAGCAGCCGGCCGAGGTCGCTGAAAGCGCTGTCCAACACGAACGCCTCGATCGACGGCTCGCCAGCCCCGCCGAGGAGCGAGACGACCGCCCCCATCGAATAGCCGAGAAGGCCGATCCGGGCCCCCTTCACGCGCTGGCGGGCGAAGGCGATGGCCGCCTGCAGCTCATTGACCTCGTCGATGCCGAGCGTCACCCTCCGGCGATCGCTGCCCGGCATCCCTCGGTAGGAGTAGGCGACGACGTTGAAGCCCTTCCGCCAGAGCAGGATGCAGATGCCGAGCACGGCCTGCCGCTGGCCCTTGTGGCCGGGGCTGACGACGACCGTCTGCGGCGATCCCGGCTGGCGGAAGAACCAGGCCCCGAAGTGGACGCCGTCGGCCGTCTCCAGCTCGACCTCTTCGTAGTCGGCCTGGAACTCCCAGGGAGTGAAGAGGAAATCGTCGAGCCAGGCGCTGCGCCGAGGCACGAAAAGGTGGATGTAGAGGTAGGCACAGGCGCCGACGTAGGCGACCAGGAGGGCCGCCAGGAGCAGGATCAGCGTCAGCGCGATGCTCGGATGGATCGGCATTGGAGGAAGAGAACTTGTGGAGTCAGTTTAGGCTCTGGCCCTGACTGCGTCAGGACTTGGCAGGCCTGGTATCCGCGCCGGCCCGGTGCTCCTCGTAGCGGCCGAGGATGAAGAGCACGAGGCTCATCCGGTTGAGGTAGGCCATCGCATCGGCCGGCACACCGGTAAGGCCGAGGCAGCGCCTCTCGGCCCGCCTGACCACCGCTCGGGCGAGGTCGAGCGCGCCGCTGGCCGGAGTCGCGCCGGGCAGGATGAAGCCGGTCGGCATCGGCACCTCAGCCTCCAGCTCGGCGCCGATCGCCTCCAGGCGGGCGACGTCGGCACGTTCGACGGCGCCGAACTTGCCGGCATCGGACGGGTCGGTCGCCAGCTGCGCGCCGAGGCGGTAGAGGCCCCGCTGCAGCTCCTCGCACAGCTCGCGAACCCGCTCGTCGGCGGTCAGGCCCTTGGCCAGCCCGATTGCGCTGGACGCCTCGTCGACGGTCCCGAAGGCCTCGATCCGGGGATCGTCCTTGCGCGTGCGACCGCCTCCCAGCAGCCCGGTGGTTCCGTCGTCGCCGCCGCCGGTCACGGCCAGCATCCCCTTCTTCCTGACCGGCACGGGAAAGACTTTAGCCGCGCCTCACGCCTGTATGTACCGTTGGAAGAGGGCGATCCAGTCGCCGGCGATGCCGGCCTGCGCGCCGGCAAGGGTCATCCGACCGCCGCAGACGGCGTCGTGGAGGTAGTTCTCGAGCTGGTCCTTCTGGTGGAAGCCGGGAACCGGTGCGGCGGGCTCCGGCCAGAGGTTGCGGTCGCTGTTGTCGCCGCCCAGCTCGAGCGGTACCAGGTGATCGAGCTCGTAGGTGCCGGACGGCTCCGGGTAGGGAACGCCGTAGGACGCGTAGACCTGGCGATACTGCTCGAGCAGGACGTTCCGAGCGCGGCCCGCATAACCGGATACGCAGACCTCTTGAGCCGTAACGGCCGGGAACGTCTCGCCCGGCGTCAGGCTGCGGTTCGGCAGCGACCCGGGTGGTGCGGGCGCGGGTGTGCTCGTGGTCGCGGCCACCGCCGTCGCGGCCGGAGGCGCGGCCGGCCGGCTCGGCGCCGCCTGGCCGGAGTCGCAGGTGGCCGCGGCGAAGAGGACGAGAAGCAGGGCGAGGGCGGGCACGGGATGAGTCACTGGCGGGCACTCTAGTGCCGGCGGCCACCTGAACCCCGAACTGCCCGGTTAAGGCGCCGTTGCCCCACCCTTCCTGCCCACCGGTGGGGAGGTTATCGCGGGAGAATTCTGCGCGGCAGCCATCCGGCACGGCCGGAACCGAGTACGGCGATCCGGTGTAAGAGGAGAACGGGAACCCACCAAATGCAGGTCCGGCCGCCGGCGGACGGCACCCTGGTTGAGCGGGCGCGGGCGGGCGACGCCGGCGCCTTCGAGGAGCTTGTGCGCCTTCATTCAGACATCGCCTTCCGGACCGCCTACCTCCTCACCGGCTCTGCCGCCGACGCCGAGGAGGTCGCGCAGGACGGGTTCGTCAACGCCTTCCGCGCCCTTCCTGGCTTTCGCGTGGGCGCGCCCTTCCGGCCCTGGTTGCTGAGCATCGTCGCGAACCAGGCACGCAACCGAAGGAGGGCCGCCGGCAGGCGGGTCCGGATGGAGCTGCGGACCCATTCCGAGGCGCGGTCCGAGTCCGGTCCCGCCTCGCCGGAGGAGGTCGCCGAGCAGCGAGCCATGCGGCAGGCTCTCCTCAACGCGGTCGAGTCACTCGACGATGATGACCGGCTGGTCGTCTCCTGCCGCTACTTCCTGGAGCTCTCCGGCCAGGAGACGGCGGGCGCCCTGGGGATTGCCGAGGGAACCGTCAAGTCCCGCCTGTCGCGCGCCCTGGCCAAGCTGAGGGGGAGGCTCGATGGCGGCAGCTGAACTGGAGCGGCGGCTCATCGAGCTCGGGGCGGAGATCGCCTACCCCGCCACCCCCGACATGGTTCGCGCGGTGCGTGCCCGCATCCGGCCGCAGCCGGCCTGGCGACGGTGGCGGGTGGTCCTGGTGGCGGCGGCGGTGCTCGTCGTCGCCCTTGCCGGAGCGCTGGCGCTGAACCCGGATGCCCGCCGCGCGGTCGCCGGCTACCTCGGCCTGCCCGGGTTCCAGGTCAAGAAGGTCACGGTGCTCCCTTCCCCGTCCCCCTTCCACGGCACCCGGACGGTGACCCTTGCCGAGGCGCGCCGCCTGGCCACATTCACGGTGCTTACGCCCGGTGTGCCCGAGCAGGTTCGCACGGTGGCCTTCGACGGGGCCCCTCCCGGCGGCGAGGTCGAGCTCGATCTGGCCGGCGGAGCGATCGTCACCGAGGTGCGGGGCGGAATCGACCAGATCTTCTTCGGCAAGATGATCGGCCCCGACGGAAAGGTGACCGAGGTCAGCGTCGACGGCAGCACCGGCTACTGGTTCTCCGGTGCGCCCCACATCTTCTTCTACACGGACGCGAATGGCGAGATCCGCTACGACGACCTGCGCCTATCCGGGGACACACTGGTCTTCGAGCGAAGCGGAGTCCTGGTCCGGGTCGAGGGAGCGAAGAACCAGGCCGACGCGCTGCGAATCGCGGGACTCCTCCACTAGTGTCCTGGAACCGAGGTTCGTTGCAAAATCGCCGCCAGGGGCGTCGAGATCAAGGATGCGCACGAGCAACGGAGCGCGCGGGCCTTAGGGCCCGTAAGCGACTTGGATAGGGAGCCCCGGCCGCAGGCTGGGGAATGCGTACGGAGAAGCTGACGCCGAGATCGGCGTCCCTGGCGGATGAGCCCGAAGGGTCGGCCGGCCGTCGCTAGCGACGGCCCAGACATTTGCAGGGAACTTCGGTTCCAGGACACTAGGTCGGAACCGGCTGGCGCTCTTCGGTGTAGCAGGGGCATGAAAACAGTGCTCGTCGCCGTGATGCTCGTCCTGGCCGGCTGCGGAACCGTGTCCACCGACGGGCAGACCGCGTCGCACGACTACCGGCTCTTCGTCGAGAAGATGGGCAGCACCGGGGTGTCGGTCGTGACAACCTCGAGGCCGGCCCCGGTGTCTTTGCCGGGCGGCTTCCTGGCGGCCGACGGCTCCCGGCTGTTCAGCTCGGGCGGCCAGGTGTTCGGGGGCTCAGCGGGCTCCACCGGGGTGACCGTCCTCAACGCGTACGACACGCGCAGCGGAGCGATCGCCCGCCAGCTGCGCCTGGCCGGCGCCTGGAGCTGGGACGGTGGCGGCACCTCGCCCGACGGCCGCTGGGTCGTCCTGACCGGCTCCCGCGGCTTCCTGGTCGTCGACACGACCTTGGGCCAGCAGCTCCCCGTGAACCTGGACGGCCGATTCAGCTTCGACGCCCTGAGCAACGACGGGCAGCAGCTGTTCCTGATCGAGACGCTCGCCGGGAGCGGGTACCAGGTGCGGCTGTACGACATGTTCGCGAAGGCGCTCAGGCCGGAGGCGGTGGCGATCAAGGGCCCCGGGGTGGAGGCGATGAGCGGCTTCAAGATCACCGCCGTCGCCGACCCCGACGGGCACATGCTCTACAGCCTCTACGGACGCGACGATGGCAATCCCCCCTTCGTGCACGCGCTCGACCTCCAGAACGCCGTCTCCTACTGCATCGATCTCCCGGCCCTACCGGCGATGAGCCTCAGCTACCTCAACGCGGATGCGGCGGGCTGGGCCCTGAGCCTGGACTGGAGCCACCGCACCCTCTATGCCAGCAGCCCGCGCGGCGAGGTGGTGGCGATCGACACCGACCAGAACGCCGTCACGCGCAGCGCCGCCCTCGCGGCGCCCGCGCCGGCGGGCCTGCTGCCACCCTTCATCGTCAACGCGGCCGCCAAGGAGTTCGACGGCACGCCGGCCGCCTCGGCCCTCGATCCGACCGGGCGCTGGCTCTACGTGGCCTGGGATACCGGCTTCCTGCCGGTGGATACCAGGAACCTGCGACCGGCGGCCCTGCGCGACAGCGGGGACCACCTCAGCAGCCTCGCGGTGAGCCCGGACGGACGCCACCTTTTCGGCGTCAGCCTTCCCAACGCACTCGCCGACCTCGATCCGCAGACCGGCCGCCGGAAGGCGACGATCGGCGGCCTGACCGCTCCCCTACGGATCCTCCGCCTGGAGCCGGCTGCCTGACCAAGCGAGTGGTCTTCAGGCGGGAACCGCCGCGGTTGCGAGCTCGGCGGGCTTCTTGCCGGCGGCCATAGCCGGCAGCCAGATGGTGAACGTGCTTCCCACCCCCGGCGCGCTCTCGACCCGGATGGTCCCGCCGACGAGGCTCGCCAGGCTGCGCGTGAGGGTCAGCCCGAGCCCGGTGCCGTCCAGGCTCCGGCTTGGTCCGTGGTCGACCTGGGTGAATTCGTCAAAGATCGTCTCCTGGTCCTCGCGGGCGATCCCGATCCCCGAGTCGGCGACCGAGATCTCAACCCCGCCCCCGATCGCCCGCCCGCTGACGAGGACGTGGGCGCCGTCCCGGGGCGTGAACTTGATCGCGTTTTTGAGGAGGTGGAAGAGCATCTGGCGGACCCGGCCCGGATCGGTGTAGGCGACCACCTCGGGCGCCAGGAAGACATCGACCACGATGTTCTTCTCCGCGGCGAGGTCGCTGGTCCGGTCGATCGGGTCGAGGACCAGATCGTCAAGCGGAACCGGCTCCAGGTGCACGGCCAGCTGTCCGGAGCCGACCTTGGCCAGGTCGAGGATGTCGCCGACGAGGGCGAGCAGGTGCGACCCGGAGGACAGGATGTGGCTGACGTAGCGCTTCTGCTTGGCCGTGAGCGCCGGCTTGGCGCCCGGCAGGTTGAGTAGCTGCGAGAAGCCCATGATCGAGTTGAGCGGCGTTCGCAGCTCATGGCTCATCGCGGCCAGGAAGGCTGACTTCTGCTGCGATTCGGCGCGCGCAGAGGCCGCGTCGACCCTGTCGCTGACGTCGACCGCGAGGCCGGTCAGGCCGGCGAAGCGGCGCGCGTCGTCGAAGGTCGGTTGGATGATCACGTCCAGGTACACCGACGCGCCCTCCCCGAACCTCCGCTTGATCGCAACCACCTCGTGGACCTTTTCACCTGTCGAGGCCTGTCGGAGGAGGCGCGCCAGCTCGACGTTCGGACCGGCGATCTCGAGCAGCGTCACGTCCTCCAGCCGGTCGCGACCGAGGTGCTCGACGAGCGACTCGGTGCCGGTTCCGCGAAGCTGGAGCATCTTTCCGTCGCGGTCGGCCGAGAAGACGATGACCGGGGCGTTGGAGATCAGGCTCTCGAGCTGGGCATGACTTTCCACGAGCTCCCGCTCGCGGTCCTGTACCGCCGTGAGCATCTCGTGAAATCGCATCGAAAGCTCGTCGATCTCATCGCCGGAAGCGGGCTGGCCGGGAGCCGCATCGCGGGTCGAGGGCTGGGCGGCACGGGCGGCCGCCTGGGCCGCGAGCCGGAGGCGCTTCAGCGGACTCAGCGCAGAGAACCAGAGGACCGTGAAGACGACCCCGGTCTGGAAGACGGCCAGCAGAAGACCCGCCCCGGCAGACTTCGACAAGGTCTGCATCGCCAGGACCGAGAACGGCGTGATGGGGACCAGCACCTCGACCATGGCGCTCTGGCCGACACTGGTGATACCGGCTCCAGTCGCGGTCTCCTCCATCGGGCCCTCGGCGGTTTGCCGAGTCGTGCTGCGGATACCCCTGATGCCGAGACCCGGCGTGAGAGGAGACGCAGGGTCGCAGGTGGTCAGCGGCTGGCTGGCGGCGAACACGACCAGTGGACCCAGAGGGTCCGCGGGGTTCGCCGTCAGCACGCAGATCGCCGCCACATCCGGGTAGGCGAGGTTGATGTGGCGGAGCAGGTCGACGAGCCTCGAGGGATCCTCCGCCTGGGGGTTGTCGTGGAGCGTCCCCTCGACGACGATCGCCACCGTCCTTCCCTCGCTGTCCCGGGCCACACGGTCCTGGTCGACCTGTTGAAAGGTGAAGAAGACGGCGGAACCGAGCGCCATCGACAGGGTGATGGCGAAGATCGGCGCAAGGATCTTGGCTCCGAGCGGCAACCGCCCCCAGAGCAAGCTCCGGCGACGCTTCCCGGTGGGCGACCAGACCATGCGTTTCCTCAGAGTGGACGGAGGCGGGGTCAGGCCGGGCTCGCGCGAGCCTCAGCGCGCGTTGTTCTTGCCGCCGGTTCGATGCGTCCGACGACGGCTCGCCGTAGGCGGCCACTCGCTTCGACGGCCGCTCGACTGCGGGAGGACGCCCGGCTGTCCATTCCACGTCGCTTTCTGAGCGCAAACTGAGCCGTGCTCTCCGACAACCTGATCGGCGTGTCGCCGCAACTGGAGCGGGGACACCTTGCGAAGCTCCACGAAGTCGCCGTTGCGCTGAGCGGCATCAGCTCCCTCGAGGAGTTCGGCCGCGTCGCGACGCACCAGATGGAGCTGCTGCTCAACTTCGAGGTTGCCACCATCTGGCGCTGGCTTCCCAAGGAGGAGGTGCTCGAGCTCACCTGGTACTCGGGCTGGCCGATCCTTCATGTCGGTCTCCGGACACCCCGCGGCACCGGGATCGTCGGCAAGGCGGTCGCGGAGATGAGGGCAATCCAGGTCTCTTCGTACCAGACCTCGTCGGTCGCGATCCCGTCCATCGCGGCGGGCGGACTCGGTTCGGGCATGGGCGTGCCGCTGGTCGTCGAGGGGGAGGTCATCGGCGCGATATCGGCGGGCCACCTCGTGGCGCGCGCCTACACGAGTGCCGAGCTGAACCTGCTCCAGGTCATGGCCGGACTGATCGCGCCGGCGTTGGCGTCGGTCGAGCGGCAGGAGGCGCTGGTCCGATCGCAGGCGGATCTTCGCCAGCAGGTGAACAGCCTCCGTGCGGTGCTCGCCAGCGCACCGGTCCTTCTCTTCATGACCGACCGCAAAGGCGTGATCACCCACATGGATGGCGAGCTGCCACAGGGAGGCGACCTGGCAGACGAGGAGCTCGTCGGTTCCTCGGTTTTCGACCTCTGCCCGCGAGATTCGGAATCGGGCAGGTCGGCTGAAGCGGCGCTGAAGGGCAATCCGACCCGCCGGCGGGCTGTCTTCGCGCGTGCCGGAAGGCGCTGGCAGGTCTACTTCAACACCACCCACGACGAGCTGAAGCGACGAACGGGCTCGATCGGCGTCGCCTTCGACGTGACG
>DATCOZ010000028.1:0-7436 GCA_036564345.1 Candidatus Dormiibacterota bacterium | reverse complement strand
AGCCCGGAGTAAGCTCACCACGAGGCCGAATCCATAGAGGAAGAGGTCTAGCCGAGATCAAAACAGCGCCTACGTAGCTCAGGCGGTAGAGCACTTCCTTGGTAAGGAAGAGGTCCCGAGTTCGAATCTCGGCGTAGGCTCCATCTCTTCCCAAAATTCCCCTTTTGAATACGCGGGAAGGCACTGGGAGCGCTCGCCGACATTCCTGCTTCAGGAGATATCACAGCTCGGAAAGGGGGAAGTCGCGGTAGGTTGCGAGCGCCTGCACCAGCGCCTCGTAATAGCCTGGTTCGAAGGGAGGCAATCGATCCTCGATCTGGTCGGCTTCCTCCTCCCTGCCCAGGGAACGGTAGAGCGCCTCGACGTTGCGCAGCGTGAAGACGGTCCATTCGGGTTCCTGCTCTCGCAACTGGTCGAGAGCCGTCGAATAAGCGAGCTCGGCTTCGTCAGTCTTTCCCTGACGGCGCAGGACGACTCCCAGACACAGGTAAAGGGCGCCTGTCTCCTCGCCAAGGCCTGCGCGATAGTCGAGGGAGCGCCTCAGCTTGACCTCTGCCTCAGCCAACTTCCCTTCCCGCACGTCGATGTCAGCCAAGAGGCTGCGGGCCTGGTCTGCCACTTCTGCATCGGGCGATGCTTCGAGCTCGTGAAGTATCTCCGCCGCCTCTGTGTCGGCGCCTGCATCGACCAGTTCGCCGGCACTGGCGAGGCGCTCGTCATCGCTCTGGCCCTTGCCGGTCGGCGCCACTTGCCCGGCGCCGTCGCCAGAGCCCAGCTCCTGCCGCCCCGTCAGCCAAGAGGGTAGCCGCATGGGTCATCCAGCCTAGAGGCAGAGGACCCCGGCCGTCATCTGGGGCTTCTAGCTGTTATCGTGGCGCCGATATCAACTCGGTTGAAGGAATGAAAACCATGCGCCGATCCCTCCTGTCGTTCAGTCTTGCAGCGCTCGTGGTCCTTCTGTTGCCGGCGACAGCCCTTGCGGCCACCGACCCCGGACTGGGAACCGCCGGCAGTTTTGCCGTCCTGGGCGGAACCACCGTCACCAATACCGGCCCCAGCTGGATCACCGGCCAACTTGGCGTGGCCCCAGGCAGTGCTGTGACCGGATTCCCGCCCGGCACATCAGGTCCTCAACACCTTGGCGACTCCGTGGCGACCACGGCACAGACGAACCTGACGGCCGCTTATACGAATGCAGCGGCCCAGCCGTGCCCTGGGACGAACAACTTCACCGGCTCGAATCTGGGTGGCAAGAACCTCGTCCCCGGCGTCTACTGTCAGACCACGGCGCCGACGCTGACCGGCACCCTCACCCTCAACGGCTCCGGGATTTACATCTTCCAGATCGGCAGCACGCTGGTCACCGCGTCCGGTGCAAGCGTCGTACTGCTCGGCGGCGCCCAGCCGTGCCAGATCTTCTGGGTGGTGGGCAGCTCGGCAACCATCGCCACCTCGACCACCTTCGTGGGGAACATCATGGCCTTGACCTCGATCGCAATGCAGACGGGAGCAACGCTCAACGGCAGAGCTCTCGCCCGCAACGGCGCCGTGACCCTCGACACCAATCGCATCATCCAGTCCGGCGGATGCGGCTTTGCCGCCGCAGCCTTCGTTGCCCCGCCGAGCGGAAACATATTGCCGGCCTCGCTCGGTGTCCCTTTCGAGCTGCGTGGGCAGTTTCCGTGGCTGCTCCTGATCGCCGTTGGTGCCGGCCTCGGCGCAACTGCACTGGGCGTCAGCAACCGAAGGCGTCGCCGCCGCACCGCCTAGGCCGGATCAATGGCGAGTAGGGGGCCGGCATCGGTTCCCGGCGCCAACCTGGCGGTGCTCCTGAGCGCGGTCGGGCTGGCTGGGCTGATGGTGGTCACCCTGGCCTTCTCCTGGAGTGACGGGACTCACAGCGGCACGCCGTTCGACGCGGTCGGGCCGACGCCATCGACCGTCGCCCTTGCCGCGCCTGCGGTGAACGACCTCTCCCCGCCCAGGCTCTTTCAGGTGACGCCGGCGGAACACCCCCAGGCATGGATACCGACGGCTCCGCCGGTGCAATTGCTCATCGCTTCGATGGATGTCCATCGTGCGGTGGAGGCCGTCGGTCTCAATCGCCGCGGGGTCATGAACCTGCCGGTGAACTGGTGGAATGCCGGCTGGTACAAGGGCGGCCCGGTGCCCGGAGCTCCCGGCGACGCCGTCATCGAGGGCCACGCCGGATATCCGGACGAACCGCTGATCTTCGGCCGCCTGGCAACTCTCCGGACAGGTGACAAGATCGTTGTCGTGCTCGCAGACGGGAGCCGGCATCTCTTCCTGGTTGCTTCGATGAAAAAGGTGGCGGTCGGCTCAGCCCCGCCGGGTATGGCCGAGCCCTACGGACCGCCTCGGCTCACGCTCATCACCTGTGCCGGAAGCTTCGACAAAGACCACTTCTCCTACTCACAGCGCCTGGTGGTCGAGGCGAGCTACGCCGGCCTCGTCTGACCGCTAGAGGAAGCAGGTCTGTCTCAGCCCAACTGTGAGAGGAGGGGATGCCCGGCATCCCCTCCCGCTCCTACTTAGCTGCCTGCCACAGGCAGGACCCTGATTTCGTCTACTTGCCGTTGCCGCCCTTGCGACCCGGGTCACCCGGTGTCCCGCCGAGCTCGTCATTGGAGCGGCTCTTGTCGCCCTGGTTCGAATTGCCTGGATCGCAACCCTCGGGGCCGTTGCCGACGCCCTGGTTGCAGGCTTGATGCCCACCGCCACCGCCACCGCTACCGGTGGCTTTGCAGCCGGTGACGGTGCTGCCTGTCATGGTCACCGCCCCCGTTGCCAAAACGCTACCGGCAATTATTGTGCGGGTAAGGGTGATGTCGGCGCCCGCGAGAATCGTGCCCTGGAACGTTGAGTCCTTGAGCGTCACGGCTTGCTCGGCCCACCAGGTCGCGTTACACGGGTTGCTGCCGTTCACCGTGAGGCTGCTGGCTGTGAGGGCGCCGGCGCCGCCGGCCACGATCAAGAAAGTCCACGGACCCGAGCCATCGAGCTGGATGGTTCCCGTCTTCGCCTCCGCCGTCAAACAGTAGACACCACCTGACGCGAACGTCGCTCCGTCAAGCGTGCCGGTGATGGTGTTGGCGGGTGTGCAAACGCTTTGGGCAAGAGCAGCGTACCCGCTGGACGCGGTAAGAAGGTCACGGTAAGCGCCAGGCGCGACTTGTGGATGCTGCATCGTGCAATTGGTCGAGGTGACTGGCGTATTACCGGAGGAAATGCCCACCGGTCCGATGACGGTGGAGTCGGTACACGTTAGCCCGGTGCTGTCAGCCAGGACCGCGAAGCCCCCGGCCGAGCCCAGTGATGGCGTTCCCGCGGCCAATGCCGGCGAGGCGAAAAGAAGCGCCGCGGTCGGGAGCATGACGGCGAGTCGCGACGTCAGTCTGAGGAGAGTCGAGGCTTTAGCCATTGAGTTCCTCCACGCTGAATCTTTCGTGATCCTTGCGTGATCTTTAACGTGCGGCCGAGTTTAGCAGCACGTGCGGCCGAGTTTAGCAGCACGTGCGGCCGAGTTTAGCAGCACGTGCGGCCGAGTTTAGCAGGCCGGTGTCAGAACATCGTCGTATCTGCGTAGTATCAAGTCTAGCAGGTCAATGATCATAATATCGGCCCATCTGAATGTGGTATTCGCGCCTAACGCTAATGCAACTATCAGGTTGCGTCCCGGACCCGATTTAGGGAAGGGGACTCCAGATCGACCCTCGCGCAACTCCGGCTTGACCGGGCCGGGGACTCGGGGTGTCGGCGGCAAGCCCGAAGCTGGACTCACGAGATGCGAATTCTGGCCGAGACACTCGGCTATGCGGTGGCGGCCGGCTTCCTCCTGCTGGCGGTCAGGGCCGTCTACGACCTCTGGGTGCGGCGTGAGCGGCGCGATGCCTACCTAGCCTGCGCGATCGGAGCGCTGGCGATCCTGGCCCTCGCCAGCCAGCTCGAGCTCGCCTATCCGCCGGCCGCCAGCTACGGGGGAGTGGTCGCCTTGGTCAGCCTGATGGCTTCGGCATACGCCCTGCTCCTCTTCCGGGGCACCTTCATCCCTCTCCCGCGCGCGGCTGTGGTCGCGGGCGGGATGGCAGTCGGCGCGACGACCGTGCTTGGCGTCTTCGGTCAATGGTTCGCCCTTTCCAATGAGCCGTTCCAGGCGGTGGTGTCCTTCGCGCCGATCGCGGTCTGGCTGGTCTGCGCGGCAGAACCATCGGTCAGGTTCTGGCTCGCCGCCAGACGGCGTCCTGCCGTGCAGCGTTCCCGGCTCCGCGCGCTCTCCTTCGGATACATGTCGATCGTCCTGATCCTGGTCCTCAGCCTCACCGGCGAGGCAGGCACCGGATCCGCGTCGGGCCTTGTGATCGTGACCCTCATGTGGACGATCGCGCTCCTGGTGCTGCCGCTCCTGTACATGGCGCTCTGGCCCCCTCGGTGGCTGCGCAGCCTGTGGCGGCAGGGCGAGGAGGCGTCGTTTCGAAGGGCGCTCCAGGGTCTTCTCCTCGCCGAGACCCGAGAGCAGGCGGCCGCAGCCGTCGTCGAGTGGGGCATGCGGTTGGTGGGAGCCGACGCCGGGGCACTCCTGGTCGATGCGCTGCCGGTCGCTTCGGCCGGAATCAGCGATGCGGACGTCGGTCGGCTGGCAGCCGACCTCGAATCTCATCCCGCGACCGCCGGAGGTGAGCTCGAGCTCCGAGGCGAAAGGCTGTACCTGAACCTTCTCGGTCCCAGCGGGCAAGGTTCCGCGGTCCTGGTGCTGCTCCAGGGGCAATTCACGCCGATCTTCGGGGCGGACGAGATGGAGAGCCTCCGGCAGTTCGGCGTGCCCGCAACCGCTGCCCTGGAGCGACTGAAGCTGATCTCTGACCTGACCCTGGCGAACTCCGCGAAGAGGGAGTTTCTCTCCCGGATGAGTCACGAGCTTCGCACCCCGCTGAACTCGGTCCTCGGCTTCTCGCAGCTGCTCGCCGTGGAGCTGACGGACCCCAAGCAGGCGAGGCAGGTCGGCCACATCAACCAGGCCGGAATGCACCTGCTCGCCCTGATCAACGACATCCTCGACCTGTCGCGGATCGAGGCCGGGCAGCTGAGCGTGAGCTTAGAGCCCGTGTCGGTCGCCTCCTCCGTGCAGCAGGCGGTCGACCTGATCGGCCCGCTAGCCGACAAGCGCGCGCTGACTGTCGAGGTCGATCAGGCGGGTGCTGAGAAGTTCGTGCTCGCCGATGCCGGCCGGCTTGCCCAGGTCCTCATCAACCTGCTCTCCAACGCCGTCAAGTACAACCGCGAGTCCGGCCGGATCCGGGTCTTCTGCGATTCCGGTGCCGCGGGCCGACTGCGCGTTCACGTCACCGACACCGGAATTGGCATCGATCCCGGCGATCAGGATCTCGTCTTCCAGCCCTTCGTGCGCGTGAACGCGGGCCGGAGCGCGGTCGAGGGAACCGGCATCGGCTTGAGCCTGTCCAGGGCCCTGGCGGAGTTGATGGAGGGCGATCTCGGATTCACGAGCCGGCCCGACGAGGGCTCCGACTTCTGGATCGAGCTGCCCGAAGCGGTGGCTCCCGCGCGGGCGCGATCCCAGACCGGGAAGCCGAACGGGCGTATCTTGCCGAGGGCCTCGAAACAGGGCGCGCTGGTGCTCTACGTCGAGGACAATCGCGCAAACGTCGACCTCGTTTCGGCCATCGTCGCCCGGCTGGACGGGGTCCGGCTGACGGTGGCGACAACCGGCGAGGCGGGCCTGGACCTCGCCCGCGGCGAGAGGCCCGACATCGTCTTCCTGGATGAGACCCTGCCCGACATATCCGGCCGTGAGGTCCTGCGCCGGCTGCGGCTCGACCTCGCGACACGCGGGACGCCGGTGGTGATGATCAGTGCCGACGCCGCCTTCGCGGAGAACCACGGCTCCTTCCCCGGCGCGCAGGCCTTCCTGACAAAGCCGCTCGACGTGACCAGCATCGTCAGCGCCATCGACCAGGCGATGCGCCCGGTGGGAGAGAGCCCGGGTCCTGCCGCGAGGCGAGACCCGGGCCCGGTTCGGGTATCGCTAGCAGGGCGGTAGGGGCGTGCCTCCCAGCATGGTCACCCTCGACGCGTAGAAGGCGTAGTCGCCGGCTGCCTGGGCCGGCGTGATCTGGCCTGCCGCAAGCGCGGCGCAGATCTCCTGGTGGTAGGCGAGAAGGGCGTCCAGCTCGAGCTCGGAAGCCAGGATCGGGTCGACGTGGTGGCCGGATTGGGCTTCGACGTGCTGGATGAACGCCCGCAGGTCGTTGAGCGCGTTCTTGTGGCGGCCCGCCGCGATGTCGGCCTGCGCGTCGGCGAACTTCTGGGCCAGGGAATGAGCCACGCCGGCGTTGTCGATGGCACCGCTGGCGAGCCCTCCCGAGATCAGCTCGGCGACGTCGCTGTAGCTCGCCGTCGTGGCGAACGGTGCAAGGAGGGAGGCGGGGGGCGCCGGCGCAAAGCCCTGGAAGAAGAGCTGAACGCCGCCCGGAGCGCTGACGATCGCGTCAGCACTGAGCGACAGAGCGGTGCCGTGAGGGAGCCACACGGCTAGGGGCGTCGCGTCGGTGGCGGTGCCGAGGAGGCTGCCGCTGTTGAAGACATGGGTGAGCGAGGTGCCCAACCCGAGGGTGGAGACGGTCAGCAGGTGCTGCGCCTGGTAGGTCCCGACGACGCCGACGGGGCCGAATGCTACGAACGGCGAGGGCGGCGATGAGCCGGTGTTGACATAGCGGGTGCCCGGGGTCGGATCGGCGACCACCGCCTGGTAGACGAACGAGATGGTCGTCCCGTCGTCGAACCAGTCCGAGAAAGGTCCTGAATGCGCGGTGCCGTTGACGGTGACCGACCACGGCACGCTCGCCGGGATCCCCGTCTCAGCAAAGCTGACGAGGTGCTGCAGCAGATAGCCGGCGACGACTGTCTTCGGAGCCGTCATCAGCACGCTGGCGCTGGTCCCCGCTCCGGGGACGGCGCCCGTCCAGCCGTCGAACCGCCAGCGCTCCGTCGGCCCGACGCCGATGATCGCGTCGGTCCCGAGGAGGACCGTGCTGCCGGCGGCGAACCAGCCGCTCGGAGTGAGGCTCACATCCAGGGGCTTCAGAAACGCCGGGTTGGTGGTGACCGTTAGGAAGAACTGCTGGGTGTAGGTCGCCACGACGCTGATGGAGCTGGTCACAACGCCCGAGAAGGAAGGCTGGGACGTCACGTAGCGGATCCCGGCCGGGTTGACGGAGTCCGGCACCGGCGACGGGAAGCTGAAGCTGTGGGTGGTGTTGTCGGCGACGGTGGTGGTGAAGGGCAGGGTCACGGTGGATCCGTCGAAGGTCGCATGCCCTGTCGTCGGGAGCCCGGTCTCGTCGAGCATGATGGTGTGCGGCAGGGGCACGCAGGCGCCGTCGGCGTTCGACCAGTAGTAG
>DATCOZ010000330.1:0-2860 GCA_036564345.1 Candidatus Dormiibacterota bacterium | reverse complement strand
CGCATGATGGCCCCCTCGCCGTAGCTGCGCTTGATGGTGGCGAGCGCGGTATCGAGTGCTTTGTCTTTGCTTTCCAATCGAATCCCTCCTAACAGGTTGGGGCCAGTCTTCTACGTTGCGGCGACGTGGGGCAAGGTGCGTTGTAAAGAAACCGCGGCCGGTCAGAAGGGCCGGGGCCAATTGTACGAACAAGTGTTCGCGCTGTCAAGACTTGGCCTCCACCTCCGCCAGCGACTCGAGGATCAGCTTCAGCGCCGCCTCGACGCTGAGCCGCCGGTTCTCCCAGCGATCGCCTTTCCAATTGAACTGCCTCACCAATACCAGGTCCGGGCCGGCGAGGCCGATGAAGGTGAGGCCGACCGGCTTCGCGGTCCCGTCCGCGTCGGGTCCGGCGATGCCGGTTATCGACAGCGCCAGGTCGGTGCCGAGCCGCTCCCGCGCGCCCTGGGCCATCGCGATCGCCACCTCCGAGCTGACGGCGCCCATGGCAGCCAGCAGGTCCTCAGGGACTCCTAGCAGCTCGTGCTTCATCGCGTTGGTATAGGGGATGACGCCCCCGCTGTAGAAGGCCGAGCTGCCGGGCAGGTCGGTGAGCGCGGCGGCCAGCAGCCCCCCGGTGCAGGACTCGGCAGTCGCCAGCGTCTGTGAGGTAGCGGCGAGCCGCGCCGCCAGCCGGCGCACGAGCGGGTCGACTCCCTCCCCACCGGGGGCTCCGCCGCGCAGTGGCAGTGGGCGGATGGCGGGCCGGCGGGGCGGCAGTGCGAGTACGTAGCGGAACTTCCAGAGGTAGTCGAGCCCGCTGTAGATGGTGACGACCAGCGCCGCGCCGACGAGGAAGAGGGCGTAGGGCTCCAGCCAGCCATAGGGCCGGGCGAGGATCACGAGGGTCACCGCCGCCACCTGGGTGACGGTCTTGCTCTTGCCCCACCAGCTGGCCGCGATCACCCGGCCCTGGCCCAGGCCGACCGAGCGGAGCAGCGTTATCAGCAGCTCGCGGCTGAAGATCACGACCACCACCCAGGCCGGCAGCATCGCCTCCTGGACGAGGGTCACCAGGACGGCGAGGATGAAGAGCTTGTCGGCCAGCGGGTCGAGGAACTTGCCCAGCTCGGTCACGCTGCCGAAGCGCCGCGCGATCAGGCCGTCGATGGTGTCGGTGGCCGAGAAGGCGAGGAAGAGCGCCGCCGCCCACTGGTCGTGGCCGGGAAAGTTGGCGACCAGCAGCACGACCAGGACCGGGATCCCGATCAGCCTGCTCAGGGTCAGCAGATTGGGTAGGTTCAGGGGCTCGTGTACTCGTGGGTGATGACGCCGTTTCCCATCGGGCCCAGGTCGCGCCCGTTCAGGTTGATCAGCGTGGCAACGCCCTTGCCGGTGCTCACCTTCACCTTGAGCCCGCGGAAGGTCAGGCTGGTCCCCGCCTCCATGATCCTGCCGGCGTCGGCGAACTGCGGCTTGCCGTCGACCTGGACGTCGATCCAGACGGTGTCGGTGACGGTGACCACCAGCGTCGCGAAGGCCGGCGTGGGCGTCGCGGCGGGGAGCGCCGCAGCCGCGGCCGTGGCGGCGGGTGAAGGTGAGGGTGAGGGCAGCGCGGTGGCGGCAGCCCGCGGCTGGGCCGCCGGGGTCCGGATGCTGTCCAGCTCGCGGTAGACGTAGGCGGAGAAGGCGAGCACCAGCAGCACCAGGCCGACGGCTCCGGCGAGGGGTGCGGTCAGGATGATGTTGGGCGAGGTCGTGAAGGAGCTGAGCGGCCGGATCGCCAGCGACCTCGCAGCGCCGTCGTAGGTCGCCTGGTAGGCGGCGAGGAGTGCCTCGGGGTCGATCTCGAGGTAGGTGGCGTAGGTGCGCAGGTAGCCGCGCACGTAGACCGGCGCGGGCAGCTTTGCGAGGCGGTCCTCCTCGAGGGCGACCAGATGGTGGAGGCGGATCCGGGTCGCGGCGGCGGCCTGTTCGACGGTGACGCCACGAAGCTGGCGTGCCTCGCCGAGCAGGCTGCCCAGCGTCACTCCAGCCCGATCCTCTCGAGCAGCTCGTCCACATCGGGCAGGTTCATCAGGACCTCCCGCGACTTGGAGCCCTGGTAGCCGCCGATGACACGGTGGTCAGCGAGCTGGTCGACGATCCGCCCGGCCCGCGAGTAGCCGACGTTGAACTTGCGCTGGACCAGCGACACTGACGCTCCCCCCTCGGCGCAGACGGCGCGGGCCGCGCGCGCGAAGAGCGGGTCCAGCTTGCGGTCGTCGCCCTCGCCGTAGCCCGTCGAAGCCGCCTCGTCGAGGACCTCCTCCATGAAGTGCGGCTCGCCCTGGGCCTTCCACCAGCCGACGATCGCGTCGACCTCCTTGTCGGAGACGAAGGCGCCCTGGATCCGGGCCGGCTTGCCGGCGTCGACGGGCTGGTAGAGCATGTCGCCCCGGCCGAGCAGCTTCTCCGCGCCGCCCGAGTCGAGGATCACGCGGCTGTCGACCTGGGAGCCGACCGCGAAGGCGATCCGGGAGGGGATGTTGGCCTTGATGAGGCCGGTGATGATGTCGGTGGACGGGCGCTGGGTGGCGACGATGAGGTGGATCCCCACCGCCCGCGCCAGCTGGGCGATCCGGCAGATCAGCTCTTCAACCTCGCCCGCCGCGACCATCATCAGGTCGGCCAGCTCATCGACGACGATCACGACGTAGGGCAGGCGCTTGGCATTCGAGGCTGCCGCCTTCTCGTTGTAGCCCTGGATGTTGCGGACCCCGATGCCGGAGAGGAGCTTGTAGCGGCGATCCATCTCGGCCACCGCCCAGCGGAGGGCGGCGGCAGCCTGGTGGGGCTCGACGAGCACCGGCACCATCAGGTGGGGCAGCCCGTTGTAGGC
>DATCOZ010000303.1:0-7980 GCA_036564345.1 Candidatus Dormiibacterota bacterium | reverse complement strand
CCGAACTCGTAGTCGAGAAAGCGGAGCTCGAAGTTCTTGCCGGTGTAGTCCGTGATCGGGTTGATCTCATCGAAGAGCTCGCGGAGCCCCTCCGACTTGAACCAGACGAAGGACTCGATCTGGGTTGCGATGAGGTCCTTCAGCTCGACCAGGTTCGGAATACGGCCGTAGTTCTTGCGAGGGGCGGCTTTCATCTCTGAGATCACAGGTAGGCAGTTCTCCTTAGACGAACAAAAGACAAGGGAGGGCGCGCTTATAGAAGAGGGGGGCCAGCGGCGCTAAATTGCACGAACGGCGAGTATAACACGCAAAAGGTACCCGGCACAAAGCACGACCAAACGCGGCCTAGCGGCCGTTTTTGGCGGGTTGCCGGCGAGAATAGCAAAACCGGGCTCAAAAAGGAACCCCCTGTGAAGGAAGCGTGTCTTAGGCGCGCCGTGCGCAGGCCGGGTTCATCCCGGCCGTTTGAGTTGTTTTGAATCGACACCCCATGCCGCGCTGCGAAGGGGGTTTTGGAAGGGGGGACCTGTCCCCCCTTGCTCGTTTACTTGATCTCTGCGGTTGCCCCGGCGTCCTTGAGCTTCTGGGCGATGCTCTCCGCCTCTTCCTTGTTGACGTTCTCCTTGACCGCCTTGGGCGAGGCGTCGACGAGGTCCTTGGCCTCCTTCAGGCCGAGGCCGGTGATCTCGCGAACGGCCTTGATCACGTTGATCTTGCTGTCGCCGACGGCGGTGAGGTTGACAGTGAACTCGGTCTGCTCCTCGGGCGCCTCGGCCTCCGCCGCGCCTCCGGCCGGTGCGGCCGCCGGGGCCGCGACGGCTGCCGCCGCCTTGATCCCGAACTCGTCCTCGATCATCTTCACGGCCTCGACGACCTCGAGCACGCTCCATTCCTTGAGCGCTTCGACGAAGTCCTTCGGGCTGAGTTTCGTAGCTGCCATTTACGCTGCCTCCAACTTGTTCTTGTACGCCTCGAGCAGGCCGACGAGGGTCTGGACCGGGGCCTGGATGGTGCCCACCAACTGGGCGATCGGGGTCTGCAGGGTGCCCAACAGCTGGGCCAGGAGGACCTCCTTCGAGGGGAGGTCGGCGAGCTGGCGGACCTGGTCTGCTCCGAAGAACCGGCCTTCGACGAGGCCGCCGGTGATGTCGAGCTTGAGCCGGCTGGCGCGCACCCATTCGGCGATCAGCCGGGCCGGCGCCGAGAGGTCGTCGTAGCCGAGCGCGAAGGCGACCGGGCCCTTCAGCGCGGGGCCGAGGTCGGGGTGGCCGGCGTCGTCGGCGGCCCGCTTGGCGAGCGTGTTCTTGACCACCCGGAACTCGACGTCCGACTGCCGGAGCTTGGCCCGGAGGTCGCCGATCTGGGCAACCGAGAGACCGCGGTAGTCGGTCAGCACGACGACCTTGGCCGTCCGCAGCTTCTCCGCGATCTGGCCGACCTGCTTCTCCTTCAGGGGCCTCTTGGAAACCTTCGCCATAAAAAATTCCTCTTCACTGCCCCGGCGCGGCGTGAAAAGGAAATGCGGCGGACGGTAAAGGTCCGCTGGCGGTTCCGCTTCTGACGCTCGCCTCGGCAGGTGAATTAAGCCGGGCTCGAGAGCCAGGCGCCTACTTCTTCGGCAGTCGAGATTCTAGCAGGGCGCTGAGAAGGGTCGGCGTGCGACCGGAGGCAAGCCCGGCGCTAAGCGCCGCAGCCGTTTGGCGTCCAGGCGTTCGAGGCGAAGGAGCGCAGCGCGCGCAGCAGAGCTGCGTAAGCGAGCACCGCAGAAGCCGACGCACGCATCGGGCGCCTGGGCGCCAATGCGACGGCGACCCTTCTCAGCGGCCTGCTGCTGCTAGCCGGTCGTGAGCTTGCCCGCCTCGCGCACGTCGACCGGGACCGAGGGCCCCATCGTCGAGGAGAGAAAGATCGTCTTCAGGTACTGGCCTTTCGCGGCGGAGGGCTTGTTCTTCACCAGCGCCTCGATCAGGGCGGCGAAGTTCTCGTGCAGCGCCTCCGCGTCGAAGGAGGCCTTTCCGATCGGAGCGTGGACGATCCCGAACTTGTCGGCGCGGAACTCGATCCGGCCGCCCTTGACCTCTTTGACGGCCCGGGCGACATCGAAGGTCACAGTTCCCGACTTGGGGTTCGGCATCAGGCCGCGCGGCCCGAGGATGCGGCCCAGCGGGCCGACCTTGCTCATCATGTCGGGAGTCGCGATGGCTACGTCGAAGTCAGTGAAGCCTTCCGAGACCCGCTTGACCAGGTCGTCACCGCCCACGATGTCGGCGCCGGCGTCCTTGGCCTCGCGCTCCTTCTCCCCCGCCGCGAAGACGGCGACCCGGACGTTCTTGCCGGTGCCGCGGGGCAGGGTGACCGCGCTGCGGAGCTGCTGGTCGGCGTGGCGGACGTCGATTCCCAGGCGCACGTGGGCCTCGACGGTTGCGTCGAACCTGGCGGTCGAGGTGTCCCGGGCGATCTCGACGGCCTTGAGTGGCTCGAGGCCGGCATCGCCGTTCTGGCTGAGCGCCTCCTCCACCTTCTTGAGGGCTTCCTGGTACTTCTTGCCGTGCCGCTTAGCCAACGACTTCAAGTCCCATCGAGCGCGCCGTGCCCTCGATCATCCTCACCGCCGCGTCCGTGTCGTAGGCGTTGAGGTCCTTCATCTTGACCTGGGCGATCTGGGCCAGCTGGCCCTGGGTCACCCTGCCCACCTTTTCGCGATTCGGCTTGGGCGAGCCCTTTTCGATCCCGGCGGCCTTCTTCAGCAGGTTCACCGCCGGCGGGGTCTTGAGCACGAAGGTGAAGCTGCGGTCCTCATAGATGGTGATCTCGGCGGGGACCACGTCGCCAGCCTGCGCCGCGGTCTTCTCGTTGTAGCTCTTGCAGAACTCCATGATGTTGATGCCGTGCGGCCCCAGGGCGGTGCCGACGGGCGGTGCTGGAGTTGCCTTGCCGGCCTCCAGCTCGATCTTCAGCACCGCGCGGATCTTCTTCTTTCCCATCTTTTTAGTGGACCTTCTCTACCTGGAGCAGGTCGAGCTCGACCGGCGTCTCCCGGCCGAACATGTTGACGAGGACCTTGAGCTTGCCGCGCTCGGCGTTGATGTCGTCGACCTTGCCGTGGAAGTCGGTGAAGGGGCCGTCGACGACCCGGACGGCGTCGCCGATCTGGAAGTCGACCCGGATCGTCGGAGCCGCCTGGCCCATCTGCTTCTGGATCGCCTTGACCTCCTTGTCCTGGAGGGGTACCGGCTTGTTGCCCGAGCCGACGAAGCTGGTCACGCCGGGCGTGTTGCGGACGACGTACCAGGACTCGTCGGTCATGACCATCTGGACCAGGATGTAGCCGGGGAAGATCCGCTTCTGGACGTGGCGGCGCTTGCCGTCCTTGATCTCGATCTCGTCCTCGGTGGGGACCAGGACCTGGAGGATCTTGTCGTGCATGTCCATCGAGTCGATCCTCTTCTCGAGGTTCTTCTTGACCTTCTCCTCGTGTCCGGAGTAGGCGTGCACGACGTACCACTGCGCCTCTTCGGCGGTCGGCGCGGCGGCGGCTCGTTCGGTGGCCATCGCTACTTCGCGACCCCGTTGTAGATGTAGCGCTGGGTGAACGCCCCAAGGCCGAGGTCGACGAGCCCGATGAAGGCGGAGATCACGACGACCGTCACGATGACCACGATCGTGTAGCGATAGAGCTCGGCAGGCGTCGGCCAGACGACCTTCCGAAGCTCTTCGAAGGTGTCGCGGAGAAAGGTTCCCAACCGGTTCTCGCGCGGACGCGTCGCGGTCAATGCCACTTACTTGGTCTCCCGATGCCCCGTGTGCTTGCGGCACCAGCGGCAGTATTTCTTGAGCTCCAACCGGTCAGGATCGTTCTTCTTGTTCTTGACCGTCGTGTAGTTCCGACGCTTGCAGTCGGTGCACTGGAGCGTGATGATCGTCTCCATACCTGTCCCTTCGCTTTCGTCCTTCGGTTGAAGCTTAAGCTTCCCAAAAAATAAAGCCTAGGAAACCTAGGCGGTTGTCAATATATCAGGCGAGGGACGGAGTTCGTGTGCCTCTGACACACTGGACGGGTCTTTTCATGCCCGACACCCGGATCGTAGTCCTCCACGGCGACCAGACCGGCGAGGAGCTGTTAAAGGACGCGCTCCGCTTCCTCGACCCCGAGCTGACCGGCATCCCGGTCGCGCTGGAGCACTTCGACCTCTCCCTCGGCAACCGCCGGGACACCCGCAACCAGGTCGTCCTGGAGGCTTCCGACGCGCTGCTGGCGGCGGGCTATGGGATCAAGGCGGCGACCGTCACGCCCGAGCAGAAGGGCGACGTCGGCAGCCCCAACGCGATCCTCCGGGCGCGGATCGGCGGCCAGGTGATCGTGCGGACCGGCCGGCGGATCCCCTCGGTCCGGCCCGTGGCCGGCGTCTACTCCCCCATCTCGGTGATCCGGATGGCCGTAGACGACGCATACGGCGCGACCGAGTGGCGGGAGGGCGAAGGCCTCGACGAGTGGGCCTTCCGGACCGAGAAGATCTCCCGCCGGACCTGCAAGGTGGTCGCCGAGTACGCCTTCTACCAGGCCCACCGGCTCGGCGCCAAGGTCTTCGGAGGCCCCAAGTACACCGTGTCGCCGGTCTACGAGGGGATGTTCAAGGAGGAGCTCGACGCGGCGGCCGGGCGCAACCCCGACGTCCGCTACGACCCCCAGCTGATCGATGCAACCTACGCGATGCTGGTGGCGACCACCGGCGAACCCCTCGTCATACCCGCCCTCAACCGCGACGGGGACACCCTCTCCGACCTGGTGATGCAGCTCTTCGGAACGATCGCCGGCGCCGAATCGGCGCTCCTCGGCTTCGACCCCGAGGGCAAGGTGAGGGTGATGATGACGGAGGCGCCGCACGGCACCGCGCCGTCGCTGGAGGGCAAGAACGTCGCCAACCCGATGGCGATGATCATGTCGGTCGCCTCGCTCCTCGGCCACATGGAGGGCGCGCGCGAGCGGGTCGTCTCGCGCGCCGTCTACGAGGCGACGCTGGAGACCGTCTCCGACGGCGTCCGGACCGCGGACCTGGGCGGCCACGCCGGAACCACCGAGTTCACCGACGAGGTGGTCCGGCGGGTGAAGACGAAGCTGGACGTATGGGCATCGCTCGCCGACGTGTCGAGGTGAGCCGTCAGCTTCTGTCCTCGATCTCCCAGGCGTGGTCGAGGGCGTGCCAGGCGATCCGGCGCAGGGCGTAGCGGGAGGGCCACTTTCCCTCCCCCGCCCTGAGGCCGGCGAGGATCGCCTCCCGGAACCCCTCCACGGCGCCTTGGTCGGGCCCCGGTTCGCGCAGCTTCAGCCCGATCGCTCCGGCGTAGGCCGACTCGGCGCCGAGGACGTGGGCGAAGATCTTGTCCCGGTCGCGCCCCCCGCCTCGCGGGCCCTTGCGGAGCTCGCTCGGAGCTTTGGCGACCACCCTGTCGAGAGCGTCCCAGGCGGCGGTCAGCAGCGCCAGCTGCCGCTCCAGCTCCTCGCCGCGGAGTGGTTCGGCGTCGGCTCGGGCGGGCAGCCCGGGAGCGCCGAAATCGGTCGTCGCGTTGCCAGTGACCCGCTCGAGCACCTTCAGCGATCGGTCGGCGCCGGTCGGCAGCGGGAAGCCGGCCGCGCGGGCGACCGGGGCGTAGCGCCCTGCCGCCGCGGCGAGCGCCTCGAGCGCCGCGTCCTCACCCTTGCCGGCGCGAATCCAGCCCGGCCAGTCGAGGGCGCCGGCGAAGACCCGCTTGGAACCCACCTCGAGGTAGACGGGTGTTGTGAGTGCCGTAGCGGTTCAGCCGATCTTGATCCGCTTGAAGCCCTCGGCGTACTCGTAGCCGGACTTCCCGCCGATCTGCTTCATCCGCTCGCGGAGGTTCTCCTCCCAGTTCTCCCAGTTCTGGAACTGGGACTCGTGCCGGCGCAGGGCCGCGATCTTCCTGTCGACCGTGGAGCTGATGTCGACGAAGTAGTCGCCCTGGTTCCAGCTGGGTATCCAGACCTCCTTGACCCGCCAGGGCTCGAGGCCCTCGTCGAGCAGCTCCCGGAAGGCGCGCGGGTTGCGCGCCGCCGGGTAGACCGCCGCCAGGGTCGCCTGGCCGACGGCGAGGTGGTCCGGGTGGTAGCCGCCGATCGGGGTGTCGAGGTTGATCACCGGGACGTGCGTCAGCACCAGCTCGGGACGGTGCCGGCGAAGCAGGGCGGTAATCTCCCGGCGGAACTCGAGGGTCGGCTCCAGCCGACCGTCCGGGTGACCGAGGAAGACGACGTCGTCGATCCCCAGCTCCCGTGCCGCGGCACACTGCTCGGCGTAGCGCAGACGGGTGAGCTCGGCGTCGGGGACGGAGGCGTCCTCGCCTCCCTCGGAGCCGTCGGTGCAGATGACGATGGTCACCTTTGCGCCGCCGTCGACGAGCCTGGCAAGGGTGCCGGCGGCGCCGAAGTCGGGGTCGTCGGGGTGAGCGCTGACGATCAGCGCGGTCGCGAACTGGGGGAATTCTTCCGGGCCCGATTCTTCAGCCATCTTCAGGAAAGGTAACCGGAGCGGTGGGCGCGCCTATTTCGCGGCGGCCGGCAGCGCGAACCAGAAGGTCGATCCGCCGCCCGTCCGCGGCTCGACGCCGGCCTCACCGCCCATCACGGCCAGCAGGCCGGCGGCCACGTAGAGACCGAGGCCGGCGCCGGGCCGGGACGGGTCCAGCTTCACGCCGCGACCGAAGATCCGGCGCCGATCAATGGCCGAGACGCCCTGGCCGCGGTCCCGGACCTCGATCCGCGTGCGGCCCGCGGCCGCTGCCGCACGGACCTCCACCGGCGAGCCGGGCGGGGAGAACTGGAGCGCGTTGTCCACCAGCACGCGGAGGACCTGGGTGACGCGCTGCTGGTCAGCCCGGACTCTGGTCCCCGGCGCGACCGCGTGCGCCCGGATGCGCCGCCCGGGGTTGCGCTGGCGCGCCGCCTCGAGCACCTCAGCGATCGCCTCGGCGACGTCGACGTCCTCGACCAGGGTCGGCTGCCGGCCGCCGTCGAGGCGGCCCGCCACCAGAACGTCCTCCACTCGGTCCGCCATCCGGGCGGCGGCAGCGTCGATCACCGCCAGGAGCTCGGCCACCTTCTCGCGAGAAAGGTCGCGGTGGGCCTGGATCAGGAGCGTGGCGGCACCCCGGATGACGGTCAGCGGGGTCCGCAGCTCATGGCCGAGCACCGACATCAGGTCTTCCGCCTCGCGGGGCGCTTCCGTCATTCGCAGATCACTGGATGGTGACGACCTTCAGCAGGTTGGTCTGGCCCGGTCGTGACGCGATCCCGGCCACGATGACGACCCGGTCACGGCGGCGCACCAGGCCGCTCCGGATGGCCGCCTCGCTCGCCTTGGCGATCAGGTCGTCGGTGTCGGAGCCGTGCTCGACCAGGAGAGGGATCACGCCCGCGTAAAGGGCCGTCCGGCGGAGCGTCTCGGGGTGTGGACTGGCCGCGATGACGGGGACGGTGGGGTGCTTCTTGGAGACCCTGAGGGCGGTCGACCCGGTCTCCGTGAAGGCCACGATGGCTGCCGCCCCGAGCTCGTCGGCCACCGTCGCCGCGGAGTGCGCGATGGCGCTGCCGACCGAGCCTCGCACGGTTCCCAGGGGGCGAGCGCGCTGGTAGCTCGGGTGGCCCTCGGCCGCACGGCAGATGTCGGCCATCGCCCGCACCGACTCGACGGGATGGGCGCCGACCGAGGTCTCCTGGGACAGCATCACCGCGTCCGTGCCGTCCCAGATCGCGTTCGCCACGTCCGACGCCTCGGCCCGCGTCGGGCGGTTGTTCGACACCATCGACTCCAGCATCTCGGTCGCGGTGATGACCGGCACGCCGCGGAGGTTGGCCCGCTCGATGATGTCCTTCTGGACGGCCGGGACCTCGGCCAGCGACAGCTCGACCCCCAGGTCGCCGCGGGCCACCATCACGCCGTCGGCATGGGTGAGGATGCCGTCGAG
>DATCOZ010000274.1:0-28844 GCA_036564345.1 Candidatus Dormiibacterota bacterium | reverse complement strand
GCGAAGAACGCACCGAGCGTGCGCCCGGTGATGCGGCGGACGACCTCGCCGACCAGGTGCCCCTGGTTCAGGGCGTGATACCCGGAGGCGGTTCCGGGCTCCCACCAGGGCGCCTGCGCCGCGAGCATCGCGGTTGACTTCTCCCAGTCGTACAGGTCCTCGACCACAACCGGCTGAGCCCAGCCCGAAACGCCCGAGGTGTGCGACAGCAGGTGGCGGACCTCGATGTCCTGCTTCCCATTGGCCCCGAACTCGGGCCAGTACTTCGCGACCTTCTCGTGCACGTCGAGCTCGCCCCGGTCGACCAGCACCAGAGCCGCCAGCGCGGTCATCGTCTTGGTGGTCGACCAGACGTTGGTGATGGTGTCCTTCTCCCAGGGCCTGGTGCGTTCCGGGTCGGACCAACCTCCCCACATGTCGACGACCGGTGCGCCGTCGACCACGATCGCGATCGAGGCGCCCAGCTCCTCGCCGGACTCGAGCTGCTCCTCGAACGCTGAGCGAACTGATGCAAACCGGGCATCACAGGTGCCCTGAACTTCAGCCATCGAGAGCTACCTCCACCACAACCATTCTTGAAACGAGAGGCATCCGCCTTCCCGTGACCCTGCCGGCGCTGACCGTATCCCCCGGCCCTGGTCCCGTCAAGGCGGACCGCCGGTGCGCGGCTTGTTATCGACGGCGCGCGCGAGAGCCCTTTGCATCGACAGGTCGGCCGCTTGACGTGGCTACCAAAAGTGGCTTGACGGCACCCGGCCGCCACGCTACATCAGCCGCGAGTCCGTTCAACGTGGGTGCCCGGTGGGTGCGGGAGGCGGAATGGCTGACAAGGTGACCACTCCGGGTGCGACCGACAAGCCGCATTGGCCGGTCCGCTGGATCCCGGGTGACGACCCGAACGCGAAACCGGATGACGGGGTTGCCCTCTGCCTTTCGGGCGGAGGCTATCGGGCGATGCTCTTTCACCTGGGCGCCGTTTGGCGACTGAATGAGCTCGGCTATCTCGATCCGGCCAAGCTGAAGCGAGTGTCGAGTGTTTCCGGCGGCTCTCTGACCGCCGGGGTGCTGGCCCTGCACTGGAAGGCGCTCGGCCTCGAAACCGCTCCTAGCGCGGCTCCGGACAAGTTCAAGAGCCTGATGGTCGATCCCATCCGCGAGCAGGCCCACCGGACCGTTGACGTCTCCGCCGCCCTCGTCGGATTCGCCGACTTCGGGGCGCACGGAAGCCACCTGGCCAACTTCTATGGAGCCCTGTTCGGGAACGCCAAGCTGGCCGATCTGTCGGACCTGGGCCCGACCTTCATCTTCAACGCGACAAGCCTTCAGAGCGGGGAGCTGATGCTCATCTCCAAGGCCTACCTGGGGGACTGGCGGGTGGGCAAGATCCGCAATCCGGACCTACGGCTGGCTGAAGCCGTCGCGGCCTCGTCCTCCTGGCCGCCCGTCCTGTCGCCCACCATGCTCAAGGTCGCTCCGAATGAATGGGACGTGGCCGGCAGGGGGGAGCTTTTCAAGGATCCGTACAACTCCGACCTGGTCCTCACCGACGGCGGCGTCTACGACAACCTCGGGCTCGAGGCGGCGTTCAAGAGGTACCGGACGATCCTGGTGAGCGATGCCGACGGGCTGGCCGCCGACGAGCCTCATCCGCACTCGGACTGGCCGCTCCAGACCTACCGGATCCTGATGCTCTTCTACAACCAGATCGGCAGCCTTCGCAAGCGACAGCTGATAAGCGCATTCGAAAGCGGCGACCGGGATGGAACCTACTGGAGCATGGGCAGCGACATCAAGAACTACCCTGCCGCCCAGCCGCTGGCGTGCCCGATCGAGCTGACGGTCGAGCTTGCGAAGACGCCGACGCGACTCGAGAAAGTCGACGACGCCCTCCAGGAACGGATCATCAACTGGGGCTACGCGATCGCCGACTCGGCTGTCCGCAGCCACGTCGATCAGGCTGCCGCGCAGCCGCTCGACTTCCCCTACCCCCGCGGCGTCGCTTAGCGGCCTCCGGTCGAACCACGGCATCGCGTACGCGCAGAGGCCGTCCTTGAGACCGAGGTCGGCGCGCAGCAGGGCGTTGCGGCCTCGGAAGGCGGCCACGAAAGCGTTTGCGTCGAGCTTGGCCTGGCCCCCGGAAAGGGCGACCGAAGACCGGTTACCCGGGCCGGCTCGCAAAATGTCTACGGAAACGCGGGTACCGCTCTTAGACTGCCGCGGTGGCCTGGGCTGACTCGGTTCGGTTCACGCGCGTCGACGGGGTGCCGACGGTGTGGGCGCCTCTCCCCGGACCCCTGACCGCGAGCCTCATGTTCAGGGTCGGTAGGGTGGACGAGGAGCTCCCCTGGTCCGGCATCTCGCACCTGGTCGAGCACCTCACCCTGTTCGAGCTCGGCCCGACTCAGCCGTATACCTACAACGGCGCCGTGACGCCGTCCCGTACCTATTTCGTCGCATCGGGCACCGGCGCCGACATCACGGCCTTCTTCGCTCATGTCACGAGTCGCCTACATGCCCTTCCGCTGCAGCGGCTGGAGGCGGAGAAGACGGTCCTCCTGGCCGAGGCCACCTCCCGTCCCCTGACACCGGGCGATCTCCTGTTCGGCCTCCGCTACGGAGCCCGAGGCCACGGCCTTTACCTGTATGACGAGTTCGCCCTCCGGCAGGTCACCGGCGACACCGTGCAGTCGTGGGCACACCACTGGTTCACGCGCGAAAACGCCGTACTCTGCCTGTCCGGGGAGCCACCCGCGGGCCTGCGGCTCGACCTGCCCGCGGGCACGCTGATGCCGGAACCGCCGTCGCCGGAGCTGTCGCTGACGCTGCCCGCGTACGCTCAGCGCAGGGTCGGCGGCGCAGGGGCCGGCATGGTCGGGACGCGCTCGAGCGAGCTCATCCTGGCGTCGAACATCGTCGCCCGCCGCGCGCTCGACACGCTGCGGTACAAGCAGGGGATCGCCTACCACGTCGGGTCTAACTACCTGCCGACCGGACCAGAGCGCGCACACGTCACCTTCTGGAGCGACTGCGAGCAGGCCCACGCCGGGGCCGTGCTGTCCGGTCTCGTCTCGTCCGTTTACGACGTGGCGACGGTGGGGCCGACGGACGACGAGCTGAGGTCCGAGTGCGACCAGTTCCGCAAGATGGTGGAGCGCGACGACGCCGCCCTGGCGTGGCTGGACCGGACCGCCGTCCGGATCCTCTCGGGAGAGCGCCCGCAGCCACCCGCGGAGGTGCTCCAGGAACTCGAGACGGTCACCGCGATCGGATCGCGAAGGGCACTAGCGGCCGCGGCGAGGACGGCGCTCTGGCTCGCCCCGATCGACGTGCCGACCCCGGCCGGCATTTCCGTCTACGGACCGCCCATCACGCCTCGCCTGGTCGGACTGGGCCTGCACCACGTGCGCAACGCGGCGTGGCAGGTGCCACCTGGGCTCGTCCTGGCGCCCGAGGGCGTCACCCTCGGGCTGAACGCTTCCGAATCGGTGACGGTGCGCGTCGATTCGTGCGCGGCGGTGCTTCGCTATCCGGACGGTGGGCGCGGCCTGATCGGAGACGACGGTTCGCTGATCATCCTCAATCCCGGGGAGTGGATCGACGGCCAAACGGCCATCGCCCACGTCGACGCCATCTACCCGGCGCATCGGGTGGTGGCGGTCGCCGTGCCCGCCACGCCGCTCGCCATCGACGTCCCACCGCCGCCGCCACCGGCCCGGGGCTTCTACGGGATGTCGGTCCCCAGGTTGGCCATGGTGGGCGTCTTCCTTTCGGTGGGCCTGGTCCTGGCGGGTTACCTCATCGCCTCGATCGGAACCACCGGTTCGAGGGTCTCGGTGCCCTCGCTGGTCGTCTGGGCCGTGGTCGGCTACCGCCTTTTGCGTCGGTGGTCCTAAAACGGGCGGCACAAGATTTGAGCGCGGAGACGCGTTCTGCCTTGCAAGCGTAGAGGGCAACTACACCGGCGATCCGACCTACACGCTCTACGACGACGCCATCGGAGCCGCGGCTTCCCGAAGCCGGCGGCCATCGCACCGTCGGCCACAAGGCAGGGCTGTCGCACTTGTCGCCGATCCACTATCGAGCGCGGGTTGCGGTTGTGCTTAACTAGCCGGACTATGCGGACCCGGGTCGATGCCTGCACACTGACGCGCCGTCGCGTCATCGACTACGTCCGCAAGACCACCTGCTCCTGTAGCTGAGCTGCCGGGCGGCTAGCCCGGGCCGAGTGGAAGCCTGGCGACAGGCACCTCCTTTTTCTCCCGGCCACGGCTGCCGCTGCCCATCCCGAAGGCGGAGCCGTGCCCCTGTTGCCCTCCTCCTCTCGGTCGAGAACCACACGAGAAGCAAACCGGCGCCGGCCGCCGAGAACCGAATCGAAGTTTTCAGGAGCACGAACCAAGTTGGCGAACCAAAGCGAGAACGATCCCGTCGATGAACGCGGGGAGGCGATGTCCAAGGTGGAGCGGATCAAGTCCGCCAGCAACCACCTGCGCGGCAGCATCGCCTCCGAGCTTGGCGCGCTCGAGCAGCCCTTCACCGAGGACTCCGCCCAGCTCCTGAAGTTCCACGGCGTCTACCAGCAGGACGATCGGGACCGGCGCAAGGAGGCCCGGGCGCGGGGCCTTGACAAGCACTGGCAGATGATGATCCGGACCCGGATCCCGGGCGGGCTGGTCAGCCCGGAGGGTTACCTGGCCCACGACCAGATCGCCGAGCGCTGGGGGAACGGGACGATCCGGGTCACCACGCGGCAGGCGATCCAGCTCCACGGGATTCTGAAGGGAGACCTGCGGAGCACCATCCGGGCGATCAGCGCCTCGCTGATGACCTCGCTCGGCGGCTGCGGCGACCAGGAGCGCAACCTCCTCTGCTGCCCCGCCCCCGAGGGCGGCCGCTTTCGGGATGAGGTGAAGACCTTCCTGGACGAGCTCGTCGGCGAGTTGAGCGCCAGGACCGGCGCTTACCACGAGATCTGGATCGACGGCGAGCTCGCCGACGGCGGCGTCCCCGCGGACGAGGAGGAGCCCCTCTACGGCGAGACCTACCTGCCCCGCAAGTTCAAGACCGCGATCGCCATCGAGGGCGACAACTGCGTGGACGTGTACTCGAACGACCTCGGGCTGGTGGTCATGCGAGGGCCGCAAGGCGGCCTGGCGGGCGTCAACCTCCTGGTGGGAGGCGGCCTCGGCCGCACCGCCAACAAGCCGGACACCTTCCCGACCGTCGCGCTGCCGCTGGCGTTCGTCCAACCCGAGCACGCGGTCGCAGTCGCGCGGGCGGTGGTCACCGTCCAGCGCGACTTCGGCGACCGGGTCAACCGACGCCACGCACGCCTCAAGTACCTCATCCACGATCGCGGGATCGCGTGGTTCCGCGACCGTGTCCAGGAGCGCGTCGACTTCAAGTTGCTGCCCGCCCGGCCGCTCACCTGGACGCCGGTCGACGACCACCTGGGTTGGCACCGGCAGCCGGACGGACGGCTGTACTACGGCCTGTTCATCGAGAACGGCCGCATCAAGGACGAGTGCGACTTCCGGCTTCGGACCGCGCTGAGGCTGCTGGTCGAGCGCCACCGGCCGACGCTCTACCTGACCGCGCAGCAGAACGTTATCGTCGCCGGCCTCGAGGCCTCCGCCCGCGAGCCCGTCGAACGCCTGCTCAAGGAGCACGGCGTTCCTCTCTCCGGGGAAATCTCCAACACCCTTCGGCACTCGATGGGCTGCCCCGCCTACCCGACTTGCGGGCTTGCCGTCGCCGAGTCCGAGCGAGCGCTGCCCGGGCTGATCCGCCGGATCGAGACGATCGTCGCCGAGCTCGGCCTGGCGGACGAACGGATCAGCTACCGGATGACCGGCTGCCCAAACGGCTGCGCCCGGCCCTACCTGGGCGACGTCGGCTTCGTCGGCACCACCCTCGGCAAGTACGACGTCTTCCTGGGAGGCGACTTCGACGGCACCAGGCTCAACGAGCTCTACGCGCCCAACGTGCCACTCGACGAGATCCCGGCCCTGCTCCGGGGACCGCTCGCGGCCTTCGCGGAGGAACGGCGGCCGGGTGAGGGCTTCGGCGAGTGGTGCCACCGGGTCGGCGTGGCCGGCGTCCAGCAGCGCTTCCGCGAGGAGGTGACGGCCGGATGAGCCAGGTCGCAGTGTCTCCGACCGGCCTGGATACCGCGACCGCGGCAGAGGTCATCGCCTGGACCTACTCCAATCACCGCCGGGTGGCCATCGTGGCCAGCTTCCAGGCCGAATCCTCGGTGCTCGTCCACCTCGCCTCCCAGGTCGTTGAGCGGCCGGAGGTGATCACCCTCGACACCGGCCGGCTGCCGGAGGAGACGCACGCGGTGATGGACTCCTTCCGGGACCGCTTCAGCATCCGGCTCCACGTCCAGAGCCCCGACCCGCGGGAAGTGGCCGAGATGGTTGGCGAGCATGGCCAGAACCTCTTCTACCGGTCCGTCGAGAACCGGCGGACGTGCTGCGACGTACGCAAGTCGCGGCCCCTGGCCCGCGCCCTCGAGGGGTACGACGCCTGGCTGACGGGGGTTCGCCGTGAACAAAGCGAGACCCGCGCGGCGACCGCGGTGGCCGCCGCCGATCCCCTCCATGGCGGCATCGTCAAGGTCGCACCCCTTGCCGGTTGGACGCACGACCAGGTCTGGGACCACATCAAGGCCCACCGCCTTCCCATCCACCCGCTCTATGCCCAGGGCTACACCTCGATCGGCTGCGCCCCCTGCACCCACGCCACCCAGCCGGGCGAGGACGAGCGGGCCGGCCGCTGGTACTGGGAGACCGGCGCGGTCAAGGAGTGCGGCATCAACTGGCAGCCGGAGGACAAGGCATGAAGGAGGTCCTCGGAATCCTCCGCCGCGAGCCCGACCAGCTGCTGCACGCGATCGGGAACCTCAACACCGACCACGGCATCCACGGCTACCGACCCACGCGGGCCGGCGACGAGGGAGGAAGCAGCCGATGACAACGCCCTCGATGGCAGCCCGGTTGATCGGCATCCTGGCAGTGGGGGCGCTCGCGGCGTGCGGAGGGACGGCATCCCCGGCACCGGTCGCTTCCGACTCGGGCCCGGTGACGCTCCGCTTCGGCTACTTCCCGAACCTGACCCACGCGACCGCGCTGGTGGGCGTCCAGAAGGGTTTCCTGGCGACCGCGCTGGGAACCAACGTCACGCTCGAGAACCACACCTACAACGCCGGGCCGGACGAGGTCGCCGCGCTTCTCTCGGGCGCCCTCGACGCCGGCTTCCTTGGCCCCAACCCGGCGGTCAACGCCTACGTCCAATCGCACGGCGAGGCGGTCCGGATCATTGCCGGGGGCACCTCCGGTGGCGCCCTCCTGGTCGTCAGGCCGAGCATCGGCTCGCCCGCCGACCTGCGCGGCAAGAAGCTGGCGGACCCCCAGCTCGGGGGGACCCAGGACATCGCGCTGCGCTGGTACCTGAAGAACCAGGGCTTCAACACCGACGCCGCCGGCGGCGGCGACGTGCACATCCTGCCCCAGGACAACGCGACCACCCTCAACGCCTTCAAGCAGGGCCAGGTCGACGGCGCCTGGCTGCCCGAGCCGTGGGCAAGTCGATTGCTCATCGAGGGCGGCGCCAAGATCCTCGTCGACGAGCGAGACCTCTGGCCGGGCGGCAAGTTCATAACCACCAACCTGGTCGTCCGAACCGACTTCCTGAAGGCCCACCCGAGCACCATCCGCAAGCTCCTCGAAGGCCTGTACCGGACCAACGACTACCTGACCACCAATTCGGCCGACTCTCAGGCGACCGCCAACTCCGCCATCGCGCAGGTCACCGGCAAGGCGCTCGCGTCCAGCGTGATGAGCAGCGGCTGGCCGCACATGGCCTTCAGCCTCGACCCGCTCGCGGCGACTCTCAAGGCATCGGCCGACCACCAGCAGAAGCTGGGCCTGGCGACGAGCTCGATCCCGCTCAAGGGGATCTACGACCTGGCCCTGCTCAACCAGGTGCTGGGCGAGCACCAGCAGTCACCGGTCAGCGGCCTGTGAGCAACAACGTCCTCGAGCTATCCCACCACTCGGTCAGCATCCAGGGCCTGAGTAAGTCCTTCGCGGCCGGGCGCGGTTCGACGCTCGCGCTCCAGGGAGTGGACCTCGAGGTCCGGCGGGGCGAGTTCGTCTGTCTCGTCGGCGCATCGGGCTCGGGAAAGAGCACGCTGCTCAGCATCCTGGCCGGCCTCGACCAGGCGTCCGGCGGGCGGTCCCACGTTCACGGCCGGGTGGGGCTGATGTTCCAGGAGGCGGCCCTGCTGCCCTGGCTGACGGCAGTCGGCAACGTCGAGCTGGCGCTCGAGCTGCGCGGCGTCGGGCGCGCCGAGCGACGGCGGCAGGCGCAAGACCTGCTCGCCCGGGTCCACCTCGACGGCTTCGAAGGCCGCCGGCCGCACGAGCTCTCCGGCGGGATGAAGCAGCGGGTCGCACTGGCACGGGCGCTTGCCCAGGACGCCGACGTGCTGCTCATGGACGAACCTTTCGGAGCCCTCGACGCGATCACCCGCGACCACCTCCACCAGGAGCTGGAGAGGATCTGGAGCGAGGCCGGCCTGTCCATCGTCTTCGTCACCCACAACGCCCGCGAGGCGGTCCGCCTCGGCGACCGGGTCCTCGTCTTCAGCAGCCGCCCAGGCCGGATCGCGGCCGAGTTCGAGGTCAACCTGCCGAGGCCGCGCTCCCTCGACTCGCCCGACGTCGCCGTCCTCTCGGGGCGCATCTCAGAGCGGCTCCGCCGCGAGGTGCAAATTGGCGGCTGATCCCCTCACAGAGATCCGCCTGCTCGCAGCTGAGCAGCAGCCGGCCGGGCTCGACCGCCGGCTGGCAGGCCGCGCCTGGGGGGCGACCTGGCCGAAGCTGGCGGCGATCGGGATCATCCTCGGAACCTGGCAGCTCGTGGTCTGGAGCGGCTGGAAGCCCGACTACGTCCTTCCTGGCCCGCTGCCGGTGTTGGCGCGGCTCGCCGGAGACCTGCGCCAGCCCGATTTCTACCTCGGCGTGCTGATAACCCTCCGGCGCGCGGTCGAGGGCTACCTGCTGGCGATCGTGCTCGGCAGTCTCGTCGGCCTGCTGGTCGCTCGGGTGGCGGTCTTTCGGAAGGCGATCGGCTCTGCGATCACCGGCCTCCAGTCGATGCCGTCGATCGCCTGGTTCCCGCTCGCCATCCTCCTGTTCCAGCAGAGCGAGGCCTCGATCATCGCGGTCGTCGTCCTCGGTGCGGCTCCGGCGGTTGCCAACGGGCTCCTGAGCGGGGTCGACAACGTGCAGCCCCTCTTCGTGCGGGTCGGCCGGGTCATGGGCGCCGGCGGCCTCAGCCTCTACCGCCACGTGATCTTGCCCGCCGCGCTGCCGGCGTTCGTCTCCGGCCTCAAGCAGGGTTGGGCATTCGCCTGGCGGAGCCTGATGGCGGGCGAGCTGATCGTCATCGTCGCCCACCAGCCCTCGCTCGGCCAGCGCCTCCAGTTCGCCCGTGACTTCTCGGACGCCGAGCAGCTGCTCGCCCTGATGATCGTCATCTTCGCGGTCGGCATCGTCTTCGATTCCCTATTCGGATTTGCTGATCGCCGCATCCGCCTGGCCTGGGGCCTCGCCGGCGATTGAGACCCATCGCAGGAGAAGATTTGAGTGAGTAACAAGGGCTTCGTCGTCTGGTTCACCGGGCTGTCCGGTGCCGGCAAATCAACCCTGGCCGAGCTGCTCCGAGTCGAGCTGGAAGCGCTCGGCCGGCACGTCGAGGTGCTCGACGGCGACGAGGTGCGCACCAACCTCTCGAAGGGCCTCGGCTTCTCCAAGGAGGACCGCGACACCAACATCCGGCGGATCGGCTATGCCGCGCGGCTGGTTGCGCGGTCGGGCGGGGTCGCCATCACCGCGGCCATCTCCCCCTACCAGGAGGTGCGGGACGAGGTCCGCGGCCAGACGCCGGGATTCTTCGAGGTCTATGTACGCTGCTCGCTCGAAGAGCTGACCCGGCGGGACGTCAAAGGCCTCTACGCGAAGGCTTTGCGGGGCGAGATCCAGAACTTCACCGGCGTCAACGACCCTTACGAACCGCCGCCGGCGCCCGAGGTCACTACCGACAGCGAGCGGGAGACCGTCGAACAGTCGCTGAACCGCATCCTCGACGCGCTGGAGCGGCGCGGACATGTCTGGCGAGGCGTGCGCGAGTACCAGCTCAGCGGAAGCGCAGAGCTCGTTCGCGGGCTGCCCAGCCTGGAGGTCGGGCCCCGCGAAGCGTCCGACGCGCTGATGATCGGCACCGGCGCCCTCTCCCCCCTGGCGGGGTTCATGGCCGAGCACGACTACCTGAGCGTGCTGGAGAGCGGAAGGCTGAGCGGCGGCCAGCCCTTCACCATCCCGGTCGTGCTCGGGGTGGACGAGCTCGAGGGCCGGCGCCTCATGGGCAAGGACCGGATTGCGCTCTGGCACGCGGGCCGGCCGATCGCCGTCCTCGAGGTCGAGTCGACCTATCGCACGACGCCGGAGCGCGAGGCCACGGCGGTCTATGGGACCGCCGACGGCGCTCACCCGGGAGTCCATGCGCTCCGCGAACGGGGGAAGCTGGCGATCGCCGGCTCGGTGCGGGCGCTCGCCAAGCCCGATACCGGGTTCCCTGAGCACGACCTGACCCCGCTCGAGGTCCGGCGGGCAAAGGCCGAGCGTGGCTGGCGGACGATGGTCGGGTTCCAGACCCGCAACCCGGTTCACCGCGCTCACGAGTACCTGCAGAAGGTGGCGCTGGAGAGCATCGACGGCCTCCTTCTCCACCCGCTGGTCGGCGAGACCAAGGCCGACGACATCCCCGCCGCGACCCGGATGCGCTGCTACCAGGCGCTTCTCGAGGGCTGGTTCCCGCCCGGTCGCACGCTGCTCGCCACCAACCCCGCCTGGATGCGCTACGCCGGCCCCAGGGAGGCCGTCTTCCACGCGCTCATCCGTCGCAACTATGGCTGTACCCACTTCATCGTCGGCCGCGACCATGCCGGCGTCGGCAACTACTACGACACCTATGCCGCGCACCGCATCTTCGACGGCTACACGCCCGAGGAGCTTGGGATCGAAATCATCCGCTTCGAGCACACCTTCTGGTGCAGGGCCTGCGCGAGCATGGCCTCCTCGCGGACGTGCCCCCACGGTCCCGAGCAGCACCTGGCGTTGAGCGGGACGGCCGTCCGGGGGATGCTGGCGACCGGCGTCGAGCTGCCGGCCGAGTTCACTCGTCCCGAGGTGGCGCGGGTCCTGGCGGCCGTCGAGCCGGCGGGCCGATGAGCTACTACCCGCTCTTCCTCGACCTCCGCCGGCAGCCCTGCGTGGTGCTCGGGGGCGGGACCCTGGCGGCGGCCAAGGTCGGCGACCTGCTGCTGGCCGAGGCGAGCATCACCCTGATCTCGCCTGAGCTGGAGCCGGACACCGAGGCGGTCGCCGCAGACCCGCGGGTGCGCGTCGAGCGCCGGCCCTACAGGCCGGGCGACCTGGCCGGCGCGCGCCTGGTCGTCGACGCAAGCGGCGATCCCGACGTCAACCGCGCCAGCTGGGAGGAGGCGGAGGCAGCCGGAATCCTGGTCAACGTGGTCGACGTCCCGGACAAGTGCCGCTTCATCGCGCCCGCGGTGGTCCGCCGCGAACCGCTCCTGGTCGCCATCTCGACGGCGGGCGAGAGCCCCTTCATCGCCTCCACCCTGCGTGCCCGGCTCGAGCGCGTGCTGGGTCCCGAGTGGGGACCCTTCACCGCCCTGGTCGGCGAGCTGCGCCGGCGCCTTCGCTCCGCCGGGGTGCCACTCGACCGGCAGTTGAAGGCCTACCGGCGGCTGCTCGACTCAGAAGCGCTCAGCCTGCTCCGCCGCGGCGAGGTCGAGGAGGCCCGCCGGGAGGCGGAGGTTGTCGCCGCCGAGGTCGGGAGGGACCAGCCGGGCCGGGTGGCACTGGTCGGCGCCGGACCCGGGGACCCACGCCTCCTCACGGTGGCCGCCCAGGAGCTTCTCTGGCAGGCCGACGTCGTCATGCACGACGCCCTCGTCTCGCCCGAGACGATCGCCCAGTCCGGCCCCGGCGCGCGGTTGGTCGACGTCGGAAAGCGGGCCGGGCGCGCCAACCCCGAGCAGGACCGGATCACGGCGGAGATGATCGCGCACGCGCGCGAAGGCCTGAACGTGGTGCGCCTGAAGGGCGGCGATCCGTTCATCTTCGGCCGGGGCGGTGAGGAGCTCGCCGAGCTGGTCGCGGCGGGGATCGAGGTGATCGTCGTGCCCGGTGTCAGCTCGGCCATCGCCGGACCCGCGGCGGCCGGCATTCCCCTGACCCTGCGCGAGGTGGCGAGCTCGGTCGGCATCGTCTCCGGCCACTCCGCCCATCCCGGCGCCGGCCTGGAATCGATCCAGCGGCTGGCGGCGGCGGTCGACACACTGGTCGTGCTGATGCCGCTGGGCCGGCTCGGCGAGCTGACGCGCTCCCTTGGCAAGGTGCTTCCCGCCGATCGCCCGGCGGCGGTCATCGCCTCGGCCACCACGGCCGAGCAGCGGACCGTCCGGGCGCCACTCGATCGGATCGCCAGGGCGGCGGCTGACGAGGGGCTCGAGGCGCCCGCGCTGCTGGTCGTCGGCGAGGTTGTCGACGCGCTGCCCCGGCGACGCCTCGAGGAGCTCCTCTCCGCGGTGGGCTAGGTCGAGGCCCTGTCCTCGGCTCGGGTCATCGACACGATCTCGCCGTCATGCCACTCGGGCGGGGCGGCCATGAGCTGCTGGAACTGCTTGGACATCTCGTCGGTTCGCGGATTCTCCGCGTTGGCCCGGTAGCTCGCCTCGTCCTCGAAGCCGACCACAAGCCAGATCTCGTCCGGGTCCGACTTGCTCTGGTAAACCGCGTTGAACAGGAAGCCCTTGACCGGCTGCTCCTCGAAGCCCTTCATCACGTCCTGAGTCTTCTCGAACATACCGGGCTTCAACTTCATCTTGGCGACGGTTCCGAACATGGCGGGCACCTCTCAAGGAAGGGGGACGGGTGCGACCACTCTAGACCTCGAACGGCGGCGAGGCGCTCGTGACCCGCCTCGTAACCAGGCGATGGCACAATGGCTTGTCGGTGCGGCGCTCACCAGCGAAGCGTGGCCGGGACGCGACCGATACGACTACCGGGGTTCGGGTTCAGGAGGAAGTCTTATGGCTGATACGAAGACGACGGTAGCGAGCAAGCCGATCTGGGTTGACCTGTCGAGCACCGATGCCGCGGGGTCGAGGGAGTTTTACGGGAAGCTCTTCGGCTGGAAGGTCGAGGCCTCGCCCGACCCGAAGTTCGGTGGCTACGCCGTTGCGCAGGTCGACGGCAAGGACGTCGCCGGGATCGGGCCGGCACAGACACCGGGAGCGCCGTCGGCGTGGATGGTGTACGTCGGGACCAACGATTCGGAAGAGACGGCGAAGAAGGTCCAGGCCGCCGGAGGCACCGTCGTGGTGCCGCCGTTCGACGTCGCGGACCAGGGCCGGATGGCCGTGTACCAGGACCCGTCCGGCGCCTTCATCTCCTCCTGGCAGCCGAACGCGATGGCGGGCGCGCAGGTGGTCGGCGTCGCCAACAGCTTCGGCTGGGCCGAGCTCAGCTCGCGCGGCTTCGACGGGACGATCTCCTTCTACGAGAAGGTATTCGGCTGGGACCACAAGCAGAGTGCGATGGGTGAGGGCAATCCGCCCTACACCGAGTTCCAGCTCGGCGGCGAGAGCATCGCCGGCGGGATGGAGATGAGCTCGATGGTGCCGGCCGAAGTGCCGAGCTACTGGATGGTGTACTTCACCGTCGCGGACGTCGACGCGTCGTTCAAGAAAGCAACGGACGGCGCCGCGCAGACGATGCTGGAGCCGCAGGACTTCCCCGGCGGGCGCTTCGCGATCCTGTCCGACCCTCAGGGTGCAGCCTTCGGCCTCCTCAAGATGCGGGACGCCGGCTAGCCGGAAGCAAGTTCTGAGAGGGCCGTCCGGGGTTGCCTCGACGGCCCTCCCTTTCCGTTCACCTCGGCCACCCTCCGCGCGGCAAGCCAATCGATTGACAAAGGCGCTGCGAGTGGCAGAATGCTGGCAAAGTTCCAAGCCGTTCTTTTGGGCGTGGCGCCGGGCGCCACCGAGGAGTTGGACATGGCTCGCGATCTTGAGGCAACTGTTATTCCGGCCCGCGAAGACCCGATCCGCGTGGTTCCGCTCCACGGCATCGACGAGCTCATCGCGCCGATCGGGGCTGCACTGCCGGCCGTTGCGCCCAAGCTGACCTACCGCGGAGGGCCGCTCCTGACCGGCGTCCAGGTCTTCACCGCCTTCTGGGGCAGCGGTTGGCTGAAGCAGCCCCAGGCCGGTCTGATCCCCAAGGTGAACAAGTTCTTCGACTACGTCCTGACCAGCCCATTGATCGACCAGCTGGCCGAGTACAACGTGCCCGGAAAGGCGATCAAACATGGAAAGCACGTGGGGACCGCGACCGTCAAAACGCCCGACCCCGGGCGGCACGCCACCGACAGCGCGGTCAGGCACCTGATCCAGCAGGAAATCCTGACCAAATCGTTCCCGCAACCCTCGCCGAACACGCTCTACTTCGTGTACCTGCCGCCGGGCGTCTCCCTGACGGGTGTGGGGGGCAAATCGTGCCTGACGTTCTGCGGTTACCACGAGCATATCAACAGCCAGATCTTCTACGCGGCCATGCCCTATCCAGGTTGCAACGGCTGCCTCGGCGGGTTGGCGGATTTCGACGCCCTCACCTCGACGAGCTCGCACGAGCTGTGCGAGGCGATAACCGATGCCGTGCCCGGAATGGGCTGGTACGACGACCACAACGGCGAGATCGGGGACATCTGTGGCTGGAAGATGAAGAAGCTGGGCGCCTACACGGTTCAGCAGGAGTGGTCCAACAAGGCCAAGAAGTGCATCTGAGCAGGCCTCGGAGCACCGGCCGGCGGTAAGCAGGGGCCGTCTGCTCGCAGCGCCAGCAGACGGCCTTTTTCGAAGCTACTGGCGGGTGATCGCGGCCTGGCCCTTGCGGAGCACGAACTTCTGGATCTTGCCGGTCGCCGTCTTCGGAAGGGCGTCGACGAAGTGCACCTCCTTGGGCGCCTTAAAGTGGGCGAGCCGCTCGCGGGCGAAGCCGATCACCTCCTCCGCGGTAGCCGACTCTCCCTCCTTCAGGACCACGAAAGCGTGCGGTGATTCGCCCCAGCGTTCGTCGGGCATACCCACGACCGCCACCTCCTGGATCGCGGGCAGCCGGAGGAGGGCGCCCTCGACCTCCACCGACGAGATGTTCTCGCCTCCGCTGATGATCACGTCCTTGATCCGGTCGCGGATCTCGATGTAACCATCGGGATGGATGACCGCCGCGTCGCCGGTGTGGAACCAGCCGTCGCGGATAGCCTTCTGAGTCGCCTCGGGGTCCTTGTAGTACCCCGCCATGACGACGTTGCCACGGACCACGATCTCGCCCAGGCTCTCGCTGTCCCAGGCGACCTCGCGGCCCTCCGGGTCATGCACCGTCAGCTCCCCCGAGGTGATCAACTCGACTCCCTGGCGCGCCTTGACGATGGCACGCTCCTGGGGGGACAGCTCGGCGTGCTCCGGCCTCGGCTCACAGACCGTGATGAAGGGCGCGGTCTCGGTCAGACCGTAGACCTGGGTCACCTCCCAACCGAACTCCCCCTCCATCCGCTCGATCGTTGCGGCGGCCGGGGGCGCGCCCGCGGTGACCAGTCGGATGCCTCGGGGCACCTCGCCCCGGACCTCCGGGCTGGCTCCGGCGAGGCCGATCACGACGGTGGGCGCAGCGCACAGCCAGGCCACATTCTCGTCGCGCATCAGCTGGAAGATCCGCGCCGGATCCACTTTGGGCAGGCAGATGTGCTTCGCGCCCACTGCGGTCACAACCCAGACGAAGGTCCACCCGTTGGCGTGGAACATGGGGAGCGTCCAGAGGTAGGACTGGTCGATGCCCAGCCGCAGGTGGAGCAGGGTCCCGACGACGTTCATATAGGCGTTCCGGTGCGTGATCATCACGCCCTTGGGACGGGCGGTGGTCCCGCTCGTGTAGTTGATCGTCAGCAGGTCGCTCTCCTCGATCACCGGGCGCTCGTAGGCCGACTTTGCAGCGGCGACCTCAGCGTCGTAGTCGAGCCAGCCCGCCCGCGACTCTCCGTCAAGGTTCACGAAGAGCTCGACGCTGGGGAGCCGGCCGCGCAGCCCCTCGACGGCCTCCAGGTAGTCGGCCTGGACGCAGACCACCTTGGCGCCCGAGTGGTTGATGATGTATTCGAAGTCGTCGGCGGTCAGCCGGTAGTTGATCGGCACCAGGACCGCGCCCAGCTGGGGGACGGCGTAGAAGGATTCCAGGTTGACCCCGGTGTTGCCCGAGATGTAGGCGACCCGATCCCCCTTCTTGACGCCCAGGGCCTGGAGGCACGAAGACCAGCGATCGCAGCGATCGAAGAACTCCTCGTACGTCAATCGGCGATCACCATCGACGACGCCTTCGCGCCCGCCGTACAGGCGGCGGGCCCGACGCGCGAACTCGAGCGGCGTCAGCGGCAGTTCCATTCGAACCCAAAGCCTCCCCGAGAAGATTGAACCCGGTAAGCGTACCGCCTCCACCAGCCCCTGGCACCGGGCCCTTCAGGCGGTCGGCTTCTTCCTCTTCACGTCCTTTTGCCGCCAGAGCTCGCGGCGGCGCCTGAAATCGTCGATCAGAACGGTGAGGGGCTGGATGTTGGTCTCCTTGACCAGCAGCCGTTGGTCTTCCGACATGTTGCTGGAAAGCTCGATCATCTGGCGGAGGATCCTCTCCTCGAAGTTGATGACCTGGTCGTAGAACTGACGCCAGTGCGCGGCCCGGGCACTGTCCGCGTTCTCGGGCGACTCCGACCCCTCCGGATGGAGCGGCGTTCGCACGTTTCCAATTTAGTACCGCCAAGCGGCCGACGCTGGGCTTGATCCAGAATGGCAAGGTGGAGGAGCGAAGCGAGGAGCAGGTCATCAGCCGCCTCTTCGAGCTCGAGAACGACGGGCAGGCGGCCCAGCGGGCCGAGCTGACCGGCGAACGGTTCCTTTCGTTGATCCAGGACTCCGCAAACGGGCGCGGATACGTGTTCCTGCATGCCCTCGATGAGACGGAGGGCGCCGAGGTGCCGCCCGGGACCGAGTACTGGGAGTACCCCAACTGGGACGAGGCCGAGCGAGCCTACGCCCAGCTGCTGGAGGAGGACCGGCAGGCCGGAGAGCTGGTCGCGACCGATTCCGAGGAAGGCCTTGGCGACTCGGAGGTCGACGGAGCGGAGGTGCGCGATCGCTACTCGGCGATCGATGAGGATCCGCTCGTCGAAAGCGACGAAGATCCGCTCAGCGAGCAGCCCGACCAGGTCTCCTGAACCGCTAACGAGCTCCGCGTCCGCGGCGGCCGGGCCTGATCGGGACCCGCTCCGAATAAAGCGCCGCTCGCGGTTGGGCTGCGGCCGAACCGAGCGCGAGCAGGGAAAGGCTCCTGGCGTCCTCGGCCGGATTCAGAAGCCGAGCCTCCTTCCGGCCCTTGAGTCGCCCCTGCCAGGCGAGGGTGGAAGCGCCAGGCTCCCGCGCGCAGGCAAGGCTGCAGTACAGCCAACCACCGCGAAGTACGGGTCCATCGACTGTCTCACGAGCACACGATGCGCAAAAAGCGACCATGCCATCGACGGTGCGCCATGCCGGGGCCGGAGTCATCGTGAGCACCGCACGAAGCGCCGGCCCCTCTTACGGACGTACCTGACGGGCGCTCGCACCCGACGGGGCGTGAATGGCAGACGGACGAAAAGGGGCCCGCTCGGTGCCCACCTACACTGGGCCGATGGGCAGCCGCCGATGAGGAAGGTCATCTACTCGATGATGGTCTCGCTCGACGGCTTCATCGAGGGTCCTGACCCGGAGCTCGACTGGGGAGTCGTCGATGAGGAGCTGCACCGATTCGCCAACGAGCAGTCGCGCGAGGCGAGCGCGTTCCTGTACGGACGGCGGATCTACGAGGTGATGGCCGGCTACTGGTCGACGGCCGCAACCGGGCCGTCAGTCCCCGACTACGAGGTCGAGTACGCCAGGATCTGGAATGAAAAGCCCAAGCTGGTCTTCTCGAGGACCCTCGACAAGGTCGGCTGGAACAGCCGGCTGATCAGGGACGAGGGGATCGCCGAAGAGGTCGGAAAGCTGAAGCAGAGGCCGGGCAAGGATCTCGCCCTCGCCGGCGCCAACCTTGCTGCGACGTTCATGCGGCTCGGCTTGATCGACGAGTACCGTCCCATCGTGCACCCGGTCGTCCTGGGTGGCGGAAAGCCGTTCTTCCCGCCGCTCGACGAGCCGCTGAACCTGCGGCTCGTCGAAACCCACCAGTTCGGTTCCGGCGTCGTTTACCTTCGCTACCTGCCGCGCGCGGTCGATCAGCCCTTGAAGACGGCCAGCGAGAAGTAGGCGGAGACGCCCCAGTTCGGTTGGTCGACGATCTGGCTGATCTTGAGGTCTGCCGCCAGGCTGCAGAGGACGTAGGCATCCTCCCGACTCAGTCCGTGCTCCTCACCCAACCAGTCGATCAGGTCGCGAACCGCGTTCTGGGCGTTCTCCATGAGGTCGGGTCCGAGCGCCGTGGTTGCGAAATAACCCTTGCTGTCCGACTTCGGCTGGAGCGAACCGGGAGGCGTCTGGAACTGGTAGCGCCAGGGCCTGACGGTGCGGTTCTTGATGACGTTGAAGCGGAGGCTGACCGCCATCGGGCACTCGAGCCCGGTGACGCAGACCTCGCCATCGCCCTGGGTGCCGTGGCAATCGCCGGCCGAGAACATCCCGCCTGGCACGAACACGGGCAGGTAGAGCTTGGCGCCGACGTTGAGATGCCGCGTGTCGATGTTGCCGGCGCCCTTGGTCGGTGGCAGCACATCGACCTGACCCGGCTCGTCGCTGGCGACGCCCATCGTCCCGCAGAACGGTTGGAGCGGGATCCGGATGTTGTCGCCGAAGGCCGCGCTTTCACCGTTGGTGAGGTCGAAGTAGCGGATGTAGGGATCCGGGAAGTCGGCCGCCAGGAGCCCGAGCCCGGGGATCAGGCCAGTCCAGCCCCAGTCCAACGGACGTAGCTCGAGCATCTCGACCTCGAGGACGTCGCCCGGCTCCGCGCCCTTGACGAAGACGGGTCCGGCAAGCGGGTAGAGCCGGTTGAAGTCGAGGCTGGTCAGCGCCGAAGCCGGCGAACCGGGCTTGATCTGGCCGTCGGTGACCTCCTCGGTCTCGAAGTGGACGATGTCCCCGGACTCGACCTCAATCGCCGGCTTGAGGCTGTTGTCCCACTTGTAGTGAACCTTGCCGCGCTCGATCGAGTGTTCAGTACCAACCATTTCGTTTCGTTTCCCCCAGCGAGATGAAACAAGCGGACGATGACCTCACGTTAGCTCACTCATAGGGCGAAAACGAGGCGCAAGACGAGGCCGGCAAAAGTACTCGTAATTGTCGGCGGCCGTCGATTGAGCTGGTTCAGAACGACCCGTAGACGGGAACCGTCGCCCCTGTCACCGCGACCGCAGCGTCGCTGCAGAGGAAGGCGATCACGCTCGCGATGTGCTCGGGGGCGACCGCCCGGGCCAGGTCGGAGGGCTTCATCCAGGACCGGTTGGCGGGCGTGTCGATGATGGCGGGGACGACCGCGTTGACCCGGACGCCGGAGGCCTTGAGCTCCTGGGCGAGGACCTCGGTCAACCTGACGACCCCGGCCTTTGCCACGGCGTAGGCCGCCGCGCCCCCCTCGGCCACGAGCGCGGAGCGGGAGGCCACGTTGACGATCGAGCCGGACCCCGTCTGCGCCATCCGGGTCGCCGCGGCCCGGCACGACCACCAGGCGGTCTCCAGATTCAGCCGGAACATGAACCGGAAATCGTCGGGCGAGGTGTCGATGACGGTCCCGCCCTTGAATCCGCCGGTCACGTTGACCAGGCTCTGGACCGAGCCCCGCCCGTCAAGGCGCTGCCAGAGCGCCTCGACCGCGACCGGGTCGGTCAGGTCGGCGATCTCCCACTCGACGTCGGGCCGTTCCGCCGTGAGCGCCGAGATACTGTCGCGTGGCGAGGCGACGCCGACCACGACCCGCCCCGATGCCGCGAGCGCTGTGAGAACCGCAGGGCCGAGGCCGCCCGACGCGCCGCAGACGACGGCGAGCTTGGTGTTAATGCTCGCTTCAGCTTGGCTCATCACGCTGTTGGTTAATGATGCTCGGACCCGGGCATGTCTTCATCGTCCTCGGCGCCCTGCTCTTCTGGGGAGGCCTGGTCGTCCTCATCGTCTGGGCCGTTCGATCCTTCGCCGGCCGGCAGGCATCAGCGCCTCCCCCGCCTCCAGCGCCTCCCTCGCCGCGACAGATCCTCGACGAGCGCCTCGCCCGCGGCGAGACGACGGTGGAGGACTATGAGAAGGCCCGGGCTGCGCTGGAGAAGAGCCCGTGAGCCAGCGGACGCTCCTCGTCGCCGCGCTTGCCTTGATTGCCGCCGGCCTGCTCGTCGTCGTCCTCGGCGTCGTCTTCGGCGGAGGCGCCGGCCCGGTCCGATCCGAGAACATGCGGGGCCCCTGGCAGCAGGGGCCCGGGGGCATCATCCGGCCCCGCGAACCCGGCTTCCGGCCGGGCCTCCGCCCCGGCCTGGCGCCCGGGCAGGTAGTTCCTGTACCGAGCCCAACTCCGAGTCCCTAGTGCCCTGGAACCGTCTTCCGCCCCCACAGCATCCGGACCGAACGTTACATCGGCAACAATCGCCGCAATAAGAGCGTAGAGTCCCATCAGTGCTCCAAACCCGCGCCGGCGTCGGCGCGGGAGCGCAGCCGGAACCTTCCCAGACTTCCGACTACGCGCTTCTGAAGCGCCGGGTGAAAGACGCAGGCCTCCTCGTCAAGCAGCCCTGGTACTACGCACTCTGCATCACGACCAACCTCGGGATGCTGGCCGTCTGCCTGCTCCTGCTGGTCCTGGTCCACAACCCCTGGCTGATTGCGCTCGATGCGGTGGCGCTGGCCTTCGTCTCCGGCCAGCTCGGCTTCCAGCTCCACGACGCCGGGCACAAGCAGATGTTCGAGGACAACTGGAAGAACCGCCTGGTCGGCTACCTGACCGGCAACGGCCTGCTCGGGATGAGCTTCGGATGGTGGGTCGACAAGCACAACCGGCACCACGCCAGCCCGAACCACGTCGACGACGACCCGGACATCAACAACCTCGCCATCGCCTACAACCGCGACCAGGCGCTGGAGCGGCGCGGCCCGATGCGCTGGCTGGCCGCCTACCAGGCCTTCGCGTTCTTTCCGATGCTCTTCTTCCTCGGGATCAGCATGCACGTGTCGAGCATCGCCTTCCTCCTCGGCCGGACTGCGAAGCACCGCAGGCTGGAGTTCGGTTTGATTGTTGGCCACCTGGTCGCTTACATCGGCCTGATGGTCTTCTTCCTCGGCCCCTGGCTGGCCCTGCTCGCGATCGTCATCCACAAGGGGGTCGCGGGCTTCTACATGGCCTCCGTCTTCGCGCCCAACCACAAGGGCATGCCGCAGATCGACGACGAGGCCCAGCTGGATTTCCTTCGCGCCCAGGTCCTGACCGCCCGCAACGTACGATCCGGCGCTGCAACTGACCTCTGGTACGGCTCGCTGAACTACCAGATCGAGCATCACCTCTTCCCCGCCATGCCTCGCAACCGGGTCCGCGCGGCGCACCGGATCGTCCGCGAGTTCTGCGGCGAGGTCGGCGTCTCCTACTACGAGACCTCGATGATCCAGTCCTACCGGGAGCTGCTCGGCTTCCTGCACTGGGTCGGCCAGCCGCTCCGCATCGCGAAGGCGTAGCTCCCCCCGACCAGCCGAGTGGTGAGGAGGGGAGGGGCTTTCCCCGACAACCGCGGCCGAGAGGTGGCTGAAACACCCATCGGCCTTGAGTGGGCCCCCAATTCAACGGCAGAGGTTCGGAGAATGCCCCACCGGCCGCTTTGCGGCCACCTCCCCATGAATGACAGGGGAGGCAAGACTCGATTAGGCCGTGGTGACAGCGATGCCGCGAGTGCGTCTACTGCCGAAAAGGAACCACGTAGAGGGCCATCACCAGGAAGAAGCTCCCGCTCGCCCCGAGCACCAGCAGGTGGAAGACCTCGTGGTAGCCGAAGGTCGCCGGCCATAGCCGGGGCCGCTTGAAGGCGTAGGCGAGAGCACCGGTCGAGTAGAGCAGGCCGCCCAGCAGGATCAGCAGCAGCGCGGGAAGCCCGAGCGAGGTGGCGATCTGCGGGATGGCGACCACGCCGATCCAACCGAGCCCGACGTAGAGGCCCGCGACCGCCCAGCGGGGGAGGTCGATGGTGCCCGTCAGCGTCGCCATCCCGATCACCGCGAGGAGCCAGATCGAGATCAGGATTCCGATCCGCCAGTAGCCGGTCACGGCGTTGAAGACGACCGCGGTGTAGCTGGCGGCGATGAACAGGAAGATGTTGGCGTGGTCGAGGCCGCGGAGGATGGCGCGAACCCGCGGCCGCCAGGTGCCGATGTGGTAGACGGCGCTCACCGCAAGCAGCAGGACCAGGCTTGCGCCGTAGATGGCCATCGTCACCGCTTTGGCCGGCTGGTCGCGGCTGAGGATGATCAGCGTGCCCGCCCCGACCAGCGCAAAAGCGGCGCCCACCGCGTGCGACCAGCCTCGCAGCCGGGGCTTGGCCGCAAACTCCATTGCAGGAAGTTAGCAGGCTGGGCGTTGGGCCTTCCCTACACTGGGCTGTCGTGGCGCGGATCGCCGACCTGCTGGGCAACGGACCGACCTTCTCGTTCGAGTTCTTTCCGCCTAAGACGGACGAGGAGCAGGCCCGCCTGGAGGCCACCATCAAGGACCTGGGGCCACTCCACCCCTCCTTCGTATCGGTGACCTACCGGGGCGGCCGCAGCTCGCGGGAGCGGACCACCGCGGTGGTCCTCGACATCCTCAGGACGACCGCGATCACGGCCATGCCGCATCTTGTCTGCGTCGCCCACAGCCGGCAGGAGCTGACCGAGATCGTCGACAACTTCAACGGGGCCGGCGTCGAGAACCTCCTGGCGCTCGGCGGCGACCCGGTGGCCGACGAGCCGGCGGGCGAGCTCCGCCACGCTCTCGAGCTGGTCGAGCTCGCCCGATCCCGGGGCAGCGCCTGCGTCGGGGTCGCCGCCCATCCGGCCGGCCACCCTCGCTCGCCAGACCTGGCCAGCGACCGCCGGCACCTGGCGGTCAAGCTGGCGGCCGCCGACTTCGCCATCACCCAGTTCTTCTTCCATGCCGATGAATACCTCCGGCTCCGCGAGGAGCTGGCCGCGCTCGGCGTCGAGAAGCCGGTGATCCCCGGGGTCATGCCGGTGACCAGCCTCAAGTCGATCACCCGGATGGCCGAGCTGTCCGGCTACCAGCTGCCGGCCGATGTCGTCACCCGGCTAACCCGGGTCGAGCACGACCCGAAGGAGTTCCGCCGCGTCGGCATCGAGCTAGCCGCTGAGCTCTGCCGCGAGCTGCTCGCCGAGGGGGCTCCCGGGCTGCATTTCTACACCCTCAACTTCTCCTCGGCGACGCGCGAGATCTACCGCTCGCTGGAGCTGCCCGACACCGTCTAGCTGAGTTCCTACCCACATCCGGACCTGAGTTCGACTTGGGATCCAGAAAAAGGTGGTCGGCCTAACCTCGCGGATGAGGCGTCGGGCTGGCAGGTCGGGAGGGCATTCCATTGAAGGGGCGTCGGGCAAGTCGCTGGCGTCGAAAAGCGACGCCTGACGGCCTCCCCTGCTGCGATCCGGCGAATCGCTCGATCGCTCGCCCGCCGGGCGTCGATCCGCCGGCGCATCGCGGCCCACGCCCCGGAAGTCGGTGCGGGGATTTCAACTTGCGCCGGTTGTCACGGAGGGCTCAGCCGGCCGGCGACCAGGAGCAGGGTCCTGTCGAGCTCGGCGGTCATAAGAGAGCGGTCGTGCCCGGCCACGATCACCGTCCGGCCGGCGGCACGCAGCTGGCGCAGGAAGTCGGCCACGCGGTCGCGGCCGGCCGCGTCCTGGCCCAGGGTCGGCTCGTCGAGCACGACGATGGGAGTGCCCATCGCGACCACGGCGGCGATCGTCAGCAGCTTCTGCCGTGAGTAGCCGAGGTCGTAGGGGTGCGATCCCGCCCGATCGCTGAGGCCGGCCGTGGCGAGTGCGGCGTCGGTCGCCGCCGGGGAGGCGGACGAGAACTCGACCTCGCCGCGGACGCTGCTCCGGAAGAGCTGGTCGGCCGGCTCCTGGAAGACCAGCCCCACCTTCCGCGCGAGCTCCCAGACCCGGCTACCCGTGCAGTCGGCACCGTCGATCAGCACTCTCCCCGAGGTGGGACGGAGGAGACCCACCAGGTGGCGGAGCAGTGTCGACTTGCCTGAACCGTTGCGACCGGTGAGGCCGACCGCCTCCCCTCGCTCGACCTGGAGGTCGACGCCGTCGAGCCCAGGCGTCCCGTCCGGATAGTGGTGGACCAACGACTCGACGCGGATCACAGCGCCACCACTCGCGTCGCCACGTCGGCCAGAAAGGGCAGATGGTGCTCGGCCACAAGGAACGCCGTCCCCGCCCTGGCAAGATCCTTGACCGCGGCCGCGACGAGCGCCGAACCCTCCTCGTCGAGGCGGCCGAGGGGCTCGTCGAGGACCAGGAGCGCCGGCCGCATGGCCAGCAGGCCGGCGAGCGCCACGAGCTGGCGTTCGCCACCCGAGAGGCGATCGGGGTGCCGCTCGGTGAACCTTTCGATACCAAGCGCGGCAAGCGCGGATCGGGTGCGGGACTCGACCTCGACGGCGGGAAGACCGAGGTTGCAGGGCCCGAAGGCGACCTCGTCGAAGACCGTCGTGTGGAGGCCCGTGAGCTGCGCCGCCGGTGCGTCGAAGAGCATGGCGGCGGCGGCCGGCAGGGTGATCCGCCCCTCGACGCGGCCTCCTACCACCCGCGGCGCCAGGCCGGCGGCCAGCAGGCAGATCGTCGTCTTGCCGCTCTCGTTGGCACCAGTCAGCCCGACAACCTCGCCCGGTCCCACCGCCAGGGAGACGCCGGCGACCGCCGGCAGCGCCTGCCCGGGGTACCAGTAGCTGACCTCCTCGAGCCGGATCACCGAAACCAGACCCGGGTCGCGATCGCCGCCAGCGCGACCGCCAGGAGCGCCGCGCGGAGCGCTCGCTCCGCCGCGCTGTCGGGAGGGGGCCGGAGTACGGTCCGGCGGCGAGCCGAGCGAAAACCGCGCACCTCGAGCGCCAGGGTGCGGTCCTCGACCTCCGCCAGCGTCCCCTGGACCATCGCCGCTCCGAGCGGTGCGACCCCACGCAGGCGGGCGGCGACGCTTCCCTCGGTGTCCAGGCCGCGGGTGCGCAGTGCCTCGCCCACCCGCTGGGCGCGTTCGCGCATCCGGGGCACCGCGCCAAGCGCCGCCGCCACCACGAATGCCGCGGCGGGCGGAAGGCCACGCACCTCGAGGTCGGCAAGCAGCCGGTCGGGCGCCGTGGTCAGGAAGAGCAGCGAAGGCGGCAGAACGACGGCCAGCACGCGGATCGAGGTGAGGAGCCCGAAGGCTCGGTTGCCGCCGGCCGGGAAGACGGCGTTGATTGCCACGGCCGAGAGCTGGACCGGCAGCAGGGCCAGGAAGACGACCGCGAGGGCTCGCAGCCGGTGGGCCGCGGCGGCGAGCAGGACCGTCGCAACCGCGATCACGCCGGCTCCCCATGCCGGCAGGGTGAGCCCGAGTGCGACCGCCACCAGGGCGGCGACCAGCTTTGTCGCCGGGTTGAGCTCGCGCCTACTCGCGGGGGGCGAGGCGCTCTCCATTGGGGAAGCGGAGCAGCTGCCGGCGGGGCAGGCCGGCGACTACGAGGTAGACGATGAAGCAGGTGATCATCTTGTCGAGGGGGTCGGAGAGCAGCCCCTGCTGGAGGACGGCGCTGTAGAGGCCGGCCCCGCCGGCCCGAAAAGCAGCGACCAGGACATCGGTGCCGGAGCCCGTCACGCCCCCGAAGACGTACGCGGCGATCGGCGCCGAGACGAGGGCGGCGACGATGCCGATCCCGAGACCCGCGGCCAATGCCAGCACGGCGCCGAGGTCGCGGCGGACGAAGAGCGCGTAGACGGCCAACCCGGCAAAGGCGAGCATCACGATCGCGAAGGCGATCCGCGATGCGCCGAAGGCGCCCGCGGCAAAACCGGTCGACGAGTTGAAGGCCTGACTGCTGGCATACGCACGGCCGTAGGTGTAGGCCGTGAGGGCGATGACCAGGACCACGGCGCCGGCGGTGGAGAGGAGCGTCCGCCGGTCGCGACCGGGCCGGGGCCCGAAGACGCCGAGCCGGCCGAGGATACCCGCCAGCAGGCCGATGCAGCCGGCCGTTATCGAGAACGGACCGATGGTGGGCGAGCCGACCGGCGGCGGGATCGCGTAACCCCAGAGGAGGTCGGTCAGCACTCCGGTGAGCAGGCCTGGGATCGGTCCAGCCAGCGCGCCCACCAGGATCGTCCCGATCGAGTCGAGGTAGATCGGCAGCCGGAGCACCTGGCCGACGAGCGAACCGAGGACGATGTTGAGCGCGATCGCCAGCGGCATCAGGACGATGACGCGCGTCCCGAAGAGACGCTGGACCTGCACCATCCGTAAGGAGAATAGAGCAGGGGCCCGTTTGGCCGAGGCGGGTCATAGAAGTGGCGACCTAGAATCTCGGGTGGAGGTGAGAATGGCATGATCCGCTGGCGCTTCAACGACAGCAACCCGGTCCGCGAGATGCTCGAGCAGATGCTTCAAGCGGCGGCGCAGCAGCCGGCCCACGGCCGCGGCGCGCCGATGCCGATCAACGTCCACCAGTCGGAGAGCGACCTCCTCATCGAGGCTGCCCTGCCCGGCGTCCAGCCGGACGACATCGACGTCAGCTTCCACGACGGCCTGCTCACGCTGCGCGCTCACTCGGAGGTGGCCGAGGCCGACTACTTCCACCAGGAGATCCGCTCGATCGAGTACCTGCGCCAGGTGATGCTCCCGGTCGAGTGCCGGTTCGAGGAAGCGGAGGCGAGCCTTGAGAACGGAATGCTGCGGATCCGCATCCCGAAGCAGCGGCCGCAGGCGCCGGAGAAGATCCACATCAAGGTGAATCGGAGCGCGGGGCCCACGACGATCGATGCCGCGAAGGGGATCGGTTATCGCGAGGTGAAGCCCGAGCCGGCGATCGGTACCGCTTCCAAACCGGCCTCGAAGGCAGCCTCGACCGCGCCTCGGAGAAAGGCGTCCGGCGGAGCGGATGGAGCCCGTAAAGCCTCGCCCGGACCGCGCTCCGGGCCCGCTTGCTGAGGTCGAGCGGAGCGCCGGTGGGAGGACGTCCGATCCCGATCTGACTATGCTTGCCGCGGCGGCAGCCATGGCACTCGACTTCTCAGCCGCGGCAGACGAATACCTCGGATGGCTCCAGGTGGAGGCCAACCGCAGCCCGAACACGGTCCGGGCTTACTCCCACGACATTCGGCGGCTTGGCGGCTTCCTCGCTGCCAGGGGCCACTCGCTGCAGATGGCAGACCTTGGGCGAGAGGACCTTCGCGCCTACCAGCGCCACCTGGCGGGCGAGCTCAAGAGCCCCGGCTCTCGGGCCCGCGCCCTGGTCGCGATCCGTTCCTGGTTGCGCTGGCTGGCGCGCGAGGAGCTTGTCGAGAAGGACCTCTCCAACGGGATCACGGTGCCGAAGCTGATGGAGCGCCTGCCCAAGCCCATCGAGCCGGCGGAGCTCGCCCGGCTGCTGGCCGGGCTGCCCCGGGACACGCTCATCGACAAACGCGACCGGGCGCTCGTGCAGTTCCTGATCTCCACCGGGTGCCGGATCAGCGAGGCGCTCAACCTGGAGCGCACCGACGTACCGCGGCAGGGCACCCGGCTGATCGTCACCGGCAAGGGCTCCAAGCAGCGGCCGGTCTTCCTTACCACTGACGCAAAGCAGGCGATCGAGGACTACCTTGCCGACCGGACCGACACGTCGATGGCGCTCTTCGTCAACTACGACCGCTCGATCCGGGACGACCGGAACCGGAGGCTGACCCAGGCTGGGGCCCGCCACATCGTCAGCCGGATCCGGCGCGACCAGGGCGCGTGGTCCTTCAAGTCGCCTCACGTAGCCCGCCACACGACCGCCACCACCCTCCTCGAGGTGACCGGCGGCGACGTGCGGTTGGTCCAGGAGGTGCTGGGGCACGCCAACCTGAACACCCTGCAGGGCTACACCAAGATCGTGGATTCCCGCAAACAGGACGCCTATCGCCGCTACCAGGAATTCCTCGACGACCAGCAGCCAGGCGCCCGATCCCGCTGAGCCAAGTCGGGTTCGAAGATCTGCTCAATCTCGCCGTGCATCGCGCCTCGATTCAGGCGAAGATTGCGGCCGACATGGAATCGCCGCCCGGCCCGCTGCGATCGCCAGACGGGCTCTGGTGGTGGGATGGCAAGTCCTGGCAGCCGATCGCCAGCCTCGGCGTGCCGCCGCCGCCGCCACCGCCGTCGGCCGGCGCCGGTCCGGCGAAAGTAGTTGACCCGGCAGCGGGCGCATGGCAATCCCCCGCCCAGGTGCTGGAGCAGCCCTCCACTGGCTGGCAGGTACCGCCGGCCGCCACCGAGCCGGCGGTCGTCCGAGAGCCGCTCGATGCGGCTCCCGCGCCGATCCCGGCGCAGGCCACCGAAGAGGTGCCCCGGTCGGGCGCCTGGCAACCACCCCCGGAGTTTGCGCCACAGCCCCCGCCGCTCCCGACGGCCGCCACGGCCCAGCCGGCGCCG
>DATCOZ010000239.1:0-2008 GCA_036564345.1 Candidatus Dormiibacterota bacterium | reverse complement strand
TCGCGGGGGCGTGAAAGGAGATGCCGCGCCAATCGATTCGATTCGGGTGATCGCCGATCTGGGGCGGCGCAAGCTCAACGTCAAGCTGCGCTGGCAGGGCGACGAGGGTCGACTGTCGATCAGCGAAACCGGAAAGCCCGTGGTGCGCCGCAGCGTGGCCCTGGCCCAGCCCGATGAAACCGAGGTCCTCAGCCGTGAGCTGGCGAGGCTGGGCCGCGACCGGGTATTCGAGGATGCCATGGCGTCGGCGGCCCGGATCCAAACGGCGCTGACGAGCTGAGAGAAGGGGCGGAGGATGCTGGTGAGGCTGAAAACCCCGGAGGCGGTGGCGCGCGCCGCGGCCGCGGCGATTGTGGAGTCGGCCTTCAAGGCCATCCACGAGCAGGGCGAATTCCGCCTCGTCCTGGCCGGCGGACACACGCCACGGGCCACCTACGAGCTGCTGGCCACCGAGCTGCGCGAGGAGATCGACTGGCGGCGCGTCATCTTCTACTTCAACGATGAGCGCTGCGTCGGCCCCGACGACCCCGCCAGCAACTATCGGATGGCAAGAGAAGCGCTCTTCGACCCGCTGAAACTGCAGGGCGGCTCCGTCCGCAGGATGGCCGGCGAGCTGGTCCCGGAGGCCGCCGCCGCTGATTACGACGCCGAGATCAGGGCCGCGATCGCCGACCGGCAACCGGCTTTCGACCTGACCCTGCTGGGCATGGGCGGTGAGGGGCATACGGCCTCGCTCTTCCCGGGCTCAACTGCGCTCGAGGAGACGACCCGCACTGTCGCCCACGTGACGGTGCCCGCCGACCCCCCTGATCGCCTGACGATGACCCCGGTAGCGCTTGCCGCCAGCCGTCAGATCCTCTTCCTGGTCACCGGCAACGAGAAGGCACAGGCGCTGGCGAAGGTCTTTGGCGGAGGCGACGACTTGCCCGCCGCGAGGGTGGCTCAGCTGGGCCCATCGCGGTTCCTGGTCGACGCCTCCGCAGCCTCCAAGCTGCCGGAGTGAGCGGGACGTCCGCTAGCGCTTAGCGGGAGTTCTTTCGAGCTCGGTAAACGGCGCCACCCACTTCTTCTGCGCGGGCCCGTGCTTCTCCAGCCACTGGTTGGCGTCGTCGATGATCAGCTCCAGGATCTCATCGCGTGTCTTGCCGGTGATCTCCACCTGAGCCTCGCGCTCGTTGAGGAAGTTGCGGCCGGTCACGCGCACCATCCGGAGCAGGTGCTGGAGTCGCTCGGGCATCTGCCGTTCCCCGATGGGAGGCGACTCCTCGACGAATCGGGTGTACTGAGCCAGGAGGTCAGTGAGCAGACCGGAGTGGCGGTTCTGGAACCCCGCGCGAAGCAAATCGACTGGCGGCGTGCGCTGCGGCATTGCTATTTCTCCCTCTCCGAAGAGTCTGAAGCTGCCGGAGTTTATCACGGTGTCCAGGCGTCCTCAGGCCCCGGCTTTTGCCCCCACCAGGTGCGGAAACAAGCTGCCCAGGAGGAAACCGAAAACAGCCGCGAGAATGCCGATACCCATGATCTCGAGGCCGCCCTTGAGCATCGAGCTGTGGGCGACACGGGCCTTGCCGGCGCCAAGTACAAAGAGGGTCAGGGCGGTCACCACTACTGATATCAGGAGCGCTGGGCTGAGGTCAAAGCCAGCCACCCTGGTCCCACCGGTGACGCCGGCCAGGAACCACGGGGCGATCGGGACGATGGCACCGACCAGGAACGCGAGCGCCATCACCGCACCTTCCCTGATGGGAGCATTCGACTCGAGGACCAGGCGCATCTCTTTCTGGGTCATGGCGTTGAGCATCGCTCTCGGCCGCTGCGCAATCTTTTCCGCGACCACCCTGGCGTCCTCCTGGGGAAGGCCTTCCTCCTCGAAAAGCTGGACCAGCTCCTCGAGCTCGCGCTCCGGGTTGGCCACCAGCTCGCGGCTCTCCCGCGCGACTTCCGCCCTGGCCACCTCGAGCTGTGACTTGCTGCTGATGTAGGCGCCGGCGCCCATCGCGATCAGGCC
>DATCOZ010000227.1:0-5134 GCA_036564345.1 Candidatus Dormiibacterota bacterium | reverse complement strand
GGTCGGCGGCGCTGCCGTAGCCCGCCAGCACCCGCTCGAAGGTCCTCCCCGCCCAGTTGCCGCCGACCCGGCAGGGTGTGCACTTGCCGCACGACTCGTGGGCGTAGAACTGCATCAGGCGATAGGCCATCTTCACCACGCAGCGGGTGTCGTCGGCCACGATCACGCCGCCCGAGCCGCCCATCGAGCCGACCGCGGCGAGGGCCTCCAGGTCGGTGCCGGTGTCCAGCATGTCGCCGGTCAGCACCGGCGCGGAGGAGCCGCCCGGCCACCAGACCTTGATCTTCCGGCCTGGCTTCGGGCCGCCGGCGAGGCCGACGATCAGGTCGCTGTAAGGCCGCCCGAGCTCCATCTCGTAGTTGCCCGGCTTCTGGATGTCGCCGCTCACCGTGAACAGCCGCGTCCCATGCGACTTCTCGGTACCGAGCTTGGCGTATTCGGCGCCGCCCTTCTCGACGATCCAGGGGACGGTGCTGAGCGTCTCCACGTTGTTGAGCAGCGTCGGCCGTCCCCAGGCGCCTTTGACGGCGGGGAACGGGGGACGCGACCGGGGTTGTGCCCGCTTGCCCTCGAGCGACTCGAGCAGCGCAGTCTCCTCGCCGCAGATGTAGGCGCCGTGGCCGCGGAACATCTGGATGTCGACGGGAAAGTCGACGCCGAACGGCTGGGGGCCGATGTAGCCCTTCTGGCGGGCCTGGTTGATCGCACGCTGGACGATGCCGTGCTGGAGGTCGTACTCGCCCCGGATGTAGATCCAGGCCTGCTGGGCGGAGATCGCCCGGCAGGCGATGAGAATCCCCTCGATCAGCTGGTGGGGGTTGTTCTCCATCAGATAGCGGTCCTTGGCGGTCCCCGGCTCCGACTCGTCGGCATTGACGACGACGAAGCGGGGGCCTCCGTCGGGGGGTGGCATGAAGCCCCATTTGGTCCCGGTCGGGAAGCCGGCGCCGCCCCGGCCGCGAAGGCCGGAGATCTTGACCTCGTTGGCGATGTCGGCCGGTTGCATCTCGGTGAGCGCCTTCTTCCACGCCTGGTAGCCGCCCTGTTTCTCGTAAACCTCGATGTCGCTGAGGTAGTCGATGCCGATCCAGCGGGTCAGGATGTGGTCGGGCGCCGGCCCGTGGCTGCCGCGTAGCTCAGGCATCAGGGCTTCCTCGGCTCCTTGCGAGCGGTCCGCGGCCGCTCCGCCGTCTCGCGGCGGTCGAGGAAGGAGTTCGGCCGCATCCCCGCCAGCAGCTCGTCGATCTTCACCGGCGTGAGGTCGTAGTGGAGCCGGTGGCCGTGGCGCATGACCGGCGCGTACTCGCAGGCGCCGAGGCACTCGACCGGCTCGCAGCTGAAGAAGCCGTCGCCGGTGACCTCGCCGTACTCGCGAACGCCGATCGAGTGCTTGAGGTGCTCGAGGATCTCATCAGCTCCGGCGAGCTGGCAGCTCAGGTTGTTGCAGACGTAGAAATGGTGCTTGCCGACCGGCTGGAGGTGGAACAGGGTGTAGAAGGTGGCGACACCCTCGATGTAGCCAGGGTCGATCTGGAGCGCCTCGGCGACCTGAGTCATAGCGGCGGGGGTCAGGTAGCCGAGCTCTTCCTGGACCAGGTCAAGGGCCGGCATCACGGCCGAGCGCGACCCTGGCTGGAACCGCTTGGGCAGCGCCCGGATCTCGTTGAGGGTGTGCTCGTCGAGGCTCGCCCCCTGCCGGTCGACCGGCTCGTGGTAGGGGTTGGTCGGGCCTGTCTCGGAACCGGTGGTCGGGATCTCGCGGGGATCAAGACTCATCGATCGACATCCCCCATCACGGCGTCGATCGTCCCGATGATCGCGATCATGTCGGCGACCATCCCGCCCAGCGCCATCCGCTCGGTCGACTGCAGGTTGATGAAGCCGGCGCTCCGGAACTTGACGCGGCGGGGCTTGTGGGTGCCGTCGGAGACGACGTAGCAGCCGTTCTCGCCGTGTCCCGACTCGGTCGCTGCGTAGGAGTCGCCGACCGGCGGGGAGTAGCCCTCGGTGAAGAGCTTGAAATGGTGGATGAGTGCCTCCATCGAGGTGTCGAGCTCCTCGCGGGGCGGCGGCAGCATCTTCCGGTCGTCCACGTTGACGGGGCCGTCGGGGAGCGTGTCGAGCGCCTGCCGGATGATCTTCGCCGACTCGCGCATCTCCTTGATCCGGCACTGGTAGCGGGCGTAGCAGTCGCCCGCCGTCTCGACCGCGGCCTCGAAGTCGTACTTCTCGTAGCCGGAGTAGGGGGTGTTCTTGCGAAGGTCCCAGCTCACCCCAGAGCCGCGCAGCATGGGGCCGGTCTGGCCGAGCCGGAGCGCGTCCTCTTTCGAGAGGTAGCCGATGCCCTGGGTCCGAAGCTTGAAGATCGGGTTCTCGGTCAGCAGGCTCTCGTACTCGTCGACGCTGGCCGGGAACTCGTCGGCGAACTTGCCGCAGAGCTCCAGGAAGCGGGGCGTCGCGTCGGCGAAGACGCCGCCCGGGCGGATGTAGGAGGTGTGCATCCGGAAGCCGGAGATCTCCTCGTTGAGGTCGAGCACCTTGTCCCGCTCGCGCAGGCAGTACCAGAGCATCGAGATGGCGCCCATCTCCAGCCCGCTGGTGCCCAGCCAGATCATGTGGGAGGAGATCCGGCAGAGCTCGCACATGATCACCCGGAGCGCCTGTGCCCGGGGTGTCGCCTGGACCCCCATCAGCTTCTCCACCGCCATCGCGTAGCTCAGGTTGTTGAAGAGCGGCGAGAGGTAGTCGTGGCGGTCGGTGACCGTGACCGCCTGCTGGTAGCGGAGCGACTCGGCAGTCTTCTCAATCCCGGTGTGGAGGTAGCCGATGACCGGCCGGATCTTGCGGATGACCTCGCCGTCGAGGTCGACGATCAGGCGCAGCACCCCGTGGGTCGAGGGGTGATGGGGCCCGAAGTTGATGGTGAGGACCTGCTCGCTGCCCGGCCCGCCTGACTCGCGCTTGATGGTGATCCCGGCCGGCGCCGGGGTTTCGGTGCTCATGCCTTCACCGGCCTGGTCTGCCATTCCTCGTGTTCCTGGGAGAAGTCGACCGGGTCCCCGCCCACGGGGTAGTCACGCCGCAGCGGATGGCCTTCCCAGTCGTCGGGAAGCAGGATCCGAACGAGGTCGGGGTGGCCGTCGAACCTGATCCCGAAGAGGTCCCAGACCTCTCGCTCGTCCCAGTTGGCGGGGCCGAAGAGATCGTGGGCGGAGGCGATCGTCGGGTTCTCGGCGCCCAGGAAGGCCCGGATCCGGATGAGCCGCACCCGTTCCATATCGCGCAGCTCATAGACCATCTCGAAGCGCGGCGGTTCACCCTCCCAGGCGCCCGTGAAGGGCGGCCGGCCGTCGTCGCGGGCCAGGTGGTCGACGCAGGTTATGAAGGAGAAGAAGTCGAACCCCTCCGCCCTGGCGGCCTCGAGAGCCTCGCGGATCCGGTCCGCCGGCACAGTCACCCACACGTCGCCGGCGCTGACGCCATGGTCGACCGCGATCTTCTTGAGATCGCCCTTCAAGGTCGTCCTGGACGGGCTCACAGCTTCGGTGTGATCCCCTGGACCTTGATCTTCTCCTGGAGGATCTGGATCGCGTTGATCAGGTCCTCGGGTCGGGGCGGGCAGCCCGGCACGTAGACGTCGACGGGGACGATCTTGTCGACGCCCTGGAGGAGGGCGTAGTTGTTGAAGACGCCGCCGGTGGAGGCGCAGGCGCCCATCGAGATGACCCACTTGGGATCCGGCATCTGGTCGTAGACCTGGCGGAGGACGGGTGCCATCTTCTGGCTGACGCGGCCCGAGACGATCATCAGGTCGGACTGCCGGGGGCTGGCCCGGAAAGCCTCCGAGCCGAAGCGGGCGATGTCGTTCCGGGAACCAGCGATGTGCATCATCTCGATCGCGCAGCAGGCGAGGCCGAACTGGGCCGGCCAGACCGAGTTCCCCCGTCCCCAGCCGATGACCTTGCCGATGGTTGTCGTGATGATGTTGTCGCCGAGGGCCTCACCCAGATCCTCTAATCCCATTCGAGGCCTCCCTTCCGCCAGATGTAGGCGAGGGCGACCAGGAGGATGAGCATGAAGACGAACATCTCGATCAGGCCGTACCAGCGGAGCTGGCGGAGGATCACGGCCCAGGGATAGAAGAAGACGGCCTCGATGTCGAAGATGATGAAGAGCATCGCGGTCAGGTAGAACTTGACCGACATCCGGTGCCGGGCCCGGGCGGTGGGGACGATGCCCGACTCGTACGCCTGGAGCTTACGGCGGTTGGGTCGGGAGGGCCCGATCACGAAGGACAGGCCCACCAGCAGGACGACCACGAGGGTGCTGATGACGAGGAAGATCAGGAGAGGGCCGTAGTCGGAAAGCAGGTTGGGTTCTCCCCCTTCGATGGGCTGGTTCAGGAAACTACCGGGCTGATTTTATCAACTGGCCCCCCGCGCCTTGGCGCGGGGCCGGTCTCCCTCCCCCAGGCATGGGGAGGTCTTTCTGATCGCCCTCCCCATTGAATGACAGGGGAGGGAGGGGTGGGGCGATCCAGCACCCTCGGTACCAGCGTACCGGCTGCATTTGGGCCTCCGGGTGGGCCCCACCCTGCCCTGCCAGCGGCGAGGGGGAAAACCGACTAATTCACGAGTGCCGATGCTTGATCTTGGTGCCCTTGCTCAGGGTCGCGTCGACCGGGCAGTATTTGTTGACCGCCATGTCGAGGGCGCTCTCGACCAGCTGCTTGTCGTGCTTGCCGTCCCAGCCGATCTTGAAGTTGATCCGGATCTCGGTGAACGCGTGCGGCCACTCCTTCTCCTGGTCGCCCTCGACCTCGACGTCGAGCGACTTTAACGGCTGTTTGAACTTCTTGAGGAGGAGGACGGCGTTGATCCCGGTGCAGCCGCCGAGCGCTCCGAGCAGCATCTCGGTCGGCCGCATGCCCTCGTCGTCGCCGAAGGCGGGCGGTTCGTCCAGGTCGGCGTTGTGGCCGGAGTTGGCGCGGATCTGGAACTTGACCTTCTGGCCCGACCAACGCGCGACCGCTTTTTGCATGATCCTGTTCTCCGATATGAGCGATGACGTGCGGAAGGCGTTCGCCCCGGTCGCGGCAAATTATGTGACGTCGAGCTACCACGCGGGCCAGGAG
>DATCOZ010000189.1:0-9523 GCA_036564345.1 Candidatus Dormiibacterota bacterium | reverse complement strand
CGGTGCCCTGCTACCTTTGGTGGGCACGGGAGGAACCAAAATGGCAAAGATCAAGGCATTCAGTCCTGAGTTCGCGTCCGCTCTCAAAGATGAGATCAACAAGTCCTCGGCCTACAAGCAGGCCGGCAAGGGCTGGAAGTGGACGGTGGGGCTGGTCGTCGAGGCCGAGCCGGACAAGAACTTCCCGGTTGCCCGGGGCGTGTTCATGGACCTCTTCGACGGTGAAGCCCGCGCGATCAAGATGGTCAGCGACTCGGAGGCGGGTAAGGCCGACTTCGTGATCACGGCCCCCTACTCGCGCTGGAAGCAGGTCATGCAGCGGGAGCTCGACCCGACCAAGGGAATGATGCAGGGCAAGCTCAAGCTGAAGGGCGACCTCCCGACGATCGTCCGCTACACCCGGGCCTCGCAGGAGATGACCGAGTGCACGACGCGGATCCCGGTCGAGTTCCCCGACGAAGCCTGAGAGCCAACGAAGCGATGGCGCCGCGGAAAGAGCCGCTGGTCGAGTACACCGACGGGGATGACGCAAGCGCCTTCGGGATGATGCTGGGCGGACTGATCGAGGCCAACGTCCGCGGCCGGCCCGAGAAGAAGGCGGACTTCGACGGCCTCAATGCCCGGGTCGGCATCCAGGTGCTGGACATCGACGAGTCGGTGACGCTTGAGTTTCGGGGCGGCAAGCTGAGGGTCAGCAACGGTCTCAAGCGCGACCGCAAGATCACCATCCGCACCGACGCCGACACCGTGATGATGCTCTCCAACCTGGCCATCGGCCCCCTCGGAATGCCGATCTACTTCGACACCGTCGGCCGGGGCATCGTCGGCAAGCTGTTGACCGGCGGTCTCAAGATCGACGGCATGCTCGCCAACATCCCGACCCTCAACCAGGTGACCCGCGTCTTCAGCGTGAGATGACCACCCTCGCGGTCGTCGGCGGTGGCGGGATGGGCTCCCAGATCGCGCAGCAGGCCGCCCTCCACGGCGTCGAGGTCGTCCTCCAGGACGTCTCCGCCGGGCAGCTGGGCAAGGCCGTCGAGCAGAACCGGCAGCTCCTCCAGCGCCGGGTCGACAAGGGGCGCCTCAGCCAGGCGGAGGCCGAGGCGGCGGTGGCCCGGGTCCGCACCACGACCGACCTCGGGGAGGCGGCGCGGGTCGGCATCGTCATCGAGGCGATCGTCGAGCAGCTGGAGCCCAAGCGGGAGATCTTCGCCGAGCTCGACCGCATCTGCCCGGCCGACACCATCCTGGCGTCGAACTCCTCGACCATGCCGATCTCGACGATCGCCTCGGCAACCGGGCGGCCCGATCGCTGCTGCAACTTGCACTTCTTCTTCCCGGTCCTGGTCATGGAGCTGTGCGAGGTCGTCCGCGGCCCGCAGACGTCGGAGGCGACGATCGGGCGGGCGATGGACTTCGTCCGCGAGATGGGCCGGGTGCCGGTCCTGATCAACAAGGAGATCGACGGCTTCATCGTCAACCGAATCCTCCACCACGCGTCACAGGAGGCCTACCGACTGTTCGACGCGGGTGTCGCCGGTTTCGAAGACATCGACATCGCGGTCGAGAAGGGCCTCAACTGGCCGCTCGGGCCTTTTCGGCTGGGCGATCTCAGCGGCCTCGACGTCACCTACAACGCACGGCGTCACATCTTCGAGACCACCGGGGATCCCAAGTACAAGCCCTCCGAGCAGCTCCGCCGCAAGGTGGAGGAGGGCAAGCTCGGCCGGAAGACGGGCGAGGGCTGGTACAAGTACTGACCGGGTGGCGTCGCCGGTAACCAAAGGCCGGCGCCCCCCGTTGACACCGAACCGAATCGAAATGGTCCCCAACTTCCTCCGCCACTGGTTGCCGTTGGCGGTTGCCGCCACGGTCCTCGCCGGGACCGCGTTCGTGATCGGCCAGCAGATCCTGCGGACCGGAGCCGACGATCCCCAGGTGGAGATGGCCGAGGATGCCGCCGCCCGGCTCCAGGCGGGCGCCGCGCCGTCCGTCGTCATCCCTTCCGCGCAAACCGAAATCGCCGCCTCGCTCGCTCCCTGGCTGATCGTCTACGGGCCGGACCGAAAGCTGCTTGCCGGCTCGGCGCTGCTGGACGGGAAGCCGGCCGAGTACCCGACCTCGGTCTTCGCCAACGCTCCGCCGGGCGGCAGCGCGGACCAGGTCACCTGGCAGCCGCGGTCTGGCATCCGGGCGGCGACGGTGGTCGTCGGCTTCAGGGGCGGCTGGGTCGTCGCAGGGCGCTCGCTCCGCATGGTCGAGCAGCGAGAGGACCACGTCGGGCAGCTCGCGATCGCCGGTTGGCTGGCCGCGCTGGCGGCGACGGCGGTCGCGGTGCTGGTGGCGGAACTCGTCGCCCGCCGACTCGACGCAGGTGATGTGACTGGTAATTAGCTCGACAACGGATCCGCTCAGAACGTCGAGGTCGAGCTCATGGGCCCCGGCCCGTCGTCGTCACGCAGCTTAGCTGCGTCCGCATTCCCCACCCTCCGGGCGGGCCCCCTAGCCAAGTCCTAGTACCACCCCTTCGGGCGACCTCGACGCCCTGACCGGCGACCCTGCGGGTCGCCTGCGGTCATTTGGTCGACCCGATTACCAGTCACACCACTTCAGCCGACAATAGGGCCAGTGCTGAAGGGACTCCACCACGTCGGGATCGCGGTAGCCGACATCGAGGCAGCCGTGCACCTCTACACGACGACCCTCTCGGCCGGGTTGCTCCGGCGCGGTGAGCTGAACGGGCTCGATTTCGCGCTCCTCGATTCCGGCGGGGTCGAGCTGGAGCTCCTGGCGGCGGCCGGCCCGGACACGGCGATCGGAAAGTTCGTGGCCGAACGAGGGCCCGGCCTCCACCACCTGGCCTACGCCGTCGACGACATCCACGCCGAGGTGGCGCGGCTCGTCGGCGAGGGCTTCGAGCAGTCGGGCGAGATCCGCGTCGGCGTCCACGGCACGCCGATCGTCTTCTTCCACCCGAAGACGGTCGGCGGTGTCCTCACCGAGCTTGTCCAGCCCCATGCCTGAGCAGCGGCACAACGACTCCGGCGTTCCCCTCGAGCCGTATTACGGCGAGCCCCCGCCGGGCGAGTTTCCCTACACGAGGGGGATCCGGCCCGACGGCTACCGGGGCCGCCTCTGGACGATGCGCCAGTACTCAGGCTTCGGCACCGCCGCCGAGTCGAACCAGCGCTACCGTTACCTGCTGAAGCAGGGCCAGACCGGTCTCTCGGTCGCCTTCGACCTGCCCACCCAGATCGGCTACGACTCCGACTCGCCGATGGCGAAGGGCGAGGTGGGGAAGGTCGGCGTGGCCATCGATTCGCTTGCCGACATGGAGGCGCTGCTCGAGGGTATTCCGCTGGCCGAGGTGTCGACCTCGATGACCATCAATGCCACGGCGGCCCTGCTCCTGCTCCTCTATGAGCTGGTCGCCGAGAAGCAGGGCGTGCCGGGCGAGAAGGTCACCGGGACCCTCCAGAACGACATCCTGAAGGAGTACGCGGCCCGGGGCACCTACATCTTTCCACCCCAGCCGTCGATGCGGCTGACGACCGACGTCTTTGCCTATTGCGCAGAGAAGCTGCCCAACTGGAACACCATCTCGATCTCCGGCTACCACATCCGGGAAGCCGGCTCGACCGCTGCCGAGGAGGTCGCCTTCACGCTCGCGGACGCGATCGCGTACGTCGAGGCCGCGCTGGCGGCCGGGCTCAAGATCGATGACTTCGCGCCCCGGCTCAGCTTCTTCTTCGCTTGCCACATGGACTTCTTCGAAGAGGCGGCCAAGTTCCGGGCCGCCAGGCGGATGTGGGCGAGGGTTATGCGCGACCGCTTCGGCGCCCGCGACGAGAGATCCTGGATGCTGCGCTTCCACACCCAGACCGGCGGCGTCACGCTGACCGCGCAGCAGCCGCTGGTGAACGTCGTTCGAACCACGCTGGAGGCGCTCAGCGCCGTTCTCGGCGGGACCCAGTCGCTGCACACCAACGGCTTCGACGAAGCCCTTGGGCTGCCCACCCAGCTGGCGGCCGAGCTCGCCCTGCGCACCCAGCAAGTGATCGCCTACGAGAGCAACGTAGCCGCCGTCACCGACCCGCTCGGCGGGTCCCACTACGTCGAGGCGCTGACCGATCGGATCGAGGAGGACGCCCTCCGGACGATGGCCGAGGTCGATGAGGAGGGCGGCGCGGTCGCCGCCATCGAGTCGGGCTGGATGCAGCGGCGAATCGCGGAAAGCGCCTACCGGCTGCAGCAGCGCGTCGAGAGCGGTGAGCGCGTTATCGTCGGCCAGAACCGGTTCACCCAGAGCGCCGAGGCGACGGTGGAGATCATGAAGATCGAGCCGCGCGGCGAGGCCGAGCAGATCGCGCGGGTCCGCCGGGTCCGCGCCGAGCGCGACGCGGCCGCCGCCGAGCGCTGTCTCGATCGGCTCACGGAGGAGGCGCGGGGCACCGCCAATCTCCTCCCACCGCTTCGCGAGGCACTCGCGGCCTACTGCACGATCGGGGAGTGCTGCGGCCGACTGCGCAGTGTCTTCGGCGAATACCAACCGCCGATCGAGGTTTAGTGTCCCGCAACCGACCCTTCGGGCTCATCCGCCAGGGACGCCGTCTGCATTCCCCACCCTTCGGCGGGCCCCCTATCGAAGCTTCCTTGATCTCGACGCCCTTGGCCGCGATTTTGCAACGAACGTCGGTTCCAGGACACTAGAGGCATGGCGAAAGCGATCGATCCCAACCTCCTCAAGATCAACCTGCTCCGGCAGCGGAAGTACGAGGCGGCCCACGGCGATGCCGAGGGCTACGAGCGGCAGCACACCAAGGGCCGGCTCACGGCGCGGGAGCGGATCCAGCGGCTGGTCGACCGCAACTCGTTCACGGAATTGGACATCTTCGCCACCCACCGCTCGACCAGCTTCGGGCTCGAGAAGAGGAAGGTCCCCGGCGACGGCGTCGTCACCGGGTTTGCCAAGATCGGCGGCCGCGACGTGCTCCTCTTCAGCCATGACGCGACGGTCTTCGGCGGATCCCTCGGGGAGGTGTTCGCGGAGAAGGTCTGCAAGGTGATGGATCTCGCGCTCCAGAACCGGGTGCCCTTCATCGGCATCAACGATTCGGGCGGCGCCCGAATCCAGGAGGGCGTCGTCTCGCTCGCCGGCTACGCCGAGATCTTCTGGCGCAATGTCGAGTCGTCCGGCGTCATACCGCAGCTGAGCCTCATCCTCGGGCCCTGCACCGGGGGCGCCGTCTACTCGCCGGCGATGACCGACTTCGTCTTCATGGTCCACGACGTCGGCTACATGTTCATCACCGGCCCCGAGGTGATCAGGGTCACGACCGGGGAGGAGGTGACCTTCGACTCGCTGGGCGGGGCGGAGGTGCACAACACGCGGTCCGGTGTCGGACACTTCCTCGCCCAGGACGAGGACGAGTCGTTCGAGCAGGTGCGCCGGCTGCTCTCCTTCATCCCCTCCAGCTGCGACGAGCCGCCGCCCTACCGGAAACCGACCGATGACCCGGAGCGCGCCGACCCGCGGCTGGCCACGGTCATCCCGGACAGCGCTCGCGACCCTTACGACATCAAGGACGTGATCCGGATGGTGGTCGACGACGGCGACTTCTTCGAAGTCCAGTCGCTTTATGCGATGAACATCGTCATCGGCCTCGCCCGCCTCGGCGGCCACCCGGTCGGCATCGTCGCCAACCAGCCCAAGGTGATGGCCGGCGCGCTCGACATCAACGCCTCGACCAAGGCCGCCCGCTTCGTGCGCTACTGCGACGCGTTCAACATCCCGCTGGTCACCTTCGTAGATGTGCCCGGCTTCATGCCGGGCACCGAGCAGGAGTACGGCGGCATCATCCGGCACGGTTCGAAGCTCCTCTACGCCTACAGCGAAGCGACAGTGCCCAAGCTGACCGTGATCACCCGCAAGGCCTACGGCGGCGCCTACTGCGTCATGTGCTCGAAGCACATCCGCGCCGACTACAACGCGGCCTGGCCCACGGCCGAGATCGCGGTGATGGGACCGGAGGGGGCCGTCAACATCGTTTTCCGTCGCGAGCTGGACCGGGCGCGGGACAAGGTGGCCAAGCGGGCGAACCTCGTCCACGACTACACAGAGCAGTTCGCGAACCCCTACGTGGCCGCGGAGCGCGGCTACATCGACGACGTGATCGAGCCGGGGCAGACCCGCCGGGTGCTGATCCAGGCGCTCAAGGTCGCTCTCGGCAAGGAGCGCCGCCGGACGCCCCGCCGGCACGGGAACATACCGCTCTAGCCCAACCGGCTCATGGCTTCAGGACGTCGACCACCAGCCGGTCGGGTCCGGTCAGCGTGGTGACGTGGAGGCAGGCTGGCTGAGCGAGCCCGAGGCCCCAGCTGAAGGTCCGCTCGAAGTCGCCCACCTGCCGGGCCTCCTTCAGTGCGGGGTAGTTCGGCTTGAGGTCCTGCGAGTCCGTGAAGGTCTGCTTGCCGTTCAGGTCGGTGCCGCTGGCGCCGTGAACGACGATCTTGACGCCGCTCGAGCCCTGGAGCTGGAGGATCTGCCCGGTGGCGTCCTGCATGAAGGCGGACGATCCCTGGGGTGTCACCGAATAGGCCGGCACCGGGCCGTCGAACTCGATCACGAAGCGATCGTAGGTTGCCGTCGTGCCGACCCTCACGAAGGTGACATCGGCCATCGAGGAGGCCGTCCCGCCGCTGGAGGTGGCGCAGGCGGCGGAGACGACGACGGCGGTCGCTGACGGGCTGGGCGCGGCGGTCGGTGCCGCCGTCGGGGTCGGCTCGCTGGAAGGGGTGGCCGATGCGCTCGCGGCCGGCCCCGGCAAAGTCCCGCCGCCGCGCGGCAGCAGGCTGATCCCGGCGACGAAGGCCAGGCCGGCGATCCCGGCGACCAGCGTCGCCGCGACGGTGAGCCGCCAGAACCGAGGCGGCGCCTCGGACGGCCCGGCCTCGAGCCGGGCCCGGAGCGCCGAGCGAAGAGCCGGATGCGGGCTCTCGGTGATCGCCTCGAAGGCGCGTCGGACTTGGTCTCTCATCGGTCGATGACCTCCTCGAGGGCGACGTCCGGCCGGAGCCGGCGCGCTGCCCGGTAGATGCGTGACTTGGCGGTGCCGAGCGGCACTCCCATCACCTGGGCGGCCTCATCGAGGGGCAGGTCCAGGTAGAAGTAGCTGAACAGGGCGAGCCGGTCATCCGCCGGCAGCCGCTCGATGGCTCGCTGCAGGTCGAGGTCGCGGACCGCCCGCTCCTCGGGCGAGCTGCGATCGTCGGCGACTTCGCGCTGGCGGAGAACGGACCACCAGGGCCGGCGACGCGCCATCCGGCATTCATTGGCGACCACCGCCAGGAACCAGGAGCGAAGCCGGGTCCGATCGCCGCGCAGCTGCGCCAGCCGCGACCAGGCTTTCAGCGCCGCTTCCTGGACCGCGTCCTCGGCTTCTGCGTGGTCGCGGAGGAGGACCATCGCCAGCCGGTAGGCGGGATCGAGGAGTGGCGACACGAGGGCGTCAAAGGCGGCGGGGTCCCCCGCCTGTGCCTCTTTGAGCGTCCGATCTTCGCCGACCACCAGCGTCATAGCTTGCGATTAGTTAGATGCCGCGTCGAATCGAAAAGTTTCACCCGAGGCACAATGAACGCCACACAGCCTGCGCCAGGAGGAGTTGACGGATAGATGGCCGAGCATGGCAAGTCGCGCCAAACGAACGCACCAGCCGACCGGGTCTGGGCGATCTGGACCGATACCGCCGGATGGGGCGAATGGAACCCCAACGTCACCACGATGGACATGCCGCCGCCGGTCGCCCTCGGCAAGGAAGGCGTCATGAACACGCCGGCAGGGCAGCACCACCCGATGAAGGTCATCGCGTTCGAGCCCGGCCGCTCCTTCACGCTGGAGACCAGCGTCGTCCCGCTTTCGCGCTTCCAGTTCACCTGCAGGGTCGAGCCTGCCGGCGACAAAACCCGCGTCAGCCAATCGGTCAGGGTTGTCGGCCCGATGGGCTGGCTGTTCGACCCGATGATGGGCGACCAGATCGCCAAGGACTTCGACACCGTCCTCGACGGCCTGGTCAAAAAGGTTGAGGCCGACTCCTAGGTAGCATTTACCTCCGCTGCCATCAAGCCGGCGGAGGACCTGAATGAAGCTGCTCGAGTACCAGGCCAAGGAGGTCCTCGCCTCCTTCGGCATCGCCATACCTCCGGGAAAGGTGGCCAGGACACCGGACGAGGCGGCCGAGGCAGCCCGGGAGATCGGGCCGGTCGCGGTCAAAGCGCAGGTTCCCGTCGGCGGCCGGGGCAAGGCGGGGGGCATCAAGCTCGCCAAGACGCCGGAGGAGGCGCGGGCCGCCGCCGAGGCGATCATCGGCATGGACATCAAGGGCTTCAAGGTGCCGCTCGTCTACTGCGAGGGCGCGCTCGACATCGCCCAGGAGATCTACCTCGGCTTCACCGTCGATCGAGACAACCGCGCCAACATCCTGATGCTCTCGGCCCAAGGTGGGATGGACATCGAGGCGGTTGCCGAGGACGCGCCGGAGTCGATCGCCAAGCTCTACCCGAACCCCTGGCGCGGACCGCTCGACTTCGAGCTGCGGCGGCTCGCGTTCGAGGCCGGGCTCGGCGAGCACGCGGCGGCCCTGACCAAGGTCATCCGCCAGCTCTACCGGGCGATCCCCGAGCAGGACGCCCTCACTGCCGAGATCAACCCGCTGGTGGTGACGCGCGACGGCCGGATCGTCGCCGGGGATGCCAAGCTGGAGACGGACGAGAACGCCGCCTTCCGCCACCGGGACCTCGAGGAGCGCTACTCCGAGGTCGTCGAAGGTGACCCCTACGAGGTGGAGGCGAAGAAGCGGGGCCTGACCTACGTCTCGCTCGACGGCGAGATCGGCGTCATCGGCAACGGGGCGGGCCTCTGCATGGGGACGCTCGACCTGGTCCAGCGAGCCGGTGGAAGGGCGGCGAACTTCTGCGACATCGGAGGCGGCGCCAAGGCCGAGGTGGTCCAGAACGCGCTTTCCGTCATCCTCATGAACCCGAGGATCAAGGGCGTCCTGATCAACGTGTTCGGCGGCATCACGCGCGCCGACGAGGTCGCCCGTGGCGTCGTCGTGGCGAGGCGCAACCTGGACATGAAGCTGCCGCTGGTGGTGCGCCTCTCCGGCACCAACGAGGCGGAGGGCAAGGCGATCCTGCGCGAGAACGGCATCGAACCGGGCGACAACGGCTGGGAGGCGGCGCAGAAGATCGTCGCCCTGACCCGATGAGCATCCTCCTCGACCACGACAGCAAGGTCATCGTCCAGGGCATCACAGGCCGGGAGGGCGGCTTCCACGCCGAGCGGATGAAGGAGATGGGCACTGCGCTCGTCGGCGGCGTCAGTCCCGGCAAGGGCGGCGGTGAGGCCGTCGGCGTGCCGCTCTTCCACACCGTCGCCGAGGCCGTGATCGCGACCGGCGCCAACGCGTCGGGAATCTTCGTCCCGCCTCCCTTCGCGGCCGACGCGATCATGGAGGCCGCCGAC
>DATCOZ010000152.1:0-3899 GCA_036564345.1 Candidatus Dormiibacterota bacterium | reverse complement strand
GATTGGCAGGCTCGGACATGTCCTGGAGATCGTGATACATGTGATCAAGCGTTTTCTGCTTGAAGGCCAGCGGGCTTTGGCCGTCTGGAACGCTAGGTCAAGGTTCCGGCTCGAGCCCGCCGCCGAGAATGAGATCGAGGTCCGGAATCCCGTTTTCAGCCGCCCCGTGTCAGCCTCCATCCTCTCGGATAAGGAGGGCCGCGGCGCTCAGGAGCTCCCGCGCCAGGAATGGTTTGCGCAAACGGGTATTGGCCGCGGCGGCCAGCTCGGAGTTGCCGCTGACGACCAGAATCGGGATCGCCGCCGTCTCCGGGTTGGACCGCAGCCGCTCGATGAATTCGAGTCCGTCCATCGTCGGCATCATGACGTCCGTGATCACGAGGTCCGGGGGCGTCGCCTTGACCGACTTCAAGCCGGTCGCGCCATGGCGCGCCTCCGTGACCCTGTGGCCGGCGCCCTCGAAGATCAGCCGCATCAGGAACCGGATGTCGGGCTCGTCCTCGACGATCAGAATGCGTGCCACCCGGTAGTCCCGTCCCTCTTAGAGCCTGGGTGTTCGCTTGGAGCTATCAGTCCGCGGCGGGACTGAGCAGCGTTCACGCTTTGACAGCGGGGTTCCGTGAGGTCGCGTTATGGCCAACCCCAACTGGTCCCGAGAGCGGCATCGCGAGCAGCTTTTCGAGGCACGGAAGCGAAGTCTCACATAAGGTGGACAAGATGTCGGCAATACCTGTGCCATGATTCCTTAGCCCGGTGATCCGCGATTTGATGCGCCTGCGCATCGTGAAGGCTTGATAGTGCAATGGCACATTTGGTTGCAGTGCGGACTGCAGATCCTCGAGAGCGCTTGATTACCTGCTGTTCTCGTTCAGCCCCACCAAGATTGCGCCGTGTTAGGAGTGATGATATGATAGCCTTTCTATCAAAACTTTACCTCAGGAGGTTGGCAAATGGGGGTAGGTCGCGGCGGCGACGGCGGGTCGAACGCGGCGGTGGTGGCGATCTTCGTGATCGCGCTGATCGTCATTTTGATCCTGCTCTACGGATTCGCCGTGGGCCACTGGTTCAACTTCGGCAGTACCGTCAACGTGGTGACGTCCCCGGGCCAGGGTGGGGCGTCGGCGACGCCATCGGTTGCCGCGTCACCGACCGCGTCACCAACCAAGTAGTCCGACAGAGAGACCGAGAGAGACCGGGGATTCCCCGGTCTCTCTCTTTTGGCGGATCGTCTCCCCTAGTTCGTGAAGTCTTCCACATCGCGAAGCTGCGCCCACGGGGAGTGGGGGCATGGCCTGCAAGGATCTACTATCTGGGCAGGTGCCTGCCTAAGGTCCGGCGAAAGAATCGGCCCGCCGGCGGCCTTCATCGGGCAGGAGCGCTCCCAAGCGTAGCGCTCTCCAGGTCACCGGAGGTATTGGACAATGAGGTCCTGTTCTGTTTGCGGCGCTCCACTGCGCGTGCGCGAGCTCGTGGATCCGCAGTACGCCGCACTCGGCGGTCTAGTCCGCATTGAGCCAGGATCATGAAGCGCATAGTGGTGCCTCCGTGGGTTTTTTCTGACTCGGCCGGGGACACGGGCTCTTGCGGCCCGCGGAACCCTGCCTCTACAAATGCAACGAATGAGGGCTCGGGAAATCGACAATAACGTCGGAGCGGCTGGACGGTGACGGCCAGCGACGCTACCGCGTCGCGGTCCGGGTGATGGGGCACCTCGCCCTCCCGGTCCTCGGAGCGGTGTTCATCGTTTCGGCTGCTGTCATCTGGTTCGCCGGCATCCAGCTTTCAAGGACCACCGACGAGATTGACTCGCGCTTCGGGCTCGGGGAAGCGCTGGGCGGGCTGATCCTGTTGGCGTTCGCCACCAACCTGCCCGAGATCGCGATCGTGAGCGCGGCGGCGGTCCAGCACAACTTCGACATCGCCACCGGCAACATCCTGGGCGGCATCGCCATCCAGACCCTCGTCCTGGTGGCGCTCGACGGGTTCGGCGTCCCCCGCCGCCCGCTGACCAATGCCACCGCTTCCCTGGTGCAGGTGCTGGAGGGAACGCTGGTGATTGCCGTGCTGGCGGTGGCGATCGGGGCGATCCTGCTCCCCAAAGGAGTGGTCGTGGGCCGCATCGACCCCAGCGCGCTACTGATCGTGCTGCTCTGGGCCGGCGGCCTCTACGTCGTCTGGCGCGCCAGCAAGAGCCTTCCCTGGAAGGTCACTGGCGGTGCCGGGCCGGACGCCGGCCCCCGGCGTCGGGCGAAAGCGCGCAAGCCGCGACCAACCGGGGTGACCCTCGGCATCTTTGCCGCCGCGGGGCTGGCGACACTTGTCGCCGGAGTCCTCATCGAGGAAAGCGGCAGCGCTATCGCCACACAGATCCACCTCAGCGGCGCGGTCTTCGGCGGGACCGCGCTGGCGGCCGCGACGGCACTCCCCGAGCTATCCACCGGCCTGGCCGCCGTGCGCATCGAGGATTTCGAGCTCGCAGTCAGCGACATCTTTGGAGGGAACGCCTTCCTACCGGTGCTTTTCTTCCCAGCCACCTTGCTTGCGGGCCAGTCGGTGCTCGGTAACGCGGCCAAGACCGACGCCTTCCTGGCCGTTCTGGGAATCCTGCTGACGGCGGTCTACGTCGCCGGGCTGGTCATCCGCCCCAGGCGGCAGTACCTGCGGCTGGGCCCGGACTCGCTGCTGGTCCTGGTTCTTTACGGCGCGGGCATCGCCGGCATGGTGCTGGTCAGCCAGTCAGCTCACTGAGGGAAAACGCGGCGGACCGTAGTCAGGTCGCACCGTGCCTATCGGCCGTGCACGGAGTTAGCCTTTCGCCGGACTGTCCAGCAATCGTAACCCAAGCTTGGGGTATCCTCAGCGCGTAAGCCCCGGAGCCACCTCTGTACCACCTGAGGTGCCTGCCGGGAGCGGAGGACCTTGAATGTCACTACGATGAAAACCGCTGACATTCTGGTGAAAAACCGTGACACTTTTCTGAAAAATGACATCAGTTCAGTGATCGTGCGGCGAGAATACGCTATGAGGTCGATGATCCGAGGGGCTGCCGCGGGCACCGTCGCCACCGCCGCCATGAGCGCGATCATGTTCGGCGCCCGACGGTCGGGAGTGATGGGCACAATGCCTCCGGAGAAGATCACGGCAAGCTTCCTGAACCGCGCCGGCATCAAGCGCAGCCGCAAGCAGCAGGACGCGCTCGCGGTCGCCATCCACTTCATTTTCGGGGCTGGTGGGGGCGCCATCTTCGGGCTCGCCCCAGAGCGCCTGCCGGTGCCCCCGGTACCGCTTGGCATGGCCTATGGTTCGGCGATCTGGGCGGTTAGCTACATGGGCTGGGTGCCGATGCTGCGGATCATGCCGCCGCCCCACCGCGACCAGCCCGGCCGCCAAGGCGTGATGCTGCTGGGGCACCTTGTCTACGGCGGCGTCCTGGGAGTTCTCACCAGGCGTGCTTACAAACGCGCCGCAGCATGAGACAGCGAGAGCCCTGCTCCGACTGTTGACGACAAGGCGGGCTACGCATCGCGAGGCGGTCGCGTTATGCTGTCCCGCTGCCGCCACATCTGCCAACCGGTAGCTAAACCGAATTGGCGGAAGCTCGGCGGAAAATGCGCGGGAAACCCTGGTCTCCCGCTTATTAGTGGGTAGGACTGCTCGTCGGATGGTCGACCTTCCGGCTCAATGTGGTCCGGCCCGCCCAGTTCATGAATGATGAACGGTGGCGAACCGCGGAGGCAGGGTGATGCGGGGTCCGTCGACACGCGCTATTAGGTTCGCATTGTGTACAGCTGGGTGCAGAAATCCTCTCCGCTGAATTCAGACTACAGCCACATCATGGCTCAGGATCGCCGGGCTGCCGACGCGATAGACCGGGTGATCGGCGGGCACGAGGCCTGAAC
>DATCOZ010000136.1:0-2157 GCA_036564345.1 Candidatus Dormiibacterota bacterium | reverse complement strand
ACGAAGCTCTCATCGATGACACGGCCGAGCCAGGTTTCATCCAGCTTCGTCAGGTCCACACAGGTGACGACCGCGCGCCCGCCTGACACTACGAACTCATCGAGCAGTTGTTGGGGTGGCTCGCCCCAGATTGGCTCGATGTGCTCCAGCCCGGCGGCGGTGACGCGCTCCTCGTACCACGCTCGCACATCGGCCAGGTGGATATCGCCGAGCACCACCCCGGTGAAACCCTCATCGGTTAGAGACCGCAACTCTCTTCGTAGGCTCGCCTCCATCTCGGCCCAGGTCGTCGGTATCGCTCGGAGTTGGATCCCGATTGCGGCCGCCTGCGCTTCCAGCATCTCCACCCGAGTCGCATGGAAGCGAACGCGCCCGGTCGCCGAGTCATGGAAGGAGAGCAGCCGATCGACCTGGATGCCTATCCTGCGTGCCCGGGCGAGCGCCAGGGCGCTGTCCTTTCCTCCCGACCACATGACGGCACATCGGAAGGCGCTCATGGCAACGGTTCGACGTTGGACAGCACCGGTGATCTCGTAGGCGGATCGACCCTCTCGAATTTGAGCCGTAGGCGGAGACGCTTCAGTCCGGCGACGATCGGCGCACCCAATAACACGATCATCAACACATTTCCCACCGAACGGAAGCTGTCATAGGCAAGTGAGGTCACCAGGTAGAAGTGCCCAAAGCGCTGGAGCGCCTCCAGGGTGCTGAGGCCGGGCACCCAGCCGAAGCCGGCCGCCCCACGATAGAAGGTGGTCCAATCCGACACATCCATCAGGGCTCCGAAAGCCAAGCCCGTCAGGGCGCCGATTACCGCCAGCACCCAGAGCCGCCGGCCGGTAGCTAGACCGGCGGCGGCCCCGACCCATCCCGCGGCGAAGACCTGGTAGGGCAGCCAGGGGCCGATCCCACCAGTGGCAACGGCGGAAACCATCAGCGCCAGTGCACCGGTCAGGAAGCCGAAGGTGGGTCCGAATACGAACCCGGCGCAGAGGATCAGGAAGAACACCGGGCTGAAACCCCCGATGCCGGTGACCAGGGCGAGCCGGAGCCCGGCGTCCAGGGCTGCCAGCGCCGCAAGTAAGGCCAGGCCGCGAGAGTCGAGGCTGCGGGCGCCGAACTCGAGGAGGGCCAGCGCCACGACTGCGGCTACGGCCACCGCCATGGCCGGAAGGTAGGTCGGCGGCGTCCCGCCGAAGAACGGCCAGAGGAAGAGGGCAACGCCGGGTACCGAGAGGAGGGCGAGCCTCATCGGATGCGACCTTCGTCGATTTCGACGATGCGATCGGCGACCTCGGCGCAGAGCAGGTCGTCGTGGGTCGCGATCACCACTGAGGTGCCGGCAGAGGCGAGCCGCGCGACGAGGTCGCCGAGGGCGAGGCGGCTGGCGCGGTCCATCCCGCGCGTCGGCTCGTCAAGGAGCGCTACCGCCGGCCGGCCGGCCATGGTGGCGGCGATCGCCACCCGCTGGCGCTCGCCCGTGCTCAGGTCCCGGGGATAGCGGCCCGCAAGCGCGGATAAGCCGAGGAGCGCGAGAACAGTTTCGGGCGAATCGGTTTCGCCGGCGCGTGTGAGGGTCAGCTCGACCTCCGCCGCAACCGTCGGACGGTGGAGAAGAGCGGCAGGGTCCTGTGGGAGAAAGGCAACCCGCCCAGGCCCCCGGTCGACCACTCCCGCAAGAGGGCGGATCAGGCCTGCGAGGGTTCGGAGCAGCGTGCTCTTGCCGGAGCCGTTCGGGCCCCGAAGGACGAGGACCTCACCGGCACGACCTTCCAGGTCAACTCCGCTCAGGACGGATTGGCCAGCCGGGCCTACCGAGACCCCCGACAGCGACCACGGAACATCCCCCCGCGATGGCGGTCGGCGGCTCCGCGGGCGCGGGCGCTCTTCCTTGATGTCGGCAGGAGCCACCAACCTTGGACGGCCCCGCTCCAGGACGCAAATGCTGTCCGCATGTGGTAGCAGGCTCGCCGCCCGGTGCTCGGAGACGACCACGTTGTGACCCGAAGCCACCAGCCCGACGAGGCTCCGAACGACGGCCTTGACGCCGTCAGCGTCGAGCTGCGATGTGGGCTCATCCAGGACCAGCAGCCGGGAGCCTAACACCAGGGCGGCTGCGATCGCGACTCTCTGTCGCTCGCCTCCGGATAACGTGCT
>DATCOZ010000120.1:0-6342 GCA_036564345.1 Candidatus Dormiibacterota bacterium | reverse complement strand
CTCCGACTTGCCCTCCTCCTGGCTCGCCCGCTCGTCCTGGGGACTCTCCTCGTCGCCGCGGCCCTCCTCCCGCTTGACCGGGCTGCGCGAGCGATGGGCGAGCGCGAGCTCGGCGGCGTCGAAGATGTCGTCCCGGGTCGGCAGCGGGTGACCGCGGAAGGCGGCCAGCGCGCCGCAGGCGCGCGCCACGACGAGGTCGGCGCGGTGTCCCTGGACGCCGCTGTCGACGCAGATCCGGGAGATGAGACGCGCCTGGGAGGGACTGATCGAGACCTGCCCGATCGCCTCGCGAGCCTCCACGATCCGTTCCGAGAGCCGGGCATCGGACTGCCGGAACTCCGCCAGGAAGGCCGCGTCGTGGTCGCGGAAGGCGGCCTCCCGCTCCACGATGGTGACCCGCAGCTCGGCGTCGTTGATGCCCTCGACGTCGACGCAGAGCCCGAAGCGGTCGAGCAGCTGCGGCCGCAGCTCGCCCTCCTCCGGGTTCATCGTCCCGACCAGGATGAAGCGGCTCGGGTGGACGATCGAGACGCCCTCCCGCTCGACGACGTTGACGCCCATCGCCGCAGCGTCGAGGAGGACGTCGACGATATGGTCGTCGAGCAGGTTCACCTCGTCGACGTAGAGGATGTTGCGGTTCGCCTCGGCGAGGACGCCCGGCTCGAACCTGCGGCGGCCGTGGCGAAGGGCCGATTCGAGGTCGATCGACCCCACCACCCGGTCCTCGGAGGCGTTGATCGGCAACTCCACGACCCGCATCGGCCGCGTGATGACAGGCAGCGTGCCCAGGTCGGCACGCTGCCGGCACTCGATGCAGAAGTGCCCCGCCTCGTCCGGGTCGTCGCCGAAGTGGCAGCCCTCGACGACTTTGTGCTCGGGGAGCAGGCGCGCCAGCGCGCGGACGGCGGTCGACTTGCCGGTCCCCCGCTCCCCGCGGATGAGGACGCCGGCGATGGCTGGGTTGATGGCGTTGGCGACGAGCGCCAGCTTCATCTTCTCCTGGCCGACGATCGCGGTGAAGGGGTAGAAGTCGCGCTCCAGGGTGGTGGCCATCTCCAACTGCTTAGCGTACCCAGCCGTAGCGTGCGCTCAGCATTCCCTCATCTAAAGCGCCGCGCCTGGTCGCGGGGAACGCCATCGTCCTGCGTCGCCGCGACGCTTTGTGTGCGGCCGGCGCTCGCTAGAACCCCCCCTCCTGCTCGGTCGGCTCGTCCATGAACGGGTAGCGGTAGGCCTTCGCCGGCGCGTAGGTCTCCTTGATCGTCCGCGGGCTGGTCCAACGGACCAGGTTCAAGAGGCTGCCCGCCTTGTCGTTGGTACCCGAAGCCCGGCCGCCGCCGAAGGGCTGGAGGCCGACGACGGCGCCGGTCGGCTTGTCGTTGATGTAGAAGTTGCCTGCGGCGTTGACCAGCCGCTCGCTCGCCTGCTCGATCGCGGCGCGATCGTTGGCGAAGACCGCGCCGGTGAGGGCGTAGGGGCTGGTCCGGTCGCAGAGGTCGAGGGTCTCCTCCCACTTTCCGTCCGGGTAGGGATGGACGGTCAGGATAGGGCCGAACAGCTCCTCCTTCATCAGCCTGAAGTTGGGGTCGGCAGTCTCGATCACGGTCGGACGCACGAACCAGCCGACGCTGTCGTCGGTCACCCCGCCGGCGACGACCTTCGCCTTTGGCGAGCGTTTGGCGTACTCGATCGCCTCGCTGTGCCGGGTGAAGGCCGGCTTGTCGATCACGGCGCCCATGAAGTTGCGGAAGTCGGCCGGGTCTCCCATCGGGATCTGGTCGACCTCGCGCACCAGCCCGTCGCGCATCGCCTCCCACATCGACTCCGGGATGTAGGCGCGGGAGGCCGCCGAGCACTTCTGGCCCTGGTACTCGAACGCCCCCCGGATGAGGGCCGTCTGGAGGGCGTCCATGTCGGCCGACTCGTGGACCATCACGAAGTCCTTTCCGCCCGTCTCGCCGACCAGCCTCGGGTAGGTGTGGTAGCGGCCGATGTTGGCCCCGACCGTCTGCCACATGCCCTGGAAGACCTCGGTCGAGCCGGTGAAGTGGATGCCCGCCAGGTGGGGATCGTTGAGGACGACGTCGGAGACCTCGGACGCGCTGCCGCTGACGAGGTTGATCACCCCGGGCGGCAGGCCGGCCTCTTCCAGCAGCCGCTGGAGGAGGCTCGCGACGAGAAGCGTCTGCGTCGCCGGCTTGTAGACCACGGTGTTGCCGAGCAGCGCCGGAGCGGTGGGTAGGTTGCCGCCGATCGAGGTGAAGTTGAAAGGGCTGACGGCGTAGACGAAGCCCTCCAGCGGTCGGTACTCGGAGCGGTTCCAGGCCGTGCCGTCGTTGAAGGGCTGCATCGCCAGCAGCTGGTCGGCGAAGAACACGTTGAAGCGCCAGAAGTCGATGAGCTCGCAGGCGGCATCGATCTCGGCCTGGTGGATGGTCTTGCTCTGGCCGAGCATGGTCGCCGCGTTGATGGTGTCGCGATAAGGCCCGGCCAGCAGCGCGGCGGCCCGGAGCAGGACGGCGGCCCGCTCGTGGAAGGGAGTCGCGGCCCAGGCCTTCTGCGCCTTCAGCGCGGCGTCCACTGCGTCCTGGAAGTCCTTCTTGGCGCCGACCTGGTACTCCCCGATCGTCAGCTCGTGGCGGTGGGGCGCGCGGAGCGACTTCGTCGACGCCCCTTTGCGGCGGTCGCCGCCGATCGTCATCGGGATCTCGGCGCTGACGTCGGTCATCGCGGCGAGGCGCCGCTGGATGCTGAAGCGGTGCGCGGCGCCCGGCTCATAGGTTCGGACCGGCTCGTTGTGGGGGGTCGGGACCTTGAAGTGCGCGTGATCGCTCATTGCGCAAATTTAGTCCTTAGAATGCCGGGCCAAATGCCGCTGCTCGGCGGACTGTTCCACAAGGGCGATGGCGGGCCGGTCGTCATCCCCGTCGCCGTGCAGATGCCGATCGCCTTCCGCGTCTACTACACGCCCGGCTATCCGCCGCTGGCGGCCGAGGACCTGCGGGTCAACGCGGCCGGGTGGCTCGATCGGTACGTCGAAGAGCCGCTTCGGTCGGCCCTGAAACCGGTGGTCGGGTCGGAGAAGCTGAGCTACACCGACATGGCGAAGACCTCCTTCCCGCCTCCTCTCGACGTTCTCCAGAAGGAAGACGTCGGAGCCGAGGAGCGCTCTCGCTTCGAGGCCGCCTGGCAGGTCGCCGTCGTCTCCTGTGAGGCAAGGACGCAGGTTCCGATGCTCGGCCTCTGGGCCGCGGTCGCGGCGGCCCGCTCCGCGGCGCTCGACCTGAACGGCGCGCTGTTCGATGCGGTCGCCGTCCGGCTGACCTCGATCGCCTCCTATCAGCAGCCGATCCCGGGCCTGGGCGTCCTCAAAGCCGCCGACCACCTGGTGGTCGGATCGTCAAGCTCCGGGAGTCCCGTCAACTGGCGAACGAGCGGGATGCCCAAGTTCGGACTCCCCGATCTCGAGGTCCTCGAGGCCCCCGCCGGCGTGGACCTGCGTCCGATGCTCGAGGCGGTCGCCCAGCAGCTGCTCGACGCTCTCCTCACGGCCAACCACGGCCGGGCGGAGCCGATCGACCAGCTCGCGCTCGGCCCTGGGCTCGGCCTTGCGCTTCCCGGCGGTCCGGCCGAGGTCCGGCTTTTCTACCTGGCCGGCCAGGGGCAGCGCCCGCCGCTGCTCGAAGTCGTCCTGCCGGGAGGGGTCTAAGCGGGGACCAGGTCCTTGACGAGCTCGCGCTCCTGGAGCAGCTCCTCGGTCGTGAGCCGGATCTTCTCCTTGGCGAAATCGTCGTGCTGGAGTCCCTCGACGACGTTCCAGTTCCGGCCGTCGGTGCTGACCGGGTAGCCGAACTGCAGGCCCTCCGGTACTTCGTACTCCCCCCGGCTGACGACGGCGAGCGACGTCCAGTCACCGGGCCGGGAGCCGAAATGGACGCTGCGGACGGAGTCGATGGCGGCGTTCGCCGCAGATGCCGCCGAGGACAGCCCGCGTGCCTCGATCACCGCCGCTCCGCGCTTCTGGACGGTGCTGATGAACTCGCCTCGCAGCCACTCGCCGTCGGAGATCAGCTCGGAGACCATCTTGCCCCGGATCCGGGCATGGGCGAAGTCGGGGAACTGGGTTGCCGAGTGGTTGCCCCAGATCGCCATGTTGGTCACCTCGGCTACGGGCACCTGTGCCTTTTGGGCCAGCTGCGACTTCGCCCGGTTCTCGTCCAGCCGCGTCATCGCGAACCAGCGGTCGGCGGGGATGTCAGGAGCGTTGCCGCGGGCGATAAGGCAGTTGGTGTTGCAGGGGTTGCCGACGACCAGGATCCGGACGTCGGCCGCGGCGCGGGCGGCGATCGCCCTGCCCTGGGGGCCGAAGATGCCGCCGTTGATGGAGAGCAGGTCGCCTCGCTCCATGCCCTGCTTGCGAGGCACCGAGCCGACGAGGAGCGCCCAGGAGGCGCCGTCGAACGCCTCCTCCGTGTCGGACGTGGTGACGATGTCGGCGAGGAGCGGGAACGCGCAGTCCTCGAGCTCCATGACGACTCCCTGGAGGGCCTTCATCGCGGGCTCGATCTCGAGCAGCCGGAGGACCACCGGCTGATCGGGTCCGAGCATCTCCCCGCTCCCGATTCGGAAGAGCAGCGAGTAGCCGATCTGGCCGGCGGCGCCGGTCACGGTGACGTGGATTGGTTGGTTCACGAACTCATTCTCGCGGAGTCGAACCTCAGAAGTTCTCGGTCTCGAAGACCTCGGGACCGGCGAGCCGGCGCGCGAAGGTCAGGAAGCCGGTGTGGGCGACCATCCGGTGATCGGGGCGCATGCTCCTCCCTCGGATCGTCCATCCACGCTGGAGGACCTCCATGGTCTGGATGAGGCCGAACCCACCGTGCTCGCGGAGGCCCTCGCAGAAGCGGGCCACCTGGCTGACGTTCGGGCAGTGGGCGAAGATCACCCCGCCCGGGCGGAGCGCTCCCGCGAAGGCGGCGATCGCCTGCCAGGGCTCGGGTAGGTCGAGCAGGGCTCGATCGACATCGACGTCGGCGACACCTTCGTAGACGTCGCCCAGCTTCATCTCGAGGTTGGCGGGGAACCCGTCCAGGGCGTCGGTGACGGCGGCGCGGGCGAGGGCCAGGAAGTCCTCCCGCACCTCGTAGGAGACGACCTTGCCACTCTCGCCCACTGCGCGAACCAGCGCCGCCGTGAGCGCGCCGGTTCCCGAGCCGGCCTCGAGGACGGAGGCGCCGGGGTGGACGTCGGCGTACATCAGGATCGCGGCGATATCCTTCGGATAGATCGGCTGGGCCTGCCGCCGGCGGCCCGTGACACGCTCCGCGAAGGTGGGCCGGAGCGCGAGGAGGCGGGTGCCGCTGTGGCTGCTGACGAGGGACCCGTCCGGCTTTCCGATGAGGTCGTCATGGTTCACCGTCCCGCTGTGGAGCGAGAGCTTGGCGCCCTCCTTGAGGATCACCTGGTAGGTCCGGCCCGCCTTGTCGTGGAGGAGGACGAGCTCGCCCGCGAGGAGCTCGCCGCTCAGGGTTTGCGAGCCCGGAGCAGGGCGTGCCAGTAGCGGTGCCAGAGCTTTCCGTCGCGACGCTCGGGATGGAGCTGCACCCGCGCGGGACCGGTCGCCGCCTCGACGATCGCGGCCAGCTCCTCCACCCGTTCCTGGGGAAAGCCGATCCGGACAACCCACGGCTCGAACTCCCACTCCATCTGGCGGAGACGGGTGTCCTCGATCGCGAACCCCGCCGCCTCCAGCCGCTCGACCCACTCGTCGACGGTGTACATCCGGACATGGCTCGGGTCGCGGAGCAGCTCCACCCGGTGCAGGTGGTCGCGCGCCTCGCGCGGGCCCGAGCTGTCGATGACAACCACCCGGCCTCCCGGCCGCAGCACCCGGTTCGCCTCGGCCAGGCTTCGCTCGAGGTCGTGGAAATGGTGGGCGGCCACCCGGCAGGTCCAGAGGTCGAGGGAACCATCCTCGGAGGGAAGCTGCTCGGCGTCGCCGACGATCCAGTCGACGTTGTCGACACCCCGTTCGGCGGCGACCCGCCGGGCCTGGTCGAGCATCTCGGGGGTCAGGTCGAGGCCGGTCACGTGGCTCACGCGGGGCGCCAGGGCGAGTGCCAGGTTGCCGGTCCCGGTCGCCACGTCGAGGGCTCGGTCGCCGGGGAGCGGCTGGGCGACCTCGAGCGCTTCCTCGAGCCACTCCTGGCCCGCGTGGTAGCTCGACGTCACATAATTTGCCGCGACCGGGGCGAACGCCTTCCGCACGTCATCGCTCATATCGGAGAACAGGATCATGCAAAAAGCGGTCGCGCGTTGGTCGGGCCAGAAGGTCAAGTTCCA
>DATCOZ010000088.1:0-4390 GCA_036564345.1 Candidatus Dormiibacterota bacterium | reverse complement strand
GCGAAGGCCGTGAAGTATCCGAGGTGGTCATCCCGTGACGACTTGGCGAGCTCGTCGGGTGAAAGCGAGGCACCGCCTTCGGCGAGAACATAGGTCCGCTCCATCGCACCGCGAACCCGCCGCTCGGCAGCAACCGCGAGTGCGCCCCCTCGATAGAGCCGCTCAATCTGGCGGTAAAGGGTCGCCTGGGGGACGTCGGGTAGAACGGCTGCGACCTGTTGCGGCGTCAGGCGGCGTCCCCTGGCAAACGCGAGGATGATGCGCAGCCGAACGGGATGGAGGATCAGCTCAGCCCTTTTCATTCTCACTCATGATATCGTTATCGACCATGAGAACGCTTCTATTGATGAGCTTGCCGCCCCTGGCAATCCAGCTCTCTACAAGCCAGCTGCTGATCCTCCTCCCCCTGGCCCTCATCGAGCTCGGCCTGGTCGTATTTTCGCTGCTCGACCTTTTCAAGCCCGAGCGGCGGGTCATCGGGAACAACAAGCTGATCTGGGCGCTCGTCATCGTTGTAATCGGCACTATCGGGCCCATCGTCTACCTGTTGGCCGGCCGAAAGCAGAACTAGGGGATTGGAAGCGGCGATCGTTTGTCACGGGCTCGTCAAGCGCTACGGCGACATCACCGCGCTCGACCATCTCGAACTCGAGGTACCGGCAGGTTCGCTGTTCGGCTTTCTGGGTCCGAACGGAGCCGGCAAGACGACCACGATCCGGCTGCTGACCGGCCTGGCATGGCCCAGCTCCGGTCGATCGGTCGTGGCCGGACTCGATCCCGCCCGCGGCGACATCCGGCTTCGGCACCTCATCAGCCACCAGGACCAGCAATCGAAGCTGTATGGCTGGATGAACGGCCGAGAGCTGCTCGAGTTCGTAGGTCGACTCTTCGGCTTCCGCGGATCCGATCTCAGGTCACGCGTCGATGAAGTGCTGGAGAAGACCGGCCTCGTCGAAGCCGCCGGCCGCCGTGTCGCCGACTATTCGGGCGGAATGCGCCAGCGTTTGAACCTGGCGCAGGCGCTGATGAATCGCCCCCAGGTCCTCTTCCTCGACGAGCCCGCGAGCTCGCTGGACCCGGCCGGCCGGCACGACGTCCTCGACCTCCTGGCGGACTTACGCGGCCAGGTCACCGTCTTCATGTCCAGTCACATCCTGGAGGACGTTGAGAAGGTCTGCGACCGGGTCGGCATCATCGACCAGGGACGCCTGGTTGCGGACGCGACGATGGCGGAGCTCCAAGCGAGGTTTGCGGAACCCGTATTCGCGATCGAACTCGAACCGGGCCAGGCCGCCGCCGGGGCAGTTTTAGTCACCCTGCTCGAGCAGTCGGCCTTGGTCGGCGGCATTGGTCGCGACGGGCCAGTTCTTCGGGTGGCCGTGAACGACGCTTCACGCGCGGGGCCCGAGATCCTGCGCATTCTGGCCTCGAGCGGCGTTCACATCGCCCGTTTCGAACGGCTGCGGCCCAGCCTGGAAGACGTCTTCCTGCGACTGGTGCCGAGCCAGCGGCCAGGTGGAGCCAACGAATGAGGGGCTATGCCGTTCTGCTCATGAAAGAGATCTCGGAACAGTGGCGAACCGGACGGCTGCCGGTCGTCGCCGTGATCTTCCTCTTCTTTGGGCTCGCGTCGCCGGTGCTTGCCAAATACACGCCCGACATCGTCAAGCTGGCCGCCGGCTCGATCGACATTCATGTGCCCACGCCAACCATCAAAGATGCAGTTGCTCAGCTGATCAAGAACCTGAGCCAGGTCGGGGTACTCACCGCGATCCTACTTGCGATGGGCAGTGTCGCCGGAGAGAAGGAATCCGGCACGGCGGCCTTCGTCCTGGTCAAGCCGGTGAACCGCTTTGCATTCCTCGCCGCAAAGTTCAGCGGCCTCGCCATGACCATGGCGGCCGCCGTCGTCCTCTGCGGACTGGCAGCCTACCTGTACACCTGGTTGCTCTTCGCACCTCTTTCGGTGCTGGGATTCGGAGCGGCCTGCCTCGTCATCCTGCTGGGCCTGCTTGAGCTCGCCGCCGTGACCTTCCTGGGCAGCACGTTGGTGCGGTCATCAGTCCCGGCTGCCGGCATCGGGCTGGTCGCTCTCGTGGTCGCGGGCATCGTCTCCTCGGTGCCCAACGTCGGTCACTTCACTCCGTTCGGGCTGAATGAACTGGCAAGCGACCTTGCCCTCCAGCAAACGGCGACGGGGTGGGTCTGGCCCCTCCTCGCCAACGCGGGTTTCGTAGTGGTCACCCTGACGGCCAGCTGGCTCGTCTTCCGGCGGCAGGAGATATGACGGCTCGGCGAGGTTGGCCTCACGGTGCGGGCCCGGCTCCGCGCGGCTGAAACGACTTGGTCGTCTGCGGCCGACTCGTTCATCATTCTCGGCCGTGGCTGAAGCGGGAGTGGCGATCGACGTGGCCCACCTGGTCAAGGCCTATGCCGGCAAGCCGCCGGTGCAGGCGGTCCGGGACGTCTCCTTCCAGGTCGAGCGGGGCGAGATCTTCGGCTTCCTGGGGCCCAACGGCGCGGGCAAGACCACCACCATCCGCTGTCTGCTCGACGTCCTGCGCCCTACGTCGGGAAAGCTCGCCATCTTCGGCCTGGATGCACAGCGCGACGCAATCGCAATCCATCGCCGGATCGGTTACTTGCCCGGCGACGTACGGTTGCCGGCCGACCTCACCGCCAAACAGTTCCTGGACCGCTACTCGAGGCTGGCCGGGCTCGAGCCGGTCCTGCTGAAGACGCTGGAGGAGCGCTTCGAGATCCCCATGGACCGGAGGCTCAAGAGCTTCTCCAAGGGGATGCGGCAGATGGTCCTGATCATGCAAGCCTTCATGTGCGACCCCGAGCTGGCGATCCTGGACGAGCCCACGGGCGGCCTCGACCCCCTGGGTCAGCGCGCCTTCAACGAGTTCCTCCTCGACCAGGCGCAGCGGGGATTGACCGTATTCATGAGCTCGCACATCCTGAGTGAGGTCGAGCGGACCTGCCACCGCGTCGCCGTGATCCGGCAGGGCGAGCTGGTGGCGGTGGAGACGATCGAGCAGCTTCGGGCGAGGGCCGGCCAGGTGGTCATCGTCGAGTTCGATGACGAAGTCGCCGACTCCGAGCTGCGTGGCATCCCCGGCGTCCAGGACGTCGAGCAGCGGCCAGACGGGAGCTGGCACCTCAAGCTGGCCGGAAGCATCGACCCGGTGATCAAGGTCCTGGCCCGGCATAGCATCCGCCGCCTGGACGTTGAGGAGGCGCCTCTGGAGGAGGTCTTCCTCAAGTTTTACGGCTCGCCCGAACGCGAGGAGGTGTCCGCATGAACGTCGCCACCCACGTCCCGGCCGGCGCGCTCGGGGCCGCCCGGCCCCGTTCGCGGGGCCTGACCGTGCTCAGCGCCACCCTCTATGAGACCCGCAGCCTGGTCGGCGCCGCCTGCGGCTACATCGTCATCATCGGGCTCCTGGTGGGGCTCCTCCTGCCGGCCTTCAAGACCCTCAATCTGCAGGTCTACCTGACCGGCAGCGTCGCAGCCCTGGTGGGAGGTGCTCCGCTCGGACCGCACACGCCGCTCTTCGCCGTGTACATGGCGCTGGAGCTGTACGGCAGCTTTTTCATGCTGCTTTTCGGCGGCGTGCTTGCCTACGCCGCCGGGTCCAGCATCTCCCGAAACATCGAGGACGGAACCATCGACATTACCCTGGCCCGGCCGGTCAGCCGAGTCCGGCTCTACCTCGAGAAATGGGCGGCGATGCTGGTGGCGGCTGCGATCATCGTTGCTACCGCGATCATCACCGCGTTCGGGTGCACGATCTTCTTCGCCAACGCCACGCTGCACTGGACGTGGTTCCTGCTGGCCAATCTTGAGGTCGCCACCATGCTCTTCCTCGTCGTGGGCATGGGCATGTTCGTCAGCGCCGTCCTGAGTTCCAGCCGAGCAGCCGGCGGGACCGCGGTCCTGGTTGTCGTGTTCTGGTACCTCTGCCAGACCTTTGGGGCGACGGGCGACCGGCTCACCTTCCTCAAATACCTGGGACCTTACTTCTACGCCCCAAGCTCGCAGGTGATCACCACCGAGCGGTGGAGCGACCCCTGGAAGCTCCTGGTTCCCCTGGCCGCGGGCACAGTGCTCGGCCTCGCCGGCCTTGTGTGCTTCCGGCGACGCGACATCACCGCTTAGAGAGTCCGATTCGAACTCGAACAAGGTGCCCCCGGAAGGACTCGAACCTCAGACCCGCGGTTTAGGAAGCCGCTGTCGGCCTGTCCGCAGCGGTTCGTCGCCGTTCGCCACCTATACAAACCCGGACCTTCAGGCCTCTCGATCGTTCGTAACTGGTCGCCGTCGTTCGTGCCGGTAGCTGTCAATTAGCTGTCAGTCTTGATCGCCCGCTCTAGTCGCCAGCCA
>DATCOZ010000080.1:0-2334 GCA_036564345.1 Candidatus Dormiibacterota bacterium | reverse complement strand
CCCCCCGCCTTCTACTCCTTCCAGCGGCCCGACTCCTTCCACTGCCACCGACCATCAGCCCGTCCTGCAGCTCCGTCATATCAGCAAGCACTTCGGTGCGGTGCAGGCCCTCTCCGACGTCGACTTCGACGTCTTTCCAGCTGAGGTCGTAGCGCTCGTCGGCGACAACGGAGCCGGCAAGTCAACCCTCGTCAAAACCATCGCCGGCATCAACATCCCGGACTCCGGCGAGATCCTGTTCGAGGGCCACCACGTCGCCATCCACGGCCCGCGCGACCCGGTGGCCCTCGGCATCTCGACCGTCTACCAGGACCTCGCCCTCTGCGACAACCTGGATGTCGTCGCCAACCTCTACCTCGGGCGCGAGGAGGTGCAGCCGCCGCCCATCCTCCTGCTGAGCGAGGAGCGCATGGAGCAGCGCGCTCGAGAGGTGCTCAAGACGCTGGACGTCAAGATCCCGAATCCTCGCAACCCCGTGGCCGCGCTCTCCGGCGGACAGCGTCAATCGGTGGCGGTCGCGCGGTCTGTGATGTGGAAAGCCAAAGTGGTGCTGCTGGACGAGCCGACCGCTGCGCTCGGAGTGCAGCAGACAAAGCAGGTGCTGGAGCTGATCCTGCGCCTGCGCAATCAAGGGTTGGGTGTGGTCGTCATCAGCCACAACCTCGCCAACGTGTTCGAGGTCGCGGACCGAATCGTCGTCCTGCGGCTCGGCCGGCGCGTCGGGACGTTCGACCGCAAGGCGTCGTCTGAAGAGTCGATCGTCGCGGCGATCACCGGCGCCGAGTTCGGCAAGTTTCAGCCTCAAGTACAAGCGTGAGTTCAACGCCGGAGGCGCCCAGCGCACCGACGCCGACGCCGACGCCGGCCACCAGCAGCCTTTCTGCTTTCTGGCGCAGGGTCAGCCAGGGCGACATCGGCTCGCTGCCGGTCATCGCAGGCTTGGTCCTGATCTGGATCGTCTTCTACTTCCTCAACCCGCTCTTCCTGAGCGCCGCGAACATCAGCAACCTGGCGACGCAGGTTGCCGACATCGGGATCGTCTCCGTCGGCATCGTGCTGGTCTTGCTCCTTGGCGAGATCGACCTGTCGGTTGGGTCTGTTTACGGCCTGTGCTCCGCGATCACCGCATTGCTCAGCTACCAGAAAGGTTGGGCGGCGTTTCCAGCCATCGCGGCCGGCCTGCTCGCGGGCGCAGCGATCGGGACCTTCCAGGGCTTCTTCTTCACGCGTTTCAAGATCCCTTCCTTCGTGGTCACCCTGGCCGGCCTGTTGACGTGGTTTGGCGCCCAGCTCCACGTGATGGGAGAGACCGGCACAATCAACATCAACGACCCGACCATCCTCAACCTGGCCGGGTATTCCTTTTCGGCCACCGTCGGCTGGGGAGTCGCGGTTGCCGTTTCGCTCATCCTTGGGCTCGACCTTTTCATCAGGCGGAGCCGGCGGGGCCGGGCCGGACTTCCCCAGACGGGCCTGGTTGGCGATGTGGTCAAGTTCGTGGCCATCGTCGCGGTGCTGTTTGCAGCAGTAGCCGTCCTGGCCTCCTACCACGGCGTGCCGCTCTCCCTTCTGATCCTCCTCGGGTTTGTCGCGGGGTTCGACATCATCACCACGCGCACGAAGTTCGGGCGCCATATATTCGCTGTCGGCGGCAATGCAGAGGCTGCTCGCCGCGCCGGTATCTCCGTCAACGGCATCCGGATCGCGGTGTTCGCGCTGTGCGGGACCATGGCCGCCGCGGGCGGCATCATGGGCGCGTCGCGCGTCCTCGAGGTGAGCTATTCGTCGGGCACTGGGGACACGCTGTTGAACGCGATCGCCGGGGCGGTGATCGGTGGCACGAGCCTGTTCGGCGGGCGTGGCACGGTTTGGTCGGCCTTCACCGGGGCCCTGGTCATCGGGTCGATCAACAACGGGTTGGCGCTCCTCAGCGCTGCCTCGGACGTGAAGTTCATGGTCACGGGCGGCGTCCTCCTGGCCGCCGTCACGATTGACGCGGTGGCGCGGCAAGGTAGACAGAGAGCAGGGGTCTAGAGACCCGAAGAGCGAGCCGGGCAAGCGGGCCATTTGTGCCCTTTTGGCCGTATCTGGCGCTCGCGACACGGCCATTTGTGCCCTTTTGGCCGCGTCCGGCCGAATGGCCGGCTTACTGGTGTGGTGTTAGGGAATTCCCCGGGACGGGTAGAGATTGAGTCAATCATGGAAACCCCAAAGTCCGAGCTACTACCAGTCCTCCCCATGGACGACATGGTCGTCCTCCCCCACATGTCGGTCACCCTCGCTGTCGACGGCGACAGCCAGAAGGCCGCGATCGAGGCTGCCCGCCAGGGCAAC